>DASYQZ010000035.1:0-13585 GCA_036004865.1 Vicinamibacterales bacterium
CGCAACATCCCGAACGACGAGCTCGACGTGCCGCCGAACACCGTCGTCCGCACCGACGGCTACTTCCGGCTGGCGCGCAACGCGCGCATCGACGCCTTCCAGCCGCACATGCACATGCGCGGCCGCGGGCTCACGGTGGAAGCGATCGATCCGGTGACGAACCGCACGCAGATTCTCAGTTCAGTCGATCACTTCGATTTCAACTGGCACATCAATTACGTCTACGCAGACGAGGCCGCGCCGCTGCTGCCGGCGGGGACGATGCTGCACTTGATCGGCATCCACGACAACACGTCCGCGAACAAGCGCAATCCGGATCCGGCGATGTGGGTCGGCTTCGGCGAGCGCAGCGTCGACGACATGCTGCAGGTCTGGCTCAACATCGTCTATCTGGACGATGCGGAGTATCAGCGGCTCGTCGAGGAGCGCAAAGCGAAGCCGGTCGTCACCACCAGCGCAACGCCGCAGCGTTAGCTTGTCCGCCGTAGCTCGCTCGATGTCGCTGCGAGCGAAGGCGGAATGGCTGCTGGCTCATGGCTGATGGCCGTGCCGTCCCGCAGGCTGGAGGGATCGTCGTCCGAAAGGACGGCGATCGTCTGTCTGTTCTTCTCGTCCGTGCGAAGAAAGATCCCAGCGTCTGGATTTTTCCCAAAGGTCACATCGAGCCGGGCGAGTCGGCGGCCGAGGCCGCGCTGCGCGAGACGCGTGAGGAAGCGGGCGTCGACGGCGAGCTCGTCGGACCGATCGGCGCGCCGCTGGAGTTCAACAACGGGCGCTACGACGTCAGCGTGCAGTACTTCCTGATCCGCCCGCGATCCGAATCCGCCGAGACCGACGGCCGCGAGAAGCGATGGTTCTCGATCGACGACGCCCTCGACCTGCTGCCATGGGAGGATGCAAAACAGTTGCTCAAAATCGCAGCAGCCGATTGATCTTCACCACGAACGCGCGGTTCTTGAGGCCGCGCACGAGGCCCGGCCTCGCCAGCAGATCGCTCGTCGTGTCGAACATCCCCTGATAGGTGAACTTGCGCACCGCCTTGATCGATTTCGGCCGCGGGCTGAAGCGGAGCGTCCCGTTCGTACGGCGGAAGTGAACGAAAACGCCGCGTCGAGCCCGTACCCCTGATTGGATCCGACGCCGGCGGCCGAGACCGATCGATTGGTGGCCGTCGATCGCGGCGGACAATTGCAGCGTGAGGAACAGCGCGGCGACCATGTGTCTTCACAAACCTCGGTTAAGGCTCGAGTCGCTGAAATGCAACCACGAAAACACGAAAACACGAAAAAGACCCATCACTTTTCGTGCTTTCGTGGTTTCGTGGTTGCATTTTTTGACGCGGGATCATCGTGGGAGATAGTGGAGGAGCTTGAGGACGTCGGAGAACACGCCCATCGCCGTGACGTCGGCGCCGGCCCCCGGGCCCTGCACGACGAGCGGCGTGTGCGCGTAGCGTTTCGTCGTGAACGCGATGACGTTGTCGCTGCCCTTCGCGACGGCGACCGGATGCTGACGCGGAAATTCCTTCAATCCGGCGCGCGCCCGCCCGTTCTCGAGCGTGCCGACGTACCGCAGCACGTTGCCGCGAGCGGCCGCGCGCGAGAAGCGCTCCTTCATCTGGCCGTCGTAGCGCGCGAACGCGGATAACACCTTCTCCGAGAACTTTCCTCGCGCCAGCGGCTTCGGCACGAGGCTGTCCACCTGCACCTCGTCCAGGTCCATCGTCAATCCGATCTGGCGCGCGAGGATCAGGAGCTTCCGCGCGACGTCCGTCCCCGACAGATCGTCACGGGGATCGGGCTCGGTGAATCCCATGCGAAGCGCATCGGCGACGAGCGTGCTGAACGGCACCGTCCCGTCGAAGGTATTGAACAGATAGCTGAGCGTCCCCGACAGAATGCCCTCGATGCGGACGATCTCGTCGCCGCTCGCGATCAGATCGCGCAGCGTCGACACGACCGGGAGCCCGGCGCCGACGTTGGCCTCGAACAGAAAATATTTCTGCCGCCGCTCGAGCAGCTCCATCAGCGCCGAGTAGCGGCGCCACGGCAGCGCGTTCGCCCACTTGTTCGGCGTGATGATGTGGAGGTTCGCGTCGATGAACGCCGGATACGCGTCGACAATCGACGGTCCGGACGTGCAGTCGACGAGCGCGGCGTTGGTCAGCTCCATGGCCGCGATGCGCCCGGCCAGCGCTTCGCGATCCATCCGGTCCGGTGACGACTGCAGCGCGAACTCCCACGATCCGAGGTTGATCCCTTTCGCGTCGGCCACGAAGCGCTTGCTGTTCGCCAGGCCGACGACGGTGACGTCGAAGCCTTTCGAGAGCAGGTAGTCGCGCTGCTGGTGCAGTTGGCGCAGCACGGCGCTGCCGACATTGCCGACGCCGATGACGACGAGCGCCAGACGCTTGCGCGTCTCGAAGAAGCCCTGATGGATGGCGTTCAGCGCGCGGACCTGATCCGCGGTGTCGATGACGCACGAGATGTTGCGCTCCGATGCGCCCTGCGCGATCGCGCTGATGTTGATGTTCTGGCGGCCGAGCGAGTCGAACACCTTGCCCGCCACGCCAGGGTGCCCTTTCATCCCTTCGCCGACGACCGCGAGAATCGCCTGGTCGCTCTTCACGTCGACCTGCATCGACTGCTCGTGGAACTCGAACTGGAACTCGTGGCGGATGGCGTCGACCGCGCGCGTGATGTCGGCGCTCCGGATGCCGAAGCAGATCGTGTGCTCGGACGAGGCCTGCGAGATCAGCACGACGTTGACGTGGCGCGCCGCGAGCGTGCGGAACAACCGCTCGGCGACGCCGGGCACGCCGACCATCCCCGGTCCGCGCAGCGTGAGCAGCGCGAGATCGCCGACCGACGTGATCCCCTTCGCCAGCTTCCCGCCGTCGTCGCTGCGGGTCGAGATCAGCGTCCCCGGCGCGTCCGGCTTGAACGTGTTCTTGATCAGCAGCGGAATCCGCCGCGCCACCGCCGGCGCGATCGCGGCCGAGTGCAGCACCTTCGCGCCGAAGTACGACAGCTCCATCGCCTCTTCGTACGTCATCTGCGGCAGGACGAACGCCGACGGCACGACGCGCGGGTCGGCGCTCAGCACGCCGTCGACGTCGGTCCAGATCTCGATGATCGACGCGTCGACCGCGGCGCCGACGATCGCGGCGCTGTAGTCCGAGCCGTTCCTCCCGATCGTCGTCGTCTGGCCGTCTTCGGTCGCGCCGATGAAGCCGGTGACGACCGGAATCACGCGGCCGCGATGCTTCTTCGAGAGCCTCGTGAACAGCTTCCGCGCGCGCGGGTTCGTGCGCTTGAAAATCACGTTCGCGTGCGTGAACTGATCGTCGGTGACGAGGAAGTCGCGCGCGTCGACGAACGCCGCCGGATATTTCTGGGTCAGGTACGCCGAGACGATGAACGCCGACAGCCGTTCGCCGAAGCTCGCGGTCATGTCGAGCGCGCGCACCGGGCAGTGGCGCAGCAGATGAATGCCCTGCAGCGTGCTGTGGAGCTCGGCGAGCAGCGCGTCCACTTCGGCGCGGGCGCGCGCGCGGCCGCGCGCGACGAGCTGCGTCACCGCCGTCCGATGACGCCGCGCGATCTGCTCGAACGCCGCCTCGAATGCCGGGTCGGCCCGCTCGGCCATCCGCGCGCACTCGAGCAGCCGGTTCGTGATCCCTTCAAAGGCGGACACCACGACAATCAGCGGCTCGCGGCGGCGGGCGGCCAGCACGATTTTCGCGACCTGGCGAATGGTGGCAGGGGTCGACAGGGACGATCCACCGAACTTGAGCACTTTCATTGCGCAGTAAGAAATACATCAGGTTGGCCCGCAAGCGTTAACAGCCTGGCCGCCCGGTCCGTCTTCTCGGGCAGGAGGCGCGAATGAAACCGACCCGTTTTACGGCCGTGATGCTCGTGGCGCTCGCGGGCGCCATCGCGGGCACAGTCCTGCAGGCGAGCGACAGAACCGGCATCTACGCCCGCGTCGACAAGGTCGTCATGGAGCCGAACGAGCAGGCGCCACAGCGCATCCAGGTCTGGGGCGTGTTCGCGCTGGCCGAGCCGAAGGATCCCAACGACTATCGGCCGGCGGCGCGGGGCTACCTCTATTACACGCTGCCGCCTGCCCTGAGCCGAGCCGAAGGGTCGAACGCGGCGCTCGCGCTGAAGGAATGGGCGGATCTCAAGAGCGTCGCGGGAACGAATCAGATCGTCGCGTTCGGAACGCGGTGGTCGAATTCGCCGACGCGCGTGCGCGTGCGAAAGGCCGACGAACGGCCCGAGTCGCCGGACGCGTACGCGATGGACATCGGGCTGAGGAAGATCAACCGGACCGACTACGCGCCCGTGCGATCGGTGATCGAGTTCAAGCCGTGACCGCGCTCGCGTTCGCGGTGGTGGTGTGGTGGACGTCGAACACGATCGCCCATCACTTCATCCACCGGCCGTTCTTTCGCCGGCGAGCTGCGAACCGGCTGTTCGCGATCGGCATGAGCGTCACGATCGGCATTCCGCAGACGCTGTGGCGCGATCGGCATCTCGCGCATCACGCCGGCGGCGCTCCGCGTTTGCGGTGGTCGGCGGATCTGATCCTGCAGGCTCTGCTGGTTCTTGTGCTGTGGATGGTGCTGCTCGATCGCGCGCCGCTGTTCTTCGCGACCGTCTACGTGCCCGGATATCTCGGCGGTCTGCTGCTGTGCGCCGTGCACGGGCATTACGAGCACGCGGGCGGAACCATCAGTCATTACGGGCGGCTGTACAACCTGCTGCTGTTCAACGACGGCTATCACGTCGAGCATCACGCGAATCCCGGGCTGCCGTGGTCGCGGCTGCCCGAGCGTCGCGACGTCAACGCGCGCGAGAGCGCGTGGCCCGCGCCACTGAGATGGCTTGAAGTCATTGGGAATTGGGAATCTGGATTTCAGAATTGGAGGCACGAATTCCAAATTCTGAGTCTCAAATTCCAAATTCTCGAGGCGCTCGAGCGGCTCGTTCTGCGATCGCCGGTACTGCAGCGCTTCGTCCTGCGGACACACGAGCGCGCGCTGCGCGATCTGATCGTCCGGGTGCCCTCAGTCCAGCGCATCGCCATCGTCGGTGGCGGACTGTTCCCGCGGACCGCGATCGTCCTGCGATCGCTGGTGCCGGACGCGGAGATCACGATCATCGACGCGAACCGCGAGAACCTCGATCGTGCTCGAGCGTGGATTGACAGAGCCGTGTTCGTCCACGCCCACTACCACGTGTCTGACACGTCTGACACGTCTGACACCTCCGACACGTCTGACACCGGACGGTATGACCTCGTCGTCATCCCGCTCGCGTTCGATGGCGACCGCGAGGCGGTTTATGGCAATCCACCGGCGCCGGCGGTCATCGTGCACGATTGGATCTGGCGGAAGCGCGCGGTGAGCCGCATCGTGTCGCTCGCGCTGTTGAAGCGCGTCAACATGGTCTGCCGATGATTTGTCATGCCATGTTAAGAGTCTGACTTGTCAGACTCGTGACAAGTATGGTTCTGAGTTTACTGATCGTGTTCATCGTCGCGAAGGCAATCGCGCTCGTCGGACACGACGTCCCGCTGTCGTGGTGGTCACCGATCGCGTTCTTCTGGCACGACACGGCGATTGTTCTGCTGTTCGCCGTCCTGGCGGCAGGGTTGAACCACCGCGCCGCACTCGTCTGGGGACTCTATGCGGCGCTCGCGATGTACGCGGCGCTGAACGTGCCGGTCACCCGCGTGCTGTCGACGCCGATGACGTGGGCGATGTGGCGCGCCGCCGGCGGACCGTTGTCAGATTCGATCGTCGTCTACGCGACCTGGGACAACATCCTGTTGACGATGATTGTCATCGCTCTTGCGATTGTGTCCCCGCGGATCCTCGACCGCAAGCGCCAGAACGTTTTGCGACATCACGTCCAACATCTCGTGCTCGCCGCAATCGTCGCGCTGGGACCGCTCGCCGGCGCGCGCGTCGACACCCGCGGACTGGAGCGCAACGCCTGGACGGCACTCGTGATGAGACCTACAGGGGCGATGCCGCGCCTCGTCGCGGGCCCGTCAACGGATCGCTGGACTGCGACCGGCTTCGAGCAGACGATCGACGCACGGCTCGCGCGGTTTCGCGGCGCCGCCGCCGGCCGGCACATCGTGATGGTCAGCCTCGAATCGACCGCGGCGCAGTATCTCGGTCTCTACGGCGCGAATCCCGACGTGATGCCGAATCTGTCGGCGCTCGCGGAGCACGCAATCGTCTTCGACCACGCATACGCCGTCTACCCGGAAAGCATCAAGGGCCTCTTCTCGATTCTGTGCTCGTCATATCCGGCGTTCGACACGGCCGCCGAGTCGTACGACGCTATTCCGTGCACGTCGATCGCCGGCGTGCTTTCGCGCCGCGGCTATCGGACGGCGCTCTTTCACTCAGGACGGTTCGGCTATCTCGGGATGGAGTCGATCGTCCGACAGCGCGGGTACGACGTCCTCGAGGACGCGGGCGACATCGGCGGCCGGCGCAATTCCAGCTTCGGCGTCGACGAGCCGTCGACGGTCGGACGGATCCTGAACTGGATAGACGGTGTGGCGGAGGGCGATCGGTTCTTCGTCACGTACCTGCCGATTGCCGGTCATCATCCGTACGACGCGCCGCACTCAGGCCCCTTCCCGGAGCGCACCGATTTCGACCGCTACCGCAACGCGCTGCACGACGCGGACGCGGCGCTCGGCACGCTGATTCGCGGCATCCGCGCGCGCGGATTGGAAGAGCGCACGCTCTGGATCGTGTTCGGCGATCATGGTGAAGCGTTCGGCCAGCACGACGGCAACTACGGCCACACGTTTCAGATCTTCGATGAGAACGTCCGCGTCCCGATGATCATCGCGGCACCCGGCGTTGTCGCGCGGCAGGTGCGCAGCAGTCAGGTTGTCAGCTTGATCGACACCGCTCCGACACTGCTCGATCTGATCGGTGAGCCAGCGCCGGTCCGCTATCAGGGACGCTCGATGCTCGACGGCGCGCCACGCATCGCGTTCTTCTTCGCCGACTACTCGCGGGGACTGCTCGGCCTGCGAGACGGCCGCTTCAAGATGATCTACGAGCTCGATTCGCAGCGCGCGAAGTTGTACGACCTGGATGAGGACGCCGGAGAACAGCGGGACGTCGCGCGGCGCGATCTCGATCGCGCGGCGTGGTACGTGCGGAACCTGCGCGCGTGGAACAGTCGTTAGTCAGTCGGTCGGCGCGACGTTATTTTCGCGGACTGCAGTCGCCGGGAACGGTTTCGATCGACGAGACCTTCAGCCGGCGCGTTTCCGATTTGATCTCATTCGATCCGCTCGTGCCGACCGGTTGATCCACCGGTTTCGTCGAAGGGACGACCGTGCCGGTCACGCGCACGCGCTGGCCTTCATGCTTCGCAATGGCGTTCTCGCCACCCACCAGCAGATAGCGCTTCGGCAGGTCGGCTTTGATGCCGATCTTCACGCCGGCCGCAGACTCGAGCGCGGCGTCGGCGAGCAGAAACCCTGGTCCCGGTTCGCCGAGATTTGCGAGCACGCCCGCGCTCTCGGGCGTGGCCGCTCGCTCGGGAATCGTGGTACCGAGCGTCCCCGACTGATCGACGCGCTGCACGCAACCGGTGATCGTCGCCGTTGAGCTGTTCGCATCGGTCGCGCGATCCTGCGCCACGAGCCCGGCAGAACAGACGAATGTCGTCAGCAAGAACAGTCCAGCCTGAATCTGGCGTCTCATGCGGGCCTCCCCGTCGTCGCGATTTACTGCAACGATGGGTCCAGACGGCAGACTTCAGACGTCAGACTTTCGTCCTGGCTAGCACCGCCCGGTCGACCTTGCCGAGGTGCGTCCGCGGCAATTCGTCGACGAAGATCACGCCACGCGGGTATTTGTAGGGCTCGAGCTTCGACTTCGCGAACGCTCGCAGCTCTTCTGCAAGCGCCGGTGATGGACGTGAGGTGACGACGAAAGCGCAGGGCTTCACCAATCCGTCTGGATTCCTGACACCGACCACCGCCACTTCACGCACCGCTGGATGCGTCAGCAGACAGTTCTCGAGCTCGCCCGGCGCGAGCCACTTCCCGCTCACCTTCAGCATGTCGTCCGCGCGGCCGCAGTACGTAAACGTCCCGTCCGCGTTTCGACGAAGCATGTCGCCCGATACATACCATTCGCCGCGGAACGCGCGCGCAGTCTCGTCCATCTGCTGCCAATATCCAATGGCGCGCGAGTCTCCCTTCACCCACAGCGTGCCGACTTCGCCGTCAGCGACCTCGCGATCCTCGGCGTCACAGAGCTTCACGTCGAATCCGGGAACCGCTTTCCCGAGCGTGCCGGGCACGACGTCGCCAGGGCGATTGGAGATGAAGATGTGCCACATCTCGGCCGTGCCGAGTCCGTCGAGGAGCTCGACGCCGAACTTCTGCATCCAGCGATCGTGCAGCTCCGGCGGCAACGCCTCGCCGGCGGACGTCACGAGCCGCAGGCTCGAGCAGTCCTGTGACCGCGCATCGGCGTGCGCGACCATCTGCTGGATCATCGTCGGCACGTTGACGAGGATCGTCGGCCGGTGGCGCGCGATCTCGGCGAAGAGCGTTTCGGGCGTGCAGCGTTCCGGGAACAGCACGCACGAGGCGCCGACCGAAAACGGAAAGAAGACGTTCGCGCCGGTTGCGTATCCGAAGAACAGCTTGGGCACGGCGATCGTGATGTCGTCCTCACGAATGCCGAGAATCCCCTGGCCATACAACGCGGTCGTGTTCGCGAACGAGCGATGCGTCTGCACGACGCCCTTCGGCCGTCCCGTCGTGCCGCCGCTGAACAGCCAGATGGCGGCATCGTCTCGATGCGAGTCGAACGGAAGGACATCGGTGGGCTGCGCGTGAAGCCGTGCCGAGAGCTCGGCGCTGCCGACGGCGTAGAGGTGCGGTGCGTGTGGAAGACCGGCGATTTCGCGGGTGAATCGATCGATCCCGTCGGCGGGCACGAACGCCGCGGTCGCTCTCGTGTACTCGAAGAAATACTGCGTCAGATCCCCCGGCGCGTCCGGGTTGATCATCACGACCACTGACCCGTGACGCAGGATGCCGAAGAGCGACGCGACGAAATCCGGCCCATCGGGCAGTCCGACGATCACACGTTCTTCCGGACGCACCTCGTCACTGGCCAGCACGCCCGCGTACTGCGCCGACAGGCGAGCGATGTCGGAGTACGAAAAGATTCGATCGTTGGTGCGAACGGCGGGGCGATCGCCGCGCCCCTCGGCGATCCGCGCGTCGAGCAGATGCGCGGCAAGGTTGAGGCGGAGGGGAATCATGCAGGCACCTAGATTAAACTCGAACGCGCGCATGGCGGTGCATACTCTGGCGTCGCTGACGTGGACAGCCGTACGCGATCTGCCGCCCGAGGACAAAGCGCGGACGGTCGCGGTCCTGCCGGCCGGCGCGATCGAAGCGCATGGGCCGCATCTGCCGCTCGGGACCGACGTCATCATCGCAGAGGCGATGGCTCGCGCGGGCGCGGAACGGCTCGCTGCGCGCGGACTGCATGTGCTGATGCTGCCGCCGTTGGCGCTGGCGCCCGCGCCATTCGCGGCGGCATTCGCGGGCACGCTGCACACATCGGCGGAAGCGACGACGATGATCGTCGCAGGGGTCGCGCGCAGCTTGAGCGCGCACGGCATTCGCGTGACCGCGATTGCGAACGCGCATCACGATCCGGCGCACGTGCAGGCGCTGCGCGCGGCGGTCGGCGAGATTGAAGCGAACGGCGGCACGCTCGTGTTTCCCGATCTGACGCGGCGCCGCTGGGCGGAGCGTCTCAGTGCCGAATTCCGGAGCGGCGCCTGTCATGCGGGACGCTACGAGGGATCGATCGTCCTCGCCGAGCGTCCGGATCTGGTCCGGCGCGATCTGATGTCGGCGCTCCCTGCGAATCCACGGTCGCTGGTCGATGCCATCCGCCGCGGCGACACGACGTTCGCCGCCGCCGGCGGCGCCGGCGCGTATTTCGGGTTCCCCGCCGAGGCGACGGCGGAAGAGGGTCAGGAGATGATCGCCACCCTAGGGCAGATCCTCGAAGAAGCAGTGCTGGAATGTCTCGGAATGTCTCGAGCCTGACTCGAGTCGGAGTTGAGTCCGACTTCAGTCCGACTCGAGTCGGAGTCGAGTCGGACTAGAGAATATCTTAGGAATATCTCCAGTTTGACCGCAGTCGGAGTTGAGTCAGAGTGAAGTCGGAGTGAAGTCGGGCTTGAGTCAGAGTCGAGATAAATGGAGACAAAGGTGACGCTGACAGCGGTGAATCCGCCCGAATTGGGCACACCGCGCGGGTTCGCGCACGGACTGCTGGCGCCGGCGGGCGGACGCATCCTGTTCGTCGCCGGTCAGACGGCCGCTGACCAGGACGGCCGCGTCACGACCGATGATTTCGTCCAGCAGTTCGAAACCGCCCTGACCAATGTACTGACCGTCGTCCGCGCGGCAGGCGGCCGCGCTGATCAGATCGCGCGGATGACGATCTACGTGACGAGCATGGTCCAGTACCGCGAGCGCCGGCCGGCGCTGCGCGACGTGTGGGTGCGGCACATGGGCTCGCATCACCCCGCGATGGCGCTGGTGCAGGTGCTCGCGCTCGTCGACGACCGCGCCGCCGTCGAGATCGAAGCGACCGCGGTGCTGTCGTGAAGATGCCCGCGTCCTTCCTGTACGCGCACGACGCGGCGACCGGCGTCGCGACCATCACGTTGAACCGTCCCGATCGGTTGAACGCGCTCACGTTCGAGATCTACGACGAGCTGCGCAACACCTTCCGCGCGCTCGACGCCGAGCCCGCCGTCCGCGCGATCGTCGTCACCGGCGCGGGCAAGGCGTTCTGCTCCGGCGGCGACGTGCACGACATCATCGGTGCGCTCTTCGAGCGCGACTATCGCGGGCTGCTCGACTTTACGCGGATGACCGGCGATCTCGTGCTCGCAATCCGCCAGTGCCGCGTGCCGGTAATCGCGGCGCTCAACGGCACGACCGCCGGCGCCGGCGCGGTGATTGCCGCCGCGTGCGACATCCGGATCGCCGCCTCGTCCGCGAAGATCGCGTTCCTGTTCACGAAGGTGGGCCTGTCGGGCGCCGACATGGGCGCCGCCTGGCTGCTGCCACGCATTGTCGGCAGCGGCCGCGCCGCCGAGCTTCTGATGACCGGCGATTTCATCGCCGCCGACGAAGCGCTGCGGATCGGACTCTACAACCGGGTGGTCGCCGACGGCGATCTCATCGCGGTCGCCACGGCGTTCGCCGAACAGATCGCCAGGGGACCGTCGTTCGCGCTCGCGATCACCAAGGACGCGATCAACCGTGAAGCGAGCATGGACCTCCACGCGGCGGTCGAAGCGGAAGCGCAAATCCAGGCGTCGCTGATGATGCACGCCGACTTTCGCGAAGCCTACGATGCGTTCGTCGCCAAACGGGCGCCGAAATTCCTGTGATGCGCATCGTCTGCGCCGGCGGCGGACCCGGCGGGCTGTACTTCGCCGGGCTGATGAAGAAGGCCGACCCGCGCCACCACGTCCGCGTCATCGAGCGCAACCGCCCCGACGACACGTTCGGCTTCGGCGTGGTGTTCTCGGATGCGACGATGGCGGGGATCGCGGAAGCGGATTCGGAAGCGTACCGCGGCATCGCACGCCACCTCGTGCACTGGGACGACATCGAGGTGAACTATCGCGGCGAGCGCATCTCGTCTACCGGTCATGGCTTCAGCGGCATGAGCCGCCACACGCTGCTGCGGGTCCTGCAGGAGCAGGCGTGCGCGGCCGGCGTGGAGGTGCTCTTCGAGCGCGAGGTGACGAGCCTCGATGCGTTCGCCAACGCCGATCTCGTGGTCGCCGCAGACGGCGCGAACAGCACGGTGCGTCACCTGTTGCGCGACCGCATCAGGACCACGGTCGATCTGCGGCCGAACCGTTTCGTCTGGCTCGGCACGACGAAGCCATTTCCGGCGTTCACCTTTTACTTCACGCGCAGCGAGCACGGGCTGTGGCGCGTTCACGCTTACCAGTACGCGCCCGGCCGCTCCACCTTCATCGTCGAATGCCGCGAGGACACGTGGAAAGCGGCGGGGATGGACCGCGTCACGGAAGAGGAGACCGCCGCGTTCCTCGAACATCTGTTCGCCGACGAGCTCGACGGCCACCGGCTGATCACGAATCGAAGCATCTGGCGGCAGTTCCCGACGATCCGCAGCGACCCGTGGTCGACCGGCAACATGGTGCTGGTCGGCGACGCGGCACACACGGCTCACTTCTCGGTCGGATCGGGCACGCGGATGGCGATGGAAGACGCGGTCGCCCTGCGCGATGCGTTGGTTGAAAGCCCCGACGTCGCCGCCGCACTGCGCGCGTACGAGGCGCGGCGCCGGCCGCAGGTCGAGAGCCTCCAGCGCGCCGCGCAGGCGTCGCTGCAATGGTTCGAGGACACCGAACGCTACATGTCGCTCGAGCCGATCCAGTTCACCTTCTCGCTGCTGACGCGTTCGCTGAGGATCACGCACGAGGATCTGCGGGCGCGCGATCCCCAGTTCCTCGCGCAAGTCGACGAGTGGGTCGCCCGCGAGGCCGAGCGTCAGGTCGCGACAGGTGAAATCGCGTTAACCGCAGAAACCGCAGAGACCGCAGAACAACAACCTGAAGAATTCTCTGCGAGCTCTGCGGGCTCTGCGGTGAAACGTGTCCCGCCGCCGATGTTCACCCCCTTCCGCTTGCGCGACCTCGTCCTACCGAACCGCATCATCGTGTCGCCGATGTGTCAGTACTTCGCCGACGACGGCACGATTGGCGATTGGCATCTGGTGCATCTGGGCAGCCGCGCGATGGGCGGCGCGGGTCTCGTCATGGCCGAGATGACCGACGTGTCGCGCGAGGCGCGCATCTCGCCGTGGTGCGCGGGACTGTATAAACCGGAGCACGCCGCCGCGTGGAAGCGCGTCGTCGACTTCGTGCATCGCGAGACGCCGGCCGCGATCGGCGTCCAGCTCGGTCACGCGGGACGCAAGGGATCGACCCAACGGCTCTGGGAAGGCGACAACGAGCCGCTTGCCGAAGGCGGGTGGCCGCTGATCTCCGCCTCGCCGATTCCGTACTTCCCCGATCGCAGTCCGGTGCCGCGCGAGATGACGCGTGCCGACATGGACTGCGCGATCGCAGACTTCACGCGCGCCGCCGCGCTCGCGCGCGAGGCCGGCTTCGATCTGCTCGAAATCCATATGGCGCACGGCTACTTGCTCGCGTCGTTCATTTCGCCGCTGACGAACACGCGCACGGACGAGTACGGCGGATCGATCGAGAATCGCCTGCGCTTCCCGCTCGAAGTGTTCGACGCCTGCCGCCACGTGTGGCCCGACGAGAAGCCGATGAGCGTGCGGATCAGCGCCGTGGACTGGGCGCCGGGCGGCATGGGGCCGGATGACGCGGTCGGGGTCGCCCGCGTGCTGAAAGCGCACGGCTGCGACGTGATCGACGTGTCGGCCGGCCAGACCGTGCCCGAACAGCGTCCTGCGTATGGACGCCTCTTCCAG
>DASYQZ010000036.1:0-10991 GCA_036004865.1 Vicinamibacterales bacterium
GGATCTGATTCCGCCGTCCGGTGACGAGCGTCACTTCGATAAGCGACGCCCGTGCGAGCCGCTCGAGCACCCGGTAGTGACAGATCGCGTCCTTGCCGCGCGGATCGTGCGGGTGCGTTTCTTTCTGAATCAGCGCCTTCGCATCCCACACGAGGCGATCGCGCCACGTCCCCGATTCGGGGCTCGGATGTCCGTACACAATCGCGTGGTAGACGCGCTCGGCACGGTGACGCTTGAACTGATCCTTGAGCTGCGTCTGCGCCGCCGCGCGTTTCGCGAAGACGACGAGCCCTGACGTATCGCGATCGATGCGGTGGACGACGAAGGGACGCGGCTTGCGCCGCGTTTTCAGATACTCCTTCAGATCCTCGAAGACCGAGCGCGCACCCTCTCGCCGCTCGAGCGGGACGGCAAGCACGCCCGCCGGCTTGTTCAGCACGATCAACGCATCATCTTCGAAGACGATGGGCAAATCGCGCGCGTCGCCGAGCGCCGTGCGGCGCTTCGCCGTGCCGGGCCGATCCATCCACAGCCGGACGACGTCGCCGGCGGCGAGGCGCGTCGCCGCATCGGCGGGCGACGCTTCACGATCGTTGACGAAGATTTTTCCGCGCTCGAGAGCGGACGCCGCCTTCGCGCGCGAGCCTAGACGCTCTGCGGCAGCGAGATACTTGTCGAGTCTGAGGCCGGCGTCGTGTGGACCGGCAGTCCAGCGTGGCTTCGCCATCCGAGTAGATCCGCCATGATACCGGCGGCTTCGGTCCACGCGAGCGGCCGCCGCTCGACACGGACGCGGCCGGCGGCAATCGCGGCGCAGATGGCGCCGGCGTCGCGCGGCGCGTCGACGAGCGAGTACGTGGTCCCGAGCTGGCGGAGGCGGTGCACGTCGCCGTTGCCGACCATCGGCTTGCCGTGCCGCGCCGCCCACCGCTCGGCGAGCGTGTTGAAGTTCACCTGGCGTGTGAACATTGCGTTGTATTCGACCGCGTCGAAGAGATCCGTATACCGGTCGAGATCCCCCCAGAGGCACACCGGCGTCGGAAAGAACGGATGAGGTGCAACGACGAGACCGGCGCTTCGCCGCTTCAACCGCGCGAGGTCGTCGAACGAGCGGACCTCGTCGGCCCCGCCGTCGAAATTCAGCAGCAGGACGTGCTTCCCGGCAATGGTGCGCTCGACGCCCGGAATGAGGACGATGCCGCGCTCCGCGGCGTGGGATGCGAAACGATCCAGGTCGAGTTGCCGCTCGTGCAGCGTGATTGCCAGGGCGTCAAAACCGAGGGCCGCGGCGCGATCGATGAGGTCGTTTGTGGTATGTGGAACCCGGTCTACCGGGTCATCGGATGTATGGGTATGGAGTTCGACTTTGAGCATCGGCCTCTGCCGCTATCAGTTTCCGTGCCGACTCGGCAGCGGAGGCCTTTGAACGGAACGCTCGCAAAGACCGCAACCCTAGTTTTCGGCCCGAAATTGTTTTCCGTTTAGTGACCTTCTGTCTGCTTGGGACCCGAACCGCACCCGTCGAACAATTGACAGTCCACAAGTCGATAGCAGTTGACAGTTCTGTATGTGGCCCCTACCGAGGCCGCTTGAGCAGCCATGCGGTCAGATTCGTCTGGCGCCACGTGACGCCGGCGGTCTCCCAGCCTGATGCGCCTTCTTTCGAGAGCATCGGCGCTGGATCCAGGTTGTCGCCCACATAGACCGTCTTGTATTCCCACGTCCGCGGCGCCATGCGCACGATCACGGGATTCGTCAAGGCGTGCTGAGGATCGGCGTTGACGACCTGCACGCGCAGCGGCGGCAGATCGCGCGCGGTGCTTTCGAGCATCATCGGGATCGCCTCGCCGCGGTCGGGGCGGTTCTGGATCCAGACGCGCGCCTCCGTCATCTGGCCGGGATACTGGGTGGTCTGATCGGGCGCGGCCACCATCTCCGATCGATACGTGACGAGCGCGGTCGCGGCGAGCACAGAAATCACGATGGTCCGCATGGAACCCTCCGGATGTTTTAGACGAATCAGTGGCCGATCGGCTCGAAGTAGGCAGGCAGATTCTTTTTCGTGTCGCGGAGAATCTCGACAATGGCGCGGCGGTCGGCGGCGGAAAGCCGCGCGTAGCGCGCGCCGGTTTCCTCGCCCGACAGTACCTGCCAGAGGCGGCGGTAGATCGCGTCGCGCGCCTCGGACGGCAGCGCGTCGAACGCGTCGGCGTAGATCATGTAGCTGCACGAGTATCGCAGCAGCCGCGCCGACAGATCGAGCTGCCGCAGCGATCGTCCCTGGCGATCCACCGGCCCCTCTGCTGCAAACGTCCCGGCGAATCCCGACGTGCCGCTGACGCGATCCGGCAGCGGCGCCTCCTCCACCATCAGCATGTAGTCGACCACCTCGTTCGCGGCGCGGCGGACGATTGCCGCGGCGTCGGACCGGCCGGTCTCCAGCGCGAGGCGCGTGTCCCAGCCGATGCGAGTCAGCAGGTTCGTCATGCGCATCTGATGCTCGAACACCAGCAGCGCCACGATGTCGCTGTGCGGCGACACATAGCGCCCCGCCTCGAACCGCTCCTTCACCGATTCGACGTTCATCGTCTCGGTGGTCGTCAGCGCGCCGGGATCGGCGCTGCTGACGAGCGTCGCGTTGCCGAGGTGCGTCATCGCGCCGTGCCGTCCGGTGACGTAGTGGCCGGCCCACCGTTCGACGAACGGACTGCGATGATCGGCGACGTAGTTGCCGAAGCGCGGCACCGTGTTCCCGCTCGCGGTGGCGACGACGCTGCGCACCAGCATGCCGGGCACGTCGAGCGTTGCGTTCGCGTTGTGGCAGCTCAAACAGAAGTCGCGCCGGTCGATCGCCGGCTGCTCGGCGGGCCGCTGGTCGAGCGTATAAAAGATGACGCCCTGCTGCGGATCCTCGGCGGCGAATTCGAGGAACTCGGCGCCCGGGATGTACCCGATCGTGACCGTGTCGTTGAAGTACAGCGCGCGCGGCGTGCGCGGCGAAATCCAGCGCGACTGCACGCTGGTCTTCGAGAAGATGAGCATCTGCGATTCGGCCGGCAGATGCAGCGCGTCGAGAATGGATGGCAGATAGCCGGACGTCGCGTCGAAAGTCAGTCGCACCGCGCCGCTTCGCAAACTGGCGTTCAGCTTCGCGACGGGATCCGTCGTGGCCCTGGTGAAGTACTGCAACGCCGGCTCGCGAACCAGATCGGGCGAGATCTCGGCGAACTGACCGGTCGCTGCGGCACCCACGATCAATCCGGCCGCGATCGATCCGGCGAGCCCAAGCCACCAGGCACGCATGAGAGAGACAATTGTACGCGTATTGACGCGCCAGCGTCGCCGATTCATCGAGGCGCTGCTTCGCGATCGGATTCGGTACTGCTCGGCGATTCTCAATAGAAATCGTGGGCGTCGAAGTCGATGTCGACGCCGCGCATGCCCTGCACCTGTTCGGCGCGCACCGACGTCACGCCGTCCTGACTCTGCAGCACGCCGTCGACGATCAGGAACGGCTCTTCGACGATGACGAGGCGATCGCGCGCGAACAGATCGGGACGGACGATGATGTTCGCGATCCCCGTTTCGTCCTCGAGCGTGAGGAAGACGAAGCCTTTCGCGGTGCCCGGACGCTGGCGCGTGATGACCATGCCCGCGACGCGGACGCGGCGCCCCTGCCGCGCGTGCGCGAGATCGCAGGCGCGCAGGATTCCGCGCGTCGCGAGCTCGTCGCGGCGCAGCGCCATCGGATGACGGCCGATCGTGAGCTTCATGCCGGCGTAATCGGCGACCAGGCGCTCGGCTTCGGTCATAGGCTTCAGTGGACAGTTCTCTTGCACGACATTCAACGCAGAACCCGCAGAACCCGCAGAAAACTCTTGATCACGATGCTCTGCGAGTTCCGCGGGTTCTGCGTTGATCGTCGTGGACATGAACAGCTCGCCGCTCGGCCGCACCGCGCGCTCGGCCTGCCACAAGGCAGACCGGCGGTCGTAGCCGAACGCGTTCAGCGCGCCGATGTCGGCGAGCGTCACGACTTCGTCGCGGCGCAGGCCGGTGCGTGCGATGAGCTCGTCCAGCGATGTGAATCGCCCGCCTTCGCGCCCCTGGCGCTTCGGCGCGCCAGAGCCTGTCGGCGTGGCCCAGTCATGCGAGCAGTTGTTGCAGAACCGGCGCGACGCATCGACACGCTCGAGCATCGATTCATCGTCGCAGCCGCATTTCGGGCAGACGTGGGCGGGAGGGGCAGGATGGGAAGGATCGGCGGGATGGGCAGGATGGAGGGGACGGGATGTGGTCGCGATCGCGCGGCCGGCCTGTTCGCGCAGGCCGTTCACATATCGCAGACCAAGCCGGATCGCGCCGTCGACTTCGATCGTGCAGTCCCAGTCCGACACCTGCACGTCGATCGGATGGAAGCGGACGCCGCGGCGCTGTGCGTCCTTGACGAGCGATGACGGGTGATAGAACCCCATCGGCTGGTTGTTGAGGAGCGCGGTGTAGAACGCCGCCGGATAGTGGACCTTGAGATACGCGCTCGCGTACGCGAGCAGCGCAAAGCTGGCCGCGTGCGATTCGGGAAAGCCGTACAGCGCGAACGACGCGATCGAGGTGATGATGGTCTCGGCCGCGTCGCCCGTGATTCCGTTGCGCGCCATGCCCTCGCGCAACTGCACCTCGATCTTCTGCATCCGCTGCTCGGATCGCTTGAAGCCCATCGCGCGCCGCAAATCTTCGGCCTGGCCTCCGGTGAACCCGGCGGCGACCATCGCCATCCGCAGCAACTGCTCCTGGAACAGCGGCACGCCGAGCGTGCGCTTCAGGATCGGCTCGAGCGACGGATGCGGGTACTGCACCGGCTCGCGCCCCGCCCGGCGATTCAGATAGGGATGCACCATCTGGCCGACGATCGGTCCGGGCCGGATGATCGCCACTTCCACCACGAGGTCGTAGAACTTTGTCGGCTTCAAGCGCGGCAAGGTCGCCATCTGCGCGCGCGATTCGACCTGGAAGACGCCGATGGTGTCGGCCTCCTGCAGCATCTTGTAGACGGCGGGGTCTTCGGGGAGGTGTGCAAGATCAACGACACGACGGTTGAACGCAGAACTCGCGGAACCCGCAGAGCCTCTGATTTCTGCGTGTTCTGCGGGTTCCGCGTTGATCGTCGTGTCACCGTTCACCAGCGCGAGCGAGTCCTGCAGCACCGCCATCATGCCGAGGCCGAGGAGATCGACTTTCACGATGCCCATGTCGGCGCAGTCGTCCTTGTCCCACTGGACGACGACGCGGCCGGGCATCGTGGCGTTTTCGAGCGGCACGACGGCGTCGAGCTGCCCCTGGCAGATGACCATGCCGCCGGAGTGCTGGCCGAGATGGCGCGGCAGATCGAGCATCTGATGCCACAGCCGCGCGAACAGACGGACGCGATCCGAGTTGAGATCGAGGCCGACGGCCGAGAGCTGCCGCGGCAGCGAGTCGGCCGGGTCGACGAACTCGAACTGATTCATGATTTTTGCGAGCCGATCCACCTGCGTCGCGTCGAAGCCGAGCACCTTCCCCACTTCCCGCGCCGCGCTGCGGCCGCGGTACGTGATGACGTTCGCCGTCATCCCCGCGCCGAGGCGTCCGTATTTTTCGTAGACGTGCTGGATGACCTGCTCGCGCCGATCGCCGCTCGGCAGATCCAGATCGATGTCGGGCCACTCGCCGCGCTCTTCCGACAAGAACCGCTCGAACAGCAGTTCCATGCCGACCGGATCGACCGCTGTGATGCCGAGGCTGTAGCAGACGGCGCTGTTCGCCGCGCTGCCGCGTCCCTGCACGAGGATGTCGTGCTGCCGCGAAAAATTCACGATGTCCCAGACGATGAGGAAGTAGCCGGCGAGCTCGAGCTTCTCGATGAGATCGAGCTCGCGCGCGATTTGCGCGCGCGCCTTGTCGTGATACGGCCGGTACCGTTCGCGCGCGCCGACGTCGGTGATCTTCCGCAGAAACGACATCTCGGTCTCGCCGGGCGGGACCGGATAGTCGGGAAAACGGTAGCCGAGATTCGCCATCGTGTACTGCAGCCGGTCGGCCAGCTCGCGCGTGCGCGCGACCGCGTCCGGGTGATCGCGGAAGAGCTCCGCCATGTCCGCCGGCGGCTTGAGATAGCGCTCCGCGTTCGGCGCGAGCCGGCGTCCCGCCGCGGCCAGATCGGTGTGATGGTGGATGCAGGTGAGCACGTCGAACAGCGGCCGCTCGGCCGGCGTGGCGAAGCGGACGCCGTTGGTCGCCAGCGTCGGCACGCGAAACGCCGACGCGAGCGAGACGAGCGCGTCGTTGTCGCGCTCCTCGTCGCGTCGGAAGTGGCGCTGCAGCTCGACGTACACGTGCGTCCGGCCGAAGATGCCGACGAGACGATCGAGCAGTCCGCCGACGCCGTGCCGACGGCCGTCGAGCGCCGCGCGTCCGGCCAGCGCGACGAGGCCGGTGGTGCAGCCCTCCAGCTCCTCGAGCGCCAGCGCGCCTTCCCCCTTGCCACCCCACCGCGCAGGCGTGCGCGGTGGGGACCCCGGTTCCGGCGCGCGCATCTTCATTTTCGTGATGAGACGACAGAGGTTCCTGTAGCCTTCCTGGCTTTCGCACAACACGGGCAGGACGAACTCAGAACTGAGAACTGAGAACTGAGAACTTGAACTTGGAACTGAGAACTCAGGCCTTTCTTTTCGTTTGAGTTCCGAGTTCTGACTTCTGAGTTCTGAGTTCTGAGTTCTGAGTTCTAAGTTCGAGTGTCGAATGGTCAGTTCGGCGCCGACGATCGCGCGAATGCCGGCGGCCTGCGCCGCTTTGTGAAAACGAGGCAGACCGTAGACGCCATCGCGATCGAGCAGCGCGAGCGTGGAGCAACCGAGCTCGGCGGCGCGATCGATCAGCGCTTCGGGAAGCGAGGCGCCCTGGAGAAAACTGAAGGCGGACGCCGCGTGGAGCTCGATGTAAGACGACGGCAACGCAACTCTCCGTCACAGAACTCTCCACCACAGAGGACACCGAGGACACAGAAGTCGAAACCGTTTTCGTACCGGGTTTGTTCCTCCGTGTCCCCGTGTCCTCAGTAGTGCATAGGTTTCAATCCACGATCGCATCGATGAACCACGCCTCGCTGTCGCGGTCCTGGAAAATCCGGTACACGGCGCCGTCGTTCAGCGCGACGTCCCATTCGTCGCGATTCCAGTAGGGCTGGTGGGGCTGGTGGGGCAGGTGGGTCGGACCCGCCGCATTCGACACACCTGCCCCACCTGCCCCACCTGCCCTATCCGCCCCATCTGCCCTATCCGCCCACCAGTTTCCCGACGTCCTCCACGGCCCCGCGCAGTTGACGACGGTGCCGCCGACGAAGCCGCGGCGATCGGTGGTGACGCGCACGGGGCGGCCGTTGTCGATCGCCACGCGCGCCGGCACGGGCTGGCGACATCTCCGCAGCGCGCTCACGACATTCAACGCAGAACCCGCCGAACCCGCATCCCTCGACACGCTCGGGATGCCCTGAGCTTGTCGAAGGGCAGAATCCTGTTCGTCTTGTTCTCTGCGTGTTCCGCGAGTTCGGCGTTGATCGTGATGATGCTCGGTCGCGAAAGGCATCATCGCGAACGCGCCGGGTCGGTCCGAATCGACCGTCGCCGGCGCGCCGAGGCGGTCCTGCCCCATCAGCGCGCCGAGACGCGCGAGGAGCGTCGACACCTGCTCGGGCGTCGGCTGCGCGCGCGTGAAGAGCGTGTGCTGCAGCACGCGGCCGGGCGTCGGATCGATGACGATGGCGACGCGATCGATGGCGCCGGCCGGCGGATGCGATTCGAGATCCAGCAGCGCGAGCGTGCGCAGCGCCCGCACGTCGCGCATCGGCACCGGCAGCTCGAGCCGCCGCGCATGGACGTCTTTGGTGACGAGCCGCAGCAGGACGTGCAGCACCGCAGCCCCGCGATCGCGCCGCTCGAGACGCGTGGACAGCGGCTCGAGCAGCCGCGTGAGAACGAACGACAGCGGCTCGAGCCCTTCGATCGGCCACTCGAGCTCCATCGACGATTCGAATCGCTCCTCTTCCAGCGTCGGCACGAGCGGCCGGACATCGTCGCCGCGCGCGATGGCCTGCCACACGAGCGCCTGGCGTCCGAGGCGCGACGCGAGATCCGCGGATGGCAGCGCCGCCAGCTCGCCTAGAGTTTTCAGACCCCAGCGCTTGAGCGCGGCGAACGTCTGCAGTCTGACGTCTGACGTCTGCGGTCGATCGTCGATGACTTTCTCGAGAATCCCGATCGCGAGCGGCGCGAGCGCGCCGGCTTCGCCGTCCGGCTCGACGATCGTGACGCCGGGCCGCGCGTGTGCGAGGACGAGCGCGGCCATGCGCGAGCCGGCCACCGCGACGTGCACGCGGACACGGCGCGACGCCGCTTCGCGCCGCAGCTCCTCGCCGATGACGCGCCAGACCGAGCGCGCCGGATTTTTTTGACTGGCGTGGGGCCCCGCCCCCACGCCTGACGCGCTCGGGCCGTCGCCCTCGCGCGTATCCAGAACAGAACGTCGGAGAAACACGCGTTCGAGTCCGCTGACGTCGATCGACACGAGATCGTCGCGATGACACTCATAGCGCGGCGAGAACTCGCGCGCGATCGAAGCCACCGCAGAATCCGCAGAGCTCGCAGAGCCAGGATGTTCTCTGCGTTCTCCGCGTGCTTCGCGGTGGCTGTCGTCGCTAGGCGCAGGTGGTCGATAGAGACACGCGTACATCTTCGTGAGCCCGCGCACGCGCGCGGACGACGCGCGCCTCGATGTCGACGCCTTCGAACAATCGCGGACGGAACCGAATGCCACGCATTCCACATTCCAGATTCCGAATTCCTAATTTCAACGTGAGCCCCGCGGAGCTCCGCGCCATCGATTCCGATCCGACGAGCACCCCCGTCGTCTGACTGCCTTCGATGAGCCGTTGTAATCGCATCCACGTGGTGAACGGCAGACGCCGAATCGCGTCCATCGGCGCCTCGCCGGCATCGAACGCGACGATGCCGAAATTGCCGGCTTGCAGCACGAGCGTGAACGCACGAATCGCCTGTTCGACCGCGCGCTGGTTCAGATCGCGGCACATGCCCGGATTCGACACGACATGGCCGCGGACCCACAGCAGACGATCGAGCTGGACGCCGGCCGCGTCGGCCGACGCCACGTCGAGCATGTCGAGCGCGTCGACGAGCGCGACGAGCTCGCCGCGCGCGGTGGCGGCCGCCAGCATCTGCAGCAGGAGGCTCGTGCGCCCGGAAGATCGCGGTCCGACGATCTCGGAGAGTTGTCCGCGGGGAAACCCGCCGCCGAGCCGTGCGTCTAAGGCCGTGTGGCCGGTGGGTGCGCAGACGTATTCGTCGGGAAGGCCTGCGGGGTCCAGCGGCGGCAGCGCCGTGGTCAGCGTGCGATCGAGGCGGCGCGTACGGAGGAGCGATTCGAGGTCGGCGCGTGCGAGCGGCATAGGCATTTTCGCTTTATGTTCGCCTCGCCGCGGAGTATACGGCAGCCTCGCCCGGGGATCAAGCCGGATCAATTAAGGTAAGATACCGGGACGCGAAAACAGGCCTAAAGGCCTGCAGTACCATTGTTTAGGCAGCTCTAAGAGGCTGCGCGGCGAATTCCGGCGACGACATTATTCTTAGGCACTCTTGGCCGAGCCCGCCCCAGTTCACGTTACCGCCGATCCCGTTGCGCCCGCGGCCTCACTCGGCGCGCGAACCGTGCGCCGGATGTTGACGGCGTTCACGTACCGCGATTTTCGCGTCCAGTGGTTCGGCGCCTGCACCTCGAGCATCGGCACCTGGATGCAGATCGTCGCGCAGAACTGGCTGGTGCTGTCGCTGACGAACTCGCCGTTCTTCCTCGGCCTCGACGCGTTCCTGCAGCAGCTCCCGATCATCCTGTTCACGCTGATCGGTGGTGTGTTCGCGGACCGCTACGATCGCCGCCGTACGCTGATCGCCTCGCAGTGCGTCCAGATGGCGACGTCGGGCACGCTCGCCGCGCTCATGTACTTCCAGGTCGTGCAGATCTGGCACATCCTCGTGCTGTCGTTCGTCACCGGTCTTGCGCAATCGTTCGGCGGTCCCGCGTATCAGTCGCTCATCCCGTCGCTCGTCGACAAAAAAGATCTGCCGAACGCGGTCGCGCTGAACTCGATTCAGTTCAACGTGGCGCGCGTCCTCGGCCCGCTGCTCTTCGGCGCGACGCTCGGGGCGTTCACGAAGTGGGGCTACACCGAATCGCAGGCGATGAACGCCTGTTTCCTCCTGAACTCGCTGTCGTTCCTCGTCGTGATCAACACGCTGATAATGCTGCGCGTGAAGCACATCCCGCCGGCGAGCACGAAGGGGATGCGCGACGAGCTGCGCAGCGGTCTCTCGTACGTGCGGCATCACGGCACGCTGCGCGCGCTGATCGTGCTGGCGGCGGCGACGACGTTCCTCGGGTTTGCGGTGCTGACGTTCCTGCCGCTCTTCGCGCAGCGCGTCTTTCACGAAGGCGCGGCGACCTACAGCCACCTGATGGCGTTCTCGGGCGCCGGCTCGATCGTCGGCGCGCTGATCGTCGCGTGGCTCGGCAAATTCCACCGCATGGGCCTGACGACGCTGGTGACGCAGGTGGTGTACGGGCTGCTGATCATCGCGTTCGCGACCTCGCGCATCCTCCCGCTGAGCGACGTCCTCCTGTTCCTCACGGGCACGGCGCTGATGGTGGTCTTCTCCACCGTCACGTCGCTCGTGCAGCTCATCGCGCCGAACGAGATGCGCGGGCGCGTGATGAGCATCTACATGCTGGCGTTCCGCGGCGGGATGCCGCTCGGCAGCCTCGTCAGCGGTTATCTGGCCACCTATCTCGGCGCGCCGCTCGTCATCGGCATCAACGGCGCTCTGCTCGTCGTCGTCGCCATTTACTTCCTCAGCCGGGATCATGGAGTGCTGGACACATGACACCAC
>DASYQZ010000037.1:0-17039 GCA_036004865.1 Vicinamibacterales bacterium
TTCTTACTCGGCTTTCTCGGAGGCGCGTTCCTGATCGCGTCGAGCGCCTTCTCGTGATTCCACTGTGCGAGAAACAATTGACCCGCCGATCCGCCGGAGCGGCTCGAGGTCCACGCGAGCTGCTTGCCGTCAGGCGACGGCACCGGCAATCCATCGAAGCCGTCGGAATAGGTGACGCGGACCGGTTCCTTGATCCCCTTCGCGTCGACCATGAATACCTCGAAGTTCTCGAATCCGAGCTTGTTCGACGCGAAGAAGAAGTACTCGCCCGATGGATGCATGTAGGGCGCCCAGCTCATCGATCCGAAGTCGGTGATCTGTTTTTGATCCGATCCGTCGGGATTCATCGTCCAGACGTCGGCGATCAGTCCCGTCTCGTCGAATCTCCGCCAGATGATACGCTTGCCGTCCTGCGTGAAGAAGGGACCGCCGTCGTATCCGGCCACGGCCGTCAGCCGCTTCTGACCGGAACCGTCGGCGCGCATGATGTAGATCTCGGCGAAGTAGCTCGGATCCTCCGCGAGCTTCTTCTTCTCTTTGTCGTCGAGCGTGCGATTGTACGCGTCGCGCATCGACGAAAACACGATCCATTGACCGTCGGGTGAGTAGCTGCCTTCGGCGTCGTACCCGCGCGCCGTGGTCAGGCGTTTCAGCGCGCCGGTTTTCTCGCTGTACGCGTAGATGTCCATTTCGGGGTCGTAGTCCCACGCGTAGCGCCGCTCTTTGCCGGACGCGCGGAATGCGAGCTCCTCGTCCTGCAGTTGCTTCGACTTCGGATCGGCGTGCGTCGATGCGAACTCGATTTCGTCGGTGCCGGCACGGAAGAACGCGCACGTCGTCTTGCCGATGCCGGGCGAGATGCGCTTCGTCTCGCCGGTCGCGAAGTCGAGCACGTAGATTTGATAGAACGGATTGCCCGGCTCGCGCTCGCTTTGGAAGACCAGCCGCTTGCCGTCGGGCGACCAGTAGCCTTCGCCCGCCCGCCGGCCTTCGACGGTGAGCCGGCGGATGCGCGTCAGGAAATCGCGCTCCTGGTAGGGCGCTGGCGTCTGCATGGCCGCGAGCGGCACGACCACCACCGCAGCGCTGACCAGGGTTCGCAGGACTTTCATTGAACACCTATTAAAGAAGGATGCGCCGACCGCGACCGGCATTATCGCTCAGGCTGCGACGGCCGCTTTCGATGGGCGTTTATATGACAATGACTGACAATGATGTCTAAATACGAGCTACGGCGTTCCTAAATGGAACAAACGCGTGTAAATGTCAGGAACAAATAAGCTTAAGTCCGAATTGCCAGTTTGGATGTGCTGGACTTGAACAGACAGTATATGACAACGGTGTCTGACCTAATGCCAGCGCTGGTTCGGTAAGTCTCAGGCCAATAATGACTTCCCTCATATTTCTCGCGGGTGGCTCAGGTGGCCGTCCCTTTGCTCATCTGCTCCACCATATGAATCTATCCGTACACCCTCGAGTCAGAAGGAAGGCGGTCTGGGGGACGCGAGCCGTCGCGCTCTCGCTCCTCCTGATGCTGCCCGGCGTCGCGCCACCAGTCGCGGCCGCGCCGGCAAAGCATCATACGCGTCAGGCCCAGAAAGCCAAGCCCGGCGTGCCGGGCGCGCGTGTCAAAGCGTACAAGCTCGATGACGAGCTCGCGCGACGCTCCGGCGACCTCAACCCGCGCAACACGACGCGCGTGATCGTCACCTTGGTGCCAGGCGCGACGCTGCCGGCCGAATTCAAGAAGTTCGGGCAGAATCGCAACCTCGACATCATCAACGGGCAGGTGCTCGATCTGCCCAACAACGTGCTGCGTAAGCTGGCCGCGCACCCGAACGTGTTCCAGGTGCACTACGACCGGCCGACCCGCACGCACAACAACCGCACCGCGGTCACCGTCGGGGCGCGCGACGTGTTCTGGAATTACGGGTACACCGGCGCCGGCGTCGGCGTTGCCGTGATCGACTCCGGGATTACGTCGTGGCACGACGACATGGTCAACTACACGAAGACGGTCTTCCCCTACGGGAATCAGCGCGTCGCGAAGTTCGTCGACTTCGTGAACGGCCGCGCGCTGCCGTACGACGACAACGGTCACGGCACGCACGTCTCCGGCATCATCGGTGGCGTCGGCTATGACTCGAAGTTCTTCGAAAAGGCCGGCATCGCGCCGCTCGCCTCGATCGTGTCGCTGAAGGTGCTGGACCAGAACGGTTATGGCACGGTCAGCAACTTGATCGCGGCGCTCGACTGGGTCGCGGTCAATCACAAGACCTACAACATCCGCGTCGTGAACATGTCGGTCGGCGCCGGCGTGCACGAGTCGTATTGGACCGACCCGCTGACGCTGGCGGCCAAGGCGGTGACGGACAAAGGCATCACGATCGTGGCCGCGGCCGGCAATCTCGGCAAGAACGCGGCAGGCGCGCTGCAGTACGGCGGCATCTCGGCGCCGGGCAATGCGCCGTGGGTGTTGACGGTCGGCGCCTCGAGCACCATGGGGACGACGAACCGCGCCGACGACCAGATGGCGCCCTACAGTTCGTCGGGGCCAACGGCGTACGACTTCGGCGCCAAGCCCGATCTCGTGGCGCCGGGCACCGGGACGGTCTCGTTGGCTGCTGCCGGCAGCACGTTCGCCGTGACCAAATCGGAATACCTGGTCTACGGCTTCGGTGCGAACAAACTGCCTGTTTATCTGGCCCTCAGCGGGACGAGCATGGCGGCGCCGGTCGTCAGCGGCACGGTCGCGTTGATGCTGCAGGCGAACCCGAATCTGACGCCGAACTTGATCAAGGCGATTCTGCAGTACACGGCGCAAGTGTATCCAGGCTACAGCGCGCTGCGGCAAGGCGCTGGGTTCCTCAACACGCTCGGGGCCGTCCGGCTCGCAAAGCATTTCGCGACGGCGGCCCCGGGCGCCCGCACCCCCGTCGAGTCGACCTGGAGCCGCAAACTCATCTGGGGCAATCACCAGTTGACGGGCGGCTACATCAAGTCGGGCGTGAACGCGTGGGGCAACACGGTCGTGTGGGGCTCGGCGCGGACGCTCGGCGTGCAGGGCGAGAACATCGCCTGGGGCACCAACGCCATGGACGAGAACATCGTCTGGGGCACGAGCTGGGTGGATAGCGCGGTCGAGAGCATCGTCTGGGGCACCAACGCCATTGACGAAAACATCGTCTGGGGCACGGACTGCGGCGGTGCCGACTGCGAGAACATCGTCTGGGGCACGTTAGACGCCCTCGAGAACATCGTCTGGGGCACCTGCGAAGGATTGGAGAACATCGTCTGGGGAACGGACGGTCTCGAAAACATCGTGTGGGGCACGTCGGGGCCTGACGTCACGTGGGCGAGCGATTCCGAGGACGCGGTGACCTTCCCCGCCGAGGAGGAGCCGATCGAGCCTCAGATCGATCCCAATGCCGTCGACACAATCGTCACGGTAGATGAGACGACGGTGCCGACAGCTGATACGACGGTCACTGCGCCTGATACGACTGTGTCGCCCGAAACAGAAACCACTGTTCCCTTGGCACCAATAGGGACTCTTTCGACGACGGGAGGTCTCTAATGGAAAAGATGCCATATCGCGCGGACCTCGACCTTCAGGTCGTTTTTCCGCCTCCGACAGAAGAAGTGATCACCACCGACTGGCGCGCGGGCCTGCCGGTGCTGAGCAACAAAGGCGTGACGCTTCGAGAGCTGCGGATTACGGACGCCACGTCGCTCTTCGCCATGCTGACGACCGAGGAAGTTTCGCGATTCATCTCGCCGCCGCCGACCACGATTGAAGGCTTCGAGCGCTTCATCGCGTGGACCATCCGGCAGCGGAACGCCGGCACCTATGCCTGCTTCGCCGTCACCGTCGAAGGGTCGGACACGGCGATCGGCATCTTCCAGCTTCGCGAGCTGGAGCCCGGCTTCGGAACGGCCGAGTGGGGATTCGCGATTGGATCCCCCTATTGGGGAACCGGTGTGTTCCAGAAAGGAGCGGAGCTCGTGATCAACTTCGCGTTCGACACGGTGGGCGTCCACCGGCTCGAAGCGCGCGCTGCCGTCCGTAACGGCCGCGGGAACGGGGCGCTCAGGAAGATCGGTGCCGTTCAAGAAGGAGTCCTCAGAAAGTCGTTTCTCCGTAACGGTGAGTATCTCGACCAGGTTCTCTGGACCATCATCGATGAGGACTGGCAGGCGAAAGCCGTGTGGGAGAGTCCCGTTCGGACGCACTGACAGGCGGAGACGGCAGGGCTCTCTCAACGAAGCAAGACAGTCGGAAGTCAGTGACCCGGTAAGTCATTAGTCAGCAAGTCGCACGTGAGCAGGACTCGAAGGGCAGGATGAGCAGGACCGCTGGCCATCCTGCCCTTCGTGTTTTTGCTACGATGCGCGCATGCTCAGCCCGACCACGACCGAGACGAACCGCCAGATCCGGTTGAAGAAGCGTCCCGTCGGGATGCCGACTCCCGCCGATTTCGAATTCGTCGCCTCGCCGCGGCCCGCGCCTCGCGACGGCGAAGTGCTGCGGCGGACGCTCTATCTGTCGCTCGATCCCTACATGCGCGGCCGCATGAGCAACGCCGAGTCGTATGCGAGTCCGGTGAACCTCGGCGACGTGATGGTCGGTCACACCGTCAGTCAGATCGTCGACTCGCACCATCCGGACTTTCACCCCGGCGCTCATCGGTCTGTTCGAAGGCAGGAACTTCGGCAAGATGCTCGTGCGCGTTTCACCCGAGTAGCGCAGGCCTTCCGCCTTCGCTGAAGCTACGGCGGACCACCGTCGCCTTGGCGGAGGTGGTCAGGCCTGCAGTGGCCAACCATGTACACCTTATTCAAAGATCTGGCTTACGCCGCCCGCGGCCTGCGCAAGAACCTCGGGTTTTCGATCGTCGCCACGATCACGATCGCTCTCGGCATCGGCGCCTGTACCGCGATTTTCAGCGTCGTCAATGCGGTGCTGCTGCGGCCGCTGCCGTATGCCGACGCCGGGCGGCTGGTGATTGTATGGGGCGAGTTGCGCGCGCGGAACGTCAACGACTGGCCGTTTTCGCCGCCTGACTTCCGCGATCTGCGCCGTCAAGCGGCGTCGGTGTTCGACGATCTCGCCGGCGTGATTCCCGCGGGCCGCACGCCGATCGCGGATCAAGGCGGCGAGCCCGAACAGATTCGAGTCGGCGCGGCGACGCCGAATGTGTTCAGGCTGCTCGGGGCGAGCATGCTCGTCGGGCGCGATTTCATCGACGACGACGCGACGCCGCAGGCGCCTTCGCCTCCGGCTTCGGCGTCCCAAGGGCCGCCTTCGGCGGGCCAAGGGCCGGCGTCGCAGCGGCTGCCGGCGATCGCGATTCTGAGCCACGGCTTTTGGATGCGCCGGTACGGCGGCGATTCGGCGATCGTCGGCAAGAGCATCGACCTGGGCGGCGGCCGCGCGCAGATCGTGGGCGTGCTCTCGCCCGGCTTCGAGCTGCTGTTCCCGCCGCGGGCGAACGTCGAGCGGGTACCCGACATGTGGACGGCGGCTCGCATCAACTACGAGACCGCGAATCGCAACAACGTGTCGTTCAGAGTGATCGGCCGCCTGAAGCGCGGCGTCACCATCGAACAGGCGCAGGCGCAGGTCGATCGCGTCGGCGACGATCTGCGCAAAACGTTTCCGATCAAGCAGACGGCTGGACTGTATTTCCACGTGCTCCCGATGTTCGACGATCTCGTCGGCGGCGTGAGACCGGCCATTCTCTCGTTGATGGGCGCCGTCGCGTTCGTGCTGCTCATCGCGTGCGCGAACGTCGCGAACCTGCTGCTGGTGCGTGCCTCGGCGCGGAGCCGTGAGCTGGCGGTGCGCGCCGCAATCGGCGCCGGTCGATGGCAACTGGTCCGCCAGATGCTGGCCGAGAGTCTCATCATCGCGGCCGTCGGCACCGTGCTCGGTGTCGCGCTCGCGCGCGCCGGCGTCCGCGTGCTGACGGCGCTCGGCCCGAAGGATCTGCCGCGACTCGAGGCGGTGACCATCGATCCGATCGTGTTGACGTTCGCCATTACCGCCGGACTCGTCACCGCCGTGTTGTGCGGTCTCGTTCCGGCGCTGCGCGCGTCGCGCGCCGACGTGATGGAGGTTCTGCGATCCGTGGGAGGACGCACCTCCGGACTCCGTGGCGGACGCCGCCTGCGGTCCGGCGTCGTCGTCACGGAGGTCGCGCTGTCGTTCATCCTCTTGATCGGTGCCGGCCTCATGCTCCGCAGCTTCGTGGTGCTGGGGCGCGTCGATCCTGGCTTCGATCCGCACAATGTGTTGACGTTCCTGCTGCCCGCCCAACAGCCGCAGGCGGGACAGCGCGCCGCCTTCAAGCAGCAGGTGCGCGCTCGCCTGCGTGCGCTGCCGGGCGTCGAGGGTGTGACGGCCGCGTCACCGCTGCCGCTCGACGGGTTGCTCATCAACGGACGCTGGGGCACCGAGACCGCCGTCGCCGATCCGAGCACCTTCCGGCAGGCCAATTTCCACGCCGTGCTTCCCGGCTACTTCGAGACGATGCGCACGAGATTGATCGACGGCCGCGCGTTCACGGACGCCGACAACAACATCGATCCGCGAACCGACACGCCCAAGCAGATCGTCATCGACGACAGCCTCGCCGCGAAAGCGTTTTTCGGTCAGTCGGCGATCGGCAAGCGGCTGTTGATCCGCATCACGACGCCGGAGCCGGAATGGTACGAGGTGATCGGCGTCGTCGCGCATCAGCGCCACGCATCGCTGGCCGTGCCCGGGCCCGAAGCGATTTTCATCCCGGACGGGCATTTTGGACACGGGTTCGCGGGACGGTGGGCGGTGCGGACCAGCGGCGATCCAAACCGCGTCGCGTCCGCCGTTCGTACGGCCATCGCGCAGATCGACGCGCGGGCCGCGCTGGCTCCGCTGGCAGAAGTCCAGCCGATGAGCGCCTTCGTCGACAAGGCGATGGCGCCGATCCGGTTTTCGACGACGCTCATCGGCGTGTTCGCGGCGGTCGCGGTGGTGCTCGCGGCGATCGGACTCTACGGCGTACTGGCGACCATCGTGCGGCAGCGGACCGCGGAGATCGGCATGCGCATGGTCTTCGGCGCACCGCGTGGCAGCATCGTGAGCTTGATCGTCGGCGAGGGTGTGAAGTTGAGCGCGGGGGGCATCGTCATCGGCGTTGTGGCGGCGGCGATCGTCACGCGGGTGATGACGAGCATGCTCGTCGGCGTCAGCCCGACCGATCCGCTGACGTTCGCGGCAATCGTGCTGCTGTTTGCCGTGATCGCGGTCCTCGCGTCGTGGGTGCCGGCACGACGCGCGGCTCGTCTCGATCCAATGGTCGCGCTGCGCGAGGAGTAGGGGCGGACACGCGGGTCCGCCCCTACACCCTCGGGCTGAAGCGCTGCGCACGGGTCAATTTCAAGGACGTAGGGGCCGACCCATGTGTCGGCCCTCGCGTCCTAGCGATTCGTTGTCGTTGCTGTTTTCGGAAAGTCCTTGCCGACGGCGCTGCTCTCAATCCACACGGCGCCCTTGTGGATCTCCGGACACTTCACCGGCGTCGCCCAGTTCCATTGCGTGTCGAGCAGCGTCACCTGAATCATCGATCCACGCGTCGCGATCGGATCGCTGACGGCCGTTCCAAGTGGAATCGCGCCGCGGTCCTGACACACGACCGCGGTCCGCTCGGCGGTCGTGTACGACAACGTGTTCGGCGCGGTGACAACCGGACGATAGAACGCGGCATCCGATCCGATCGCGTTGTAGAACGCGTCGACGTATTCCTGGATTCGCCGGCGGCCGGCCTCGTCGAGCGGCGCCTCCCGCAGCGCGCGATACGCTTCGGCTTTGCGCTCCATGAATCGCGCGCGCGACGCGTCGAGCACTTCGCGCGGGAACAGTGCGCGAGTGCGTTGGAGCTGGCCCACGACCTCGACTTCGGCCTGCGACTTCGAGCTGACGAAAGCCGCGTTGTACACGTCGGCGAACCAGAGGTGCCGGCCGGCGACCATGCCGGTGACGTCGAAGTCGTAGATGAGGGGGAACGTGCGGCCGCTGCCGCGCAGTGCCATGACATTCCATAGAATGCGCCTGGCGTCGCATCGATACGTATCGTCGGCGGTGAACTTCAGGCACCAGTCGTAGTTGCCGATGAGCGCCTCTGCAAATGCGATCTGTGCCGTATCCTCGGGCTTGAACTCGTTCTTCGCGTTCGAAAAGGCATTCGGCTCGATCTCCTGATCGGCGCCGAGGCGGGCCCGGGCATCGTCGTCGTCCTCGAGCAGCATCGCGTTGCGGACGAGCGGCTGCTGTCCGCCGCCGGTCTGCACGTAGGTGATACGCGCGGGACGCGCTTTCAGCGTCGGTACCTGCAGCGCGTCGAGCAGGCGATACACGAAGGCTTCGCGGAATGGCGAATTCTCGTTCGGCAGGCGGCCGAACCTCGGCGTGAGCATGTCAGCAGCTGACTCGCCGCAATGCGTGCCCACTTTCACCGACCGGACACCGGCAAACAATCCGCCCTCCGGCGGCGTGCTGAAGTGCAGCTTCAGTTTTGGGAACGCGCACTCCGTCTCCCGCCTGCTCGTGTGGCCGCGCAGCGAGATCCGCACGTTTTCGATCGCCGCCCCCTGCCGCGACCCGCCGTCGGGCTTCAGCGTGCCGACGACGCTGTGCTCGTCGTTCTCGCGGCCGACCTCGATGAGGTCCGCGAAGGGCGCTTCGAGCTGAAGCGTCGCGAGCTCATGACTGGAGAAGAGTGGCGGAGCGGACGGCGCCGCGGCGCCGATCGCCAGCGCGATCGGAACGATGACGACGAACACGGCGCGGCGCGGCATGTTCATTTTCTCCTCGTGAAAGCGCGATCCAAGATGGCGGCCAACCCGCTGCTGAGTCCTGAAGCCCGGCGAGGCGGCGTTGTTCTTGCTGCGCGAGCGGCGGAGGCTTATGCGCTGGACACCAGGGAACCGCGGCAACATTGAAGATTATCGTGGACGGTCGGGTGGCGGCATCGCCACGCTCGGCATCGGCGGCTTTGTCGTGCTCCTCTTGCTCAGTTGGGTGAGCGGCACGAATCTGTTTTCGCTGCTGGGCACCGATCCGTCGTCGCCATCCGGCGCGGTCGGCACATCCGGCGAGCTGCGGACCTCTCCGGCCGAGGAGCGGATGGTCGATTTCGTGGACGCGGTCGCCGAAGACGCGCAACGAAGCTGGGGACAGATTCTCGGAAAGCGGTACGAGAGGACGCACGTCGCGCTCTTCCGCGATGCCATCCCGTCGGCGTGCGGGTTCGCTGAAGCCGTCACCGGCCCGTTCTACTGCCCGAGCGATCGCAAGGTGTATCTCGACCTCTCGTTTTTCCGCGAGCTCTCCAAGCGCTTCGAGGCGCCGGGCGACTTTGCGCAGGCCTACGTCATCACGCACGAGATCGGCCATCACGTCCAGAATCTGCTCGGGTACACCGAGCGCGTGGCGCGCGATCGCCGGTCCGGCGCGGGCAGCGCATCGGTCGCCCTCGAGTTGCAGGCGGACTGCTTCGCCGGCGTGTGGGGCCACGCCGCCTCCGAGCAGGGCCGGTTTCAGGCGGGAAGCGTGGAGCTCGAGCCGGGCGACGCGGACGAAGCGATTCGCGCGGCGGCAGCGATCGGCGACGACCGCCTGCAGCGCATGGCGACCGGCCGCGTGATGCCCGATCGCTTCACGCACGGCAGTTCGGCGGAGCGCGTGGCGTGGTTCCGCCGCGGCATGGACACCGGCGACCCGCGCGCCTGCGACACGTTTGCGACGGCGACGCGATAATATCTCGTCCCGGAGATCGCGTTTGGCGCCGCAGAGCGCCGCCGCACCCTCCTTGTTGCGCTTCTGTTCGTCGCGCTGACGGCGCTCTTTGCGTCGTCAGTGCGTCAACGCGTACAGAATCACGTTGACGCCGACGGCGTACCCGTCGGCGGCGAACGTATCGAAGTACGCGCGGTTCTCGCCCTCGCGCTCGAACGCATCGCCGAAATCGGTGTTGTGCGAGATGAAGACGATCATGCGGCGGTTCTGGTCGAAGATCGCGCGCGCGTGCGGCGTGGCGCTGAGCGGGCCGCGCTCCGACGTGCCGCCGCCGAACCAGAACCCGATGGACGGGATCTGCGGGAAATGCTTCACGTCGTACAGCATGTGAAACAGCGTGTGGTCGAGCGGCAGATCGACGATCGGATAGGTCGCCGACGGCAGCGCCTTGCGCATTTCGTTCTCGAAAACCTGGAACGCGTAGTCGCCCCAGAAATCGTCGGCCCACAGAAACCCGCCGCGCAGCAGATAGTCGCGGAGGCTCGCCGCTTCCTGTTCGTCCATGTATAGCGCGCCCGGCTCCGTCATCATGATGAACGCGCACTTTGTCATCTGCGGATCGGTCAGACGCAGCACGACGTGCTGGTAGTCGGTCGCCGCGTCGCGGCTGACGTTGATGGTCGTGAGCTCCGACAGCCGGAACGACAGGTTCACGTCGGCCTTTGGATAATCGACCGACCAGCCGCCGCCGTCGCCGTACGGATTCTGACGGAACGCGATGCGGCAGAACGTGAACTGCCCGTCGTAGTTCAGCTCGGTGCGAAACGAGTCGAACCGCTGGAAGCGCCCGCCCCGGAACCGCGGCGGCTGCGCGGCGCTTTCCGCGAGTGCGAGCATGATAGTGAGAAGAGTCAGGAAAATGAGTTTCATTTTTTCACTGGCGCTGGGGCCCCACCCCCAGCGCGACCTGTCGCTAACACCTCGCCGAGGCTTCGCATGGCCTCGGCTCGGTGTGGCCGCAGGCGCTTCTGATTCTGGCAGTCTACCGCTAACCGGAATACCGGGCGAGCAGGATTGTGACGTTGTCGCTGCCGTCGCGGTTCACGGCGGCCTCGACCAGTTTATCCGCGGCGCGTTCGAGATCCGATTCCGCCTGAAGAATCGACTGCATCATCTGATCGGGCAGCCCGCCATGCAGCCCGTCGGTGCAGAGCATGAGCGTCTGGCCGTTCACCATCTCCAGCTCCTGCACGGGGGCGTCGACTTCGGGCCGCGCCCCGACGACGCTCGTCAGCACGTGACGCATCGGATGCCGCTCGAACGCCCGGGCATCGCGTCCCGATTCCTTCTGCAGCATCACGACCCACGAGTCGTCTGTGGTCAACTGTTCGAGCTCCGACGCGCGCAGCGAGTACATCCGGCTGTCGCCGATGCTCGCGAACGTGACGTTCGCCCCGTCGGCGAGCGCCGCGACCACCGTCGTCCCCATGCCGGTGTAGTCGGTGTTCACCTCCGATTCGCGGTAGACGCGGCGGTTGGCGATCTTCAGCGCGGTGAGCAACCGGTTCGCGGCGAACGACCACTGCGGGTTGACGCCGAACGGCCACGTGAAATCGTCGCCGTCGGCGCTCATCTTCAGGAACGCGTGCACCGTCTCGACCGCGAGATGCGACGCCACTTCGCCCGCGTTGTGCCCGCCCATGCCGTCGGCGACGACCATCAGACCGAGCGCGGGATCCCACAGCACCGCATCCTCGTTGATCGTGCGGACCGCGCCCGGATGCGTGCGTGCGGCAACAGTCAGCATCGCTAATGCTTGTAGTACACGGCATCGTCGGGAACTCTCGATTCCGGGTAATCGCGATCCTTGAACGGATAATGCGGCCGCGGCTGCGAGTTGATGTACGCCGCGACGTGCTGCGCCTCTTCATCCGAGAGGCTGCCGGGATCGAGATACGGCATCGCGTAGCGGATGATGCCCGCGAGCGTGTACACGCGCGCCGCGCCGGCGCCGTCGTTCCACGAGTCGTCGCCCCAGAGCGGTCCCGCCTTCTTGTCGCCAATCTGCACGCCCTGGCCGTCCGCGCCGTGGCACGACTGACACTTCTCGGTATACAGCGCCTGGCCTTTCGCGACGTCGAGGTCGTGCACCGGGATCAGCTTGTCTTGCGCGATCGCGTTCTTCCCGCGCCACGCCGGGCTCTCTCCGACGGCGTAGCCTTTCGACAACCACGCGAGATAGGCCTGCACGGCGAGCACTTCCTTCGACGTGGGTGTCGGATGGGCTTCTCCGGGCGCCGCAGGCTCCGCCCCATGTCGGGTTGCGTTTTCGCTCCGCATGAAGCAGTCGACGACGCGATCGGCGAGGCTGATCAGGCGTGCGGCGCGATTGTTGTACTCGGGAAACACGCCGGCGACGCCGACCACCGGAAGCGCGCGCTCGCGCTGGCCGGCGTTGAGGTGGCAGTTCGCGCACGAGACCTTGGCGCCGGTGAAGCGCGCCGCTTCGTTGGGCGTGTCGACGAAGATGCGGTAGCCCCAGCGGATCTGCTCGGCGAGCGGCGAGCTGCCGAGCGTCTTGTCCTCGAGCGGATTCCGCGGCACGACCCAGGCCGTCACCATCGTCGACGTGGCGGCGACGAGCGGCGACTTCTCGCGCAGGCGCGAGCATGACACCGCCGACACAGTGAACACCACGCTCAGGACGAGGGAAACGACCAGTGCGGTGGATAGCGCGGGACGCACACCGAAATTCTACGGCATGAGCCGGTAGATCGCGCGGTCGGTCGCGAAGTACACCGCGCCGTCAGGCCCTGTCGCGACCGCCCGGATTCCGCCGACGCGGCTCTCCAGCAAGCGATTCATTCCAAGAATCCGCGTGCCGTCTTCCGGGTCCAGACGAACCTGCAACAGATGCTGACCCTCGTAGGACGCGATCAGCAGGCTGTGCTGGAAAACCGGCAGGAGATCGCCGCGGTAGGCGGCGATCGAGGAAGGCGCGCTGCCGTCGGGCAACCGGAACGTGGCCTTCGTCACACCGCGCTTGCGCGGTCCGTCCGGGGCGGCGACGGCGCTGATCGAGGCGCCACGCAAGAGACGCGAAGAACGCAGAGCGACCGGAGCGTCGCCCGCATCGACGACCCAGAGCACACCCGTCGGAGCCCAGTCGAATCCTCTCGGCGAGCGGTACGCGAGCGAGTAGAGCGGCGAGGCGCCCGCCTGATCATCCGGCGTCGTCCCGTTCGTGTTCAACCGCAGGACCTTGCCGTTGAATGACGCGAGATCCTCGGCGAGCGACGGATCCGCGCCGGCGTCGAGGGCAACGAACAGCTTTCCGTCCGCGCCGAAGCGGAGCGAGCCGGAGGGACCCGCGTCCGAAGCTCGAACGCTGTCGAGCAGGACGACGCGGTCGGCGAGCGTGTCGTTCGCTTCGCGGAATCGCGCGACAGTGAACATCGGCTCGTCGTCTCGCGATCGCGACGTGGCAAGCGCGTACACGAAGTGCGTGCGCTCGAACTGCGGGTCGAAGGCGAGCGCGAGCACTGCGTCGTCTCCGCCGCTTTGCGCTGCGCGCTCGCGGGTCGTCGGTGTGGCCGCAGGCGCCGCAGGCGCGCCGGAGTCGACGAGCGATTCTCGATGAACGATGCGAATGCGCCCGGCGGCTTCGACGACGAACAGCCGGCCGTCCGGCGCAAACGCGAGATCGCGCGGGCGATCGACGCCCTCGAGGACGCGCTCGAGCGTGAAGTGCCTGCGATCGTCGCTCCGTTCTGCTGAGGCCCCGATCGGCGCCTCGCTTTCTGTTGGCGCCAGACTGACGGATACCCGCAGCGCCGACGAGCGTGCGCTCTCGAAGACGGAGCCGTCGACGATGAAAGAGGCGAGCTCGATCGTGTGTGTGCCTCTCGAAATCGTCGGCAGACGCGCGCTGCATGCGAAGCTGCCGTTGGACGGCGAGCTTGCGCACGTGGCGCCCGTCAACTCAGTGCGCACGCCGTCCACGTAGATCGCGTACCGGAACGTCGCCAGCTCGACCGCGTCGGATGCGCGTTGATCCCATCCAAGGCGCTCGTTACCCGTGATCGTCTCGGTGGGTCCGGGCGTCGTCGACGGCGGCGGCGGCGCAGACGGCGACTTCCCGCACGCGACGATGACGACTGCCAGCAGGACCCACAGGCGCGACACGTGGTTTAGGATACCCGGATGTCGTCCAAGCGTGGGATCGCTCTTGCGCTGCTCGTCGCATGCAGCGCGATCGCAGATTTGCACGCGCAACTGCGGTCGCGCGTCTACGCGAGCGGGTTCAGCAATCCGGTCGCGTTCGTTCAGGATCCAACCGATCGCGATGTCCAGTTCGTCCTCCAGCAGGACGGCCGCGTTCGCATCGTGCGGAGCGGCACCGTGCTGGCCGGCGATTTTCTCGATCTGCGATCGTCGGTCGTCTCCGGCGGCGAGCAGGGACTGCTGGGCCTGGCGTTTCCACCGGACGCGCAGGAGAGCCGGCGGTTGTTCGTGAACTTCACCGATCGCGCCGGCAACACCGTTGTCGCGCGATTCCGTCGATCGAGCGATCCCGTCGTCGGCGACGCCTCGTCGCGGTTCGACTTGCGCTGGAACGGCGTGTCAGGTGTCGCGTACATCTTTCAGCCGTTCTCGAACCACAACGGCGGCAACCTCGTGTTCGGTCCCGACGGCTTCCTCTACGTCGGCCTGGGCGACGGCGGCGCCGGCGACGATCCCGCGCATCGTGCGCAGACGGGGACCGAGCTGCTCGGCAAGATGCTGCGCGTCGACGTCGGCGTCGGCGACAGCGACCCGATCGGTTACCGGGTGCCGCAGGACAATCCGTTTGTCGGCACCGCGAACCGTCCCGAAATCTGGTCGTTCGGGCTGCGCAATCCGTGGCGCTACAGCTTCGACGATCCGGCGCGCGGCGGCACGGGCGCGATGATCATCGCCGACGTCGGTCAGAACCGGTGGGAAGAGGTCGACTACGAGCCTGCCGGACGCAGCGGACGCAACTACGGCTGGCGCAACCGCGAGGGGGCGCACGACAACGTCACGTCGCGGCCGCCGGCATTTCTGCCGCTCGTGGATCCGATTCACGAGTACAACCACTCGGTCGGCGTGTCGATCACGGGCGGTTACGTGTACCGCGGCAGCGCGCTCGGATCGAACTTCCGGGGCCGCTACTTCTTCGCGGACTTGAACGGACGCGTCTGGTCGATCGGTCTCGTCATCGATCCGTCGACGCGCGAGGCCAGTGCGTCGAATCTCCTCGAGCACAGCGCGGAGCTCGGCGGCACACCGGCGACGGGGAATGTCAGCTCGTTCGGCGTCGATGCCGACGGCGAGATTTACGTCGTGAACTATTCGGCGGGCCGAATCGTGAAGATCATCGGGCCGCCCGCCGCTCCGCCGTCGCCGGCGGGCCTTCGGATCATCCGGCCGTGAATTCCTAATGCTGCGGTCGCGAAGCGGGAATGGGGTCTGCAGGATCGGGCCAGAACACACGCGACAAATAATGAAGCGCGATGCCGGCGCCCCAGCGATTTGGTGATGTCCACACGAGGACCACGCCGAGCACGATGAAGATCGCGACGCCCAGCAGCGGACGCGAACGGCCGATGCCGAAGTAAATCATCACGACGATCGCCGCCACCGGCAATCGATCGCCGATGATCGTGAACGCCCACGTGTCGCCCGGATTGCGCTCGTAGACGAGCCCGCACACCGCGCAGCGATCGAGATGGTGCCAGCCCGAGAAGAGCCGTCCCTCACCGCAATGCGGACATCGGCGCGAGAGGCCGCGCCGCAATGCCGTCCGAGCGAGTCGCCATCGAAACCCAGGGGTCGACGTTTGAATTCTCCCGAAGCAAAATGCAACCACGAAAACACGAAGAGACGAAAACGAAGGCCTATTCAGTTTCGTGCTTTCGTGTTTTCGTGGTTGCGTTTCAGCGCCGGCTCTCTTGCGCTATCCGGTATTGCGCATGCCGGCGGCGATACCGTTCACCGTCACGACGAACGCGTGCTGCAACTGCGGATCCGCGGAACCGCCGCTCCGCATCCGCCGCAGCAGCTCGATCTGGACGAGGTTGATCGGATCCACGTACGGATTGCGCACGTCGATCGATCGGCGCAGGACCGGGTTGTCGTGCAGCAGATCGCGTTCGTCCATCACGGCGAGCACGGCATCGGCGGCGCGTCTGAACCGCTCCCGCAACGCCGCGCCGAGCGGCCGGCGTGCGGCCGGCGCCAGACGATCGTACTGCGCCGCGATGCGCGGATCGGCCTCTGCGAGCGCGATGGCGATCAGATCCAGCGTCGACCGGAAGAACGGCCACTGGGTGTACATCTCCCGGAGCCGCGCGCGCTCGGGCTCCGTGATTGCTGTGTCGACGCCGAGCCAGGAGGGCAGCAGCAGCCGCGTTTGCGTCCACGCGAACTGCCACGGGATCGCGCGCAGGCTCTCAATGCCGTCTGTACTCGCTGTCATGCTTGGCCGTCGTGCCGGACGGCTGCCGATGTTGATCGCGCCGAGCTCGGGCTCGGGCGTCGCCGTCTGGAAGTATTCGAGAAATTCCGGCGTCTCGTAAACAACAGCGCGATATGCCGTGCGTGCCTCGCCGGCGAGCCGCTCCATCGTGCCGCGCCACTCGTCGCGTGGGCCGGCCTGCGGTGCGACCGTGGCTTCGAGCATCGCCGACGTGTAGACCTCGAGCGTCCGCACGGCGATGTCCACCAGCCCGAACTTGGCCTCGATCGTCTCGCCCTGCTCGGTGATGCGCACGCTCGCCGTGTTAAAGGTGTCAGACGTGTCAGACGTGTCAGACACGTCTGACACGTCTGACACCGGCTGGGCGAGCCTCCGCGGCGGCTGCGACTGAATGGCGAGGTAGGTAGGACCGCCCCCGCGGCCGATGCTGCCGCCGCGGCCGTGAAACAGCGTGACAGCGACCCCGTGCCGCTCGCACGCCGCGACGATCTCCTCCTGGGCCCGATAGAGAATCCACGCGGCCGCGAACCGCCCCGCGTCTTTCGCTGAATCGGAATAGCCGACCATGACTTCCTGGTGCCCGCCGATTCGCGCGCGATACCACGGCACGCGCAGCAGCGCATCGATTGTCTCGCCCGCATGACGCAGATCGTCGGTCGTCTCGAACAGCGGCACGACCCGCTGCGGCCGCGTCTGGCCGGCGATCTTCTGCAGCAGCTCCACGGCGAGCACATCAGACGGCCGGCTCGCCATCGTGATCAC
>DASYQZ010000038.1:0-51695 GCA_036004865.1 Vicinamibacterales bacterium
CGCGTGCGGGCCTCGAGGATCCAGGCCGTGCCGCCGATCGATCCCTCCGGGCCCGGATCGAAGACGTAGAGCGCCGACACGCGGCCGGCGGCCACCGCCTCTTTCAGCGCCGACAGATCGGCTTCGGCAACCGCGTCGCCCGCGTTTCCGCCGGCGAGACCGAGCAGGCGCGCGCCGTTCACATTGGGCGCGTCCACGGGCGGCACCTTGAATTGCGTCTGCGCGGGCTGCGACTTCGGCTGGTACCGCCAGCTGACGGAAATCGTCCGCACGTCCCCAACCAGCTGCTCGGCGAGCGCACGGAACAGGAACAGCTCTTCGTGCGACGCATGCGCCGAGAGGAGAAAATGGGGGACGGGTCTCGAAGGGCTTTCTGATCGAGACCCGTCCCCCAATCCCGCGGCGGCCAGACGATCGGCGAGCTTCGCCAGCAGATCGCGCCAGGACACCGGCGCGAGGGCGTCGTTCTGGCGCACGAGCGGCACACGGAGCCGGTCGTCGCCTTCTATCCAGTGATACTCGAACCGGCCGATGTCGCACATCCAGTAGCCGTTGACGTCGGGATTGAGGCGCGGCGTGAAGCGAATCAGCTGCGCGCCCTTCGCCCATTCAGGCTTGGCGCGCATCCACGCGGTCGTGTTGCAGCCTTTCGAGCAGAGCGTGCAGATCGTGTCGACGGCGTCCGGGTTGTCCCACGGCCGCGACTTGAAGCGGTAGTCGCGCGTCGTGATGGCGCCGACCGGACACACGTCCATGAGATTGCCCGAGAGAATCGAGTGGACGCCCTCCTCCTGGAACGTCGCGATCTCGCTGCCGTACCCGCGATCGATGATGTTGATTTGGGCGTCGCCGTCGACGTCGCGCATGAACCGCACGCAGCGCGTGCAGAGGATGCAGCGATTGCGATTCAGCATCAGCGTCGGACCGAAATCGACGTCCGCCTTCACGCCGTCGCCGTCGAACTCGCGCCGCGGGAACTCCATCCGGCTCTGGTCGCGTCCGAACTGATACGAAAAATCCTGCAGCGGGCACTCGCCGCCCTTGTCGCACACCGGGCAGTCGAGCGGGTGGTTGATCAGGAGGAACTCGAACACACCCGCGCGTCCCTCGACGACGTCAGGCGTGCGGGTGGAGACGACCATGCCGTCGGCGCAGATCGTGGAGCACGAGGTCTGCAGCTTCGGCATCTTTTCGATCTTCACGATGCAGACGCGGCACGATCCGTCGATGCCGATCCCCGGGTGGTAGCAGTAGTACGGCACGGAGATGCCGTTCTCGATCGCGGCCTGCAGGACGGTCTTCCCTTTGTCGACGGTGATCGGCCGGCCATCAATCGTAAGCGTCACGGTGTCCATAACATCCAAGAATACAACGTTCGACTTCGCTTGACAGGACAGGGCGGCGCGCCTAGAGTGACCGTCTCGCGACCTTCTTCTGGAGACCAGGTCATGCAAGTGATCGACGCCCCGCGCCACCGCATCAGCTTCGGCGGTGATTGGCTGACGGCCGTCGTGTTTCTTCTCGGTACGCTGCTCGTCGGTTTGTTGATCGTGCGCGAGCTGCGCGTCGTGCCGGCGGCGGTTTCCGGCTCGACCGAACCGGCATCATCGGTGGCGGCCGTTCCGGCCGACGCCGTATCGGTGCCGACGCTGATGGTGGGCGGCGATCACGAAATCAAGGTGGGCGACCGTGCGGCTGACGCGCTTACCCAGCTCGGCGCGTCGGTGACGCTGGTGAAGCAGACTGAAGAGCGCGGCCCGATCGGCGCACGGGAAATCCGTTCGTATCAGCTGGCCGGCACCCGTTTCATCCTCGTCTTCGAACCATTCGAACGGCGGGGAGAACTCAGAGTCGCTGCAATCTACCTTCAGTAGCTCGCACTGATCGTTCGAACGCCGAACGGTGTGCGTTCAGCGAATGATTTCTGCGAGCGTCCCGTCGTCTTTGTTGACGTCCACGCCGCGCAGCGTGCCGGCCAGCGGGACGCGCAGATCGGTGTCGCGCTCACTGACCTTCATCACGACATCGACAGGCTTCTTGTCTACGTACTGCAGCGATAACGTCACCGGCACGTCGAAGAGATCGCCGACCTGCTCGACGTGGAGCACGACGTCGCTGCCCTCGACTCGATAGGTGACCTTCAGTCTCGGCAGCGTCGACCCGTAGATCCATCGCTCGAAGAAACGTCCGAGCGGCCTGCCCGCCGAGGCCTCCATCGCGGCACGAAAGTCCTCGGTGCCGGCTTTGCGGAAGCGCCACTTGGCGTAGAACTGCCGCATGCCACTGAAAAACTGCTCGTCGCCGACGAGCCGCCGCAGCATGTGCAGCACCACCGCGCTCTTGTTGTACACGAGCGCGCGGAAGACGCGGCTCTGACCGCGGATGTGGCCGAGGCGGTATCCGAGATAGATGGGGCCCTGATCGGTGGCGTCCATCGCCGTCTTGCGCGCCTGACGCATCACGTCGCCGAACGTCTCCTCGCCGCGCTGATGCTGCGCGTACAACGCCGCGAAGTACTGCGCGAAGCCCTCGCTGATCCACTGCTCGTGATAATTCCGCCAGCCGACCGCCTGGCCCCACCACTGGTGCGCGAGCTCGTGTGCGAGAAAGAACTCCGGAAAGGCGCCGAACGAGACCGGGTCGTTGCGCCAGTTGAGCGTCGAGGTCGGCAGCGGCTGGTTCAGCGCGGCGAAATAACCTGGACTGTGGCCGCCGGGCAGATCGTTTTCGACGAGTGCGATCGTGAAGCTCGGATACGGCGTGTCACCGAGCAGCGATTCGTAGAACGTCGCGATGCCGGCGGCGCGGCCCAGGAGATCGCGGCCGCGATTGGTCTGCCGCGGGTTCGCTTCGACCGACAGGCTCAATGTCCCCGTCGGCAGCGCCAGCGTCGTTGTCTCCGCACGCGTGAAGCGGCTGACGATGACGGCGAGGTAGCGCAACGGCTTCGTGGCGGCGAACGCGAACATCTTCCGGTTCTGCGACGGATCCTTGCCCGGAATGAGCACCGGAAAGCCGGGCTCCAGCTCTCCGCTCGCGACGCAGTCGAGATTGGGCGGCACCGTGATGCGCAGCGTCGCCGTCGCGTAGTCCGAGACCGGCGCCTGCGGATACCAGAAGCTCCGGTTGCTGTACAGCATGCTCGGTTCGGCCGCAATCAACACCGACGCGTCCTCCTGCATGCCGCGCTGCTCGAGCGCGAGCGTCTCGCGATCCGGCGTCTGCGGCTCGAGCCGGCCGGCATACACGATCGTGAGCGTCAGCTCCTTGTCGCGCGGGACGCTGACCGGGAGATTGACGACGACGCTGTTCTGGTTCTTCACGCGAATGCCGAACAGCCGGCCGTACTCGCTGCTCGCGATCGACTGCACGACGAGCGGGTCGGCCAGCTTCAGCGTCAGCGTGCCGAGCATGTACGCGCGCACCTTCAGCCGGATGCGCGCGCGGCCGTCGATCCATTGCCGATCGGGCGTGAACGCCGCCTCGATCTGATAGTCGAGGATGTCGTAATCGACACCCTCGTCCTCGTTGAAGAAGCGGCCGCGCATCGCCGCGCGCTGCTTCGACGGGTAGATGGAGATGTTGCGATGCCGCTTGCGATCGAAGAGCGAGACGTCCTCCGCTTCGGATCCCGATCGCGCGTACGTCAGCGTGTCGAAGCGCCGCGTGCGAATCTCCGCGACGAAATCGCCGGGGCCCGGCAAGAGCGACCACGCCTCGCGGCTGAGATCGCCGAGATCGAGGACGAACGACTTCGGCGATTCCGCCCGGAACACGTCCTGCGCGCGCTTCAGCTCGCGCGGATCGATCGCTCTCGCCTGGAGATTGGAGGACCCGATGACCGATTCGAAGTCGCTCGGATGGAGCCGGACATACATCGCGTCGAACTTCGTTTCGAGCGTCTCCGAGCCGCAGAAGATCTTCACCTGGCCCTGCTCGGTCTCCGGCGCCGGCCTGAACCGCATCGCGCCGTGTCCCATCAGCACCGCGCCGGTCACGCCCTGATCGACGTCGACGACGAATACGGATCCGTCGGTCAGCGTGAGCTCCAGATCCTCGGCCGCGATCCTGAGATCGCGCGCCGCGTACTGCTTCGCGCCGTTCAGCGACAGGTGATACAGGCTCTCGACCGACGACACCTGCTGCTGATCGGCGATGGCCCATTCGCGATCGCTGCCGGCCTCGCCGATCCGCTTGATGTCGATCATCCAGGTCGCGATGCGGGCGCGCCCGCCGTACTCGACGAACGCGTCGACGAGCAGCGAGTAGCCGTTGTCCGGGAGCGTGCCGGCCAGCGGCTGGCGATCGCGCTCCTGCACGACAGCGCGCGTGGCGCCCGGCATGATCTCGGTGCCGCCGAAATTCTGAGCGCGGGTGCGATCCGCCGACTCGGTCAGCAGCGACAGATACGCGGCCGTGTCGCCGGCCTGCACGACCCGTTCGAGGCCGCGCAGGAGCAGCGCGACGCCGTTGGTTTGCTGCGTTTGTTCACTGGGGCCGACACGTGGGTCGGTCGCGACAGCTTCGGCACGGCCCTCGACCGGACCGCTCGCCAGCAGCAGCAGCGAGAGCGCCGCCGTGATCACACCAGACCTGTTCATCGCTTCGCGAGTACGTATTAGACACCCACCGGGGCCGGCGTGGTGCAGTGGCGCAACAGCAGAATCGTCAGATCGTCGGCCAGACGGGTGTCGGCCGTGTATTGCTCGACCGCCCGCACGACCGCGGCGCCGATCGATGACAAGTTGTCGTGCCGATGGGCGGTCAGGACCGATTCGAGCCCGGCGTCGTCGAACGGCCGGCCCGCCGGATTCTCGGCCTCGGTGATGCCGTCGCTGTAAATCGCGACGAGCTCATCGGGTTGGATGATGACCTGTCCGGTCGAGTACGTCGAGTGATCGAACATGCCGAGCGCGATGCCGCCGGCCGTCAACCGCTCGCAGGTGCCGTCGTTGCGCAGCAGCAGCGGCGGCATGTGGCCGGCGTTCACGTAAGTCAACACGCCCGTCTTCGGATCGAAGACGCCGTACCACAACGTGATGAAGCGCGTGCCCGGCGCGTGCCGCGTGACCTGCACGTTCAGCCGCGTGACCAGATCCGCCGGCTCGAGCGCTTCGTCGACCAGCGTGCGCAGCATCGCGAGCAGCAGCGCCATCAGCAGCGCGGCCGGACTTCCCTTGCCGGCGACGTCGCCGACCGCGATCACGACGCGGCCGTCGGGCTTCGGCAGGATGTCGTAGAAATCGCCGCCGACGGTGTTCGCGGGACGGCTGATGCCGACTGTCTCGATGCCCGGCGCGGTGAACAGCCCTTCTGGCAGCATCGCCTGCTGGATGTCGCGCGCGATCTCGAGGTCGTTCTTCAGCGACAGCCGATCCGCGACCTCGAGCAGCACCAGCAGGTTCATCAGCGCGAACGCGAAGAACAGCGACCACGTGCCCTGCTGGAACAACGGCCCCGGAATGCCCACGCCGACGCCGAACGGCAGCGTCATGATCTCGACGATGCCGATCGCCCGGAAGAGATTGACGAGGCCGAGGAACGCCATGACGAGCGCCGCGGCGTACACGATGCGGCGCGCCGGCGACAGCTTCATCGTGAACGCGACGAACAACTGTCTCGTCTGCGCCCAGAGGCGCAGGTGCCACGGCATGTGCCTGAAGGCGTCGGAGTCGGTGCCGCGCGTGAAGAACTTGTAGGCCTCGCGCGTGTCGCGCGTGAAGAGCCGCTGCAGATCTTCGCCTTTCAGATCTCTCGTGTACGCGTCGAAGAAATCCGAGAGCCGCTTGGATCGGCGGGTCAATGGAGGATCCCCAGCTCGCGGCCGACCTTGCCGAACACGTCGAGCGCGAATTGCAGCTCGTCGCGTGTGTGGGCCGAGGTGACGATGGTGCGGACGCGTGCCTTGTCACGGGCCACGGTCGGATAGGCGATGCCTTGCGCGAACACCCCCTCCTCGAACAGCCGGTCCGACAGCTTCATGGCGAGCGCGCCGTCGCCGACGATGACCGGCGTAATCGGGCTCTGACTCAGGCCGGTATCGAACCCGAGCTTCTCGAGGCCCGACTTGAAGAACCGCGTGTTCTCCCACAGGCGATCGATGATCTGCGGCTCTTCTTCGAGCACGTCGAGCGCCGCGATGCAGGCGGCGGCGACGCCGGGCGGATGCGAGGTCGAGAAGAGAAACGGCCGCGCGCGATGGTAGAGAAATTCGATCAGCGTCCGGCTGCCCGCGACGTAGCCGCCGAGGACACCGACCGCTTTCGACAACGTGCCGACCTGGATGTCCACGCGTCCATGCATGGCGAAGTGATCGATCGTCCCCCGGCCGTTCTTCCCGAACACGCCGCTCGCATGCGCATCGTCGACCATCATGATGCAGCCGAACTCTTCGGCGAGCGCGCACAGCCCGGGCAGCGCGCCGAGATCGCCGTCCATGCTGAACACGCCATCGGTGATGAGCAGTTTGCGCTGCCCGGCCGGCAGACCGGACAGCACGGTGCGGGCGGCATCCACGTCCTTGTGAGGAAACACCTTGATCGTTGCGCGGCTCAGGCGGCAGCCGTCGATGATGCTCGCATGGTTCAGCTCGTCGGAAACGACCACATCATCCTTCGTTAAGACGGCGGCGACGGTGCCGGCGTTCGCCGCAAATCCGCTCTGGAACACCACAACCGCCTCGGTCTTCTTGAACGCCGCGAGGCGGCGCTCGAGCTCCATGTGGATGGCCATCGTGCCCGCGATCGTGCGCACCGAGCCGGATCCGACGCCGAGCCGCCGCGTGGCGTCGAGGGCCGCGTCGCGCAGCCGAGGGTGTGTCGTCAGACCCAGATAGTTGTTCGACGACAGGTTCACGACCTGCCGGCCATCGAACGTCGTCTTGGGTTTCTGTTCGTCTTCGAGAATCCTGAGACGGCGATAGAGACCCTGCTGCTTCAGCGATTCGAGATCGCTCGCAAGGTATCCCAGCGGATCGCGGCGCATGTCGTTCAGTTTAGTGCAGGGATTAGGGATTAAGGATTAGGGACTGGGGATTAGGGACTGGGTGGGGATTAGGGATTAGCGATTCGGCGGCAGCGCGAAGATGCGATCGGTGCCGAACGTGCCGACCTCTGTGGCACCGTGGGATCGCAGCCACTCGCTGACGCGCGATCCGCGATCGCCGGAGTAGAAGCGCTCGTGAACGATCGCATGCGTGGCGGTCGACTTGACGAGCGCGTCCCACGCGCGATCGGGCCGCGTCAACGCATCCTGCAACGATTGATTGAGGAAGGAATAGTCGTCCGGTTCGCCGCCGCTGTACCCGTTCACCAGCCGTTTCCAATGGCGCGTTGAATAGAACATGTAGCGCACGTCGAATGCCGGCTCGCCGAGCGGCAGCTCGACGATCGCGCTGGACGAGGGCAACGCGGCGACGAAGCGATACGTTTGCTCCGCCGCGGGCTCGAGCGTGAGCGTGGGCGGCAGCGGCTCGAGCCGCGGTTGTTTGTAGACGACCCAGTTTTCGTTGACGCCAATGGGGATGGCCAGCGACTCGGCCAGGATGAGAACGCAAAGCATGCCGAGTGCGCCTGCGAGCGTCGCCGACGAACGAAGGCCGGCCGTGTCGAGCAGGCGGACGCCGAATCCGGCGAGCGCGGCAAGACCGAGCGCCGCGATCATGCCGTACCGCGCCGGCACGCGAAGGCCGTCGAATCCGGGGACGAAGTTGTAGAAGAACGCGTAGAGGTTCGGGTCGGCAATGACGCGGCCCTTGGCGTGGATATGCGGACCGAACGACATCACGATCGCGAAGAGCGTCAGCATCGCGAACAGGCCCACCGGATGCGACCACCAGCGGCGCGCGGCCGCTCGAGCGTCGCGCGAAACCGCCAGCAGCACGACCGCGAGCGCGATGACGACCCACAATTGACGCGAGAAGCTTGTGATTCTCAGGACCGGCAGACGCAGCGTCCACCCGAACACCAGCGCGACGAGCATGGCCGACGAGGCCGCGAGCAGCCAGTGCAGGATACGCTGCGTCACGCGATCGCGGCCCTGAACGCGTCGCCCCACATCCAGGGACGTCGCTTGCCCGCCGAAGCTCGCATCGACAGCGCCCGAGCGAAGGTGGGCGACGATCGCCGCGATCGCGAGCGCGGTAATCGTGAATCCTGGAAACAGCGCGCCTTCGGCTTTCGGCCACGCGCGCATGAACCGGCCGGCGAGCCGCAGATTCGGATCGGCGGTCAGGTAGGCGTACGCGTCGGCGGAAAACCGGTCGGTCTCGGCGAGCGATCGCGCACTGAACCCCAGATCGCGGAGCTCGAGATACGGCAGCAGGAACGGCACGGTCGCGAGCCCGACGATCGCGCACGCGGATCCGACGCGCACGAGCGTTCTGCCGTCGGTCCAGCGCCGCTGCACCGTCATCTCCCACGCGAGGTAGAGCGCCACAACGGGCGTGAAAAACAGCAGGTAGTAACCGCAGGACAGATTCTGCAGCAGCCACGCGGCGGCGCCGCCGGCGAGCGGCAGCAGGCGATCCGTCTGGAAGTAGCGCCGCAGACCGTAGAGCGCGAACGGCATCCACGCCGACGACAGGACCTGCACGTGCGACAGCGTCGAGAATCGATACGGCGCGAACGCGTACGCCAGGCCGGCGACGAACGCGGCGGTGCGGCTGCCCGTCAGCTCGCGCGCGAGGAGAAACATCCCGAGCCCTGACAGCGCGAACGTCGACAGGAACAGCACGTTGTAACAGAGGATCGGATTCTTCGTCAGCGCGTAGAGCGGCAGGATCTGGATCGCCTGCGGCAGCAGATGCTCCGAGTAGCCGAGCGTGAGCGGATGCGGATGAAAGATGTTCGCGTTCCAGAACCCGCGCCCGAGGTGCGTCGCGTCCCAGGCGAGAATCCATGCGTTGAGGAGCGGATCGCCGAAGTCGGCGGCGATGTCGCGCGTCATCCGCGGCGCGAGCGGCCACGTGAGCGCGAGCGACAACACGATGTACAGCGCCGCGGCGATGACCGTGTCACGAGACACCAATCCTTTGCGCTCGCGGCCGTCTATGCGTTCATCGTGGTTGGTAATCACCCGGAGCGCGATTATAGCGATCGACCGGTCACGAACGCTTCGGCATCAGCCGTTTCAGCAACTGGATCTGTCCGGCGTGATACAGGTCGTGCGCGGCGATGCCGCGGATCGTGTACGCCGCGGTATCGCGGCCGTGCGCGACGATCGCCCGAAGCCGGCGGCGCGGCAGACGCCGCACCGCCTCGCGCAACTGCTCGTGCTGCTCGACGAGCAGCTTCACATCGTCTTCCCACGCGCGGCCCCCCCTGAGCGGAGTCGAAGGGCGTGCGAACCAATTCGATCCCTTCAGCGGGAAGCGGCCGCGCGTCTCGCCGGTGAGGCGGCGGCGTACGGCGTACTTCCAATACGCCGCGTGCACGACGATTTCCCAGATGTTGTGCCGCCCTGCCGACGGCCGCCACGCCGCGCGCTTTGCGTCTATCCCACGCAGCGATCCGAGTAGCGCCGGACCGTGCCACGACGGTCCGCGAAAGGCTTCGTCGATGTACTCGAGCATGTCTCTCCTCCGATTGCCGGTACGCCAAGGACGAGGGCGACGCCGCCGGCGATGACCGCCGACGCCACGCCGATCGCCGGGGTGAACGGCTCGCCGCCCGCCACCGATCCGAGCGCGACCGCAATCACCGGATTCACGTACGCGTGCGTCGCGACGCGCGTCGGCGGCTGCACCCGCATCAGCCACGCGTAGGCCGAGAAGGCGACGATCGATCCGAACACGATCAGGTACGCGAGCGCCGTCAGCGATCGCGCCGACACCGCGGCCGGATTGAAATGTTGGAATTCGCGCGCGATCCACGACGCGCCGAGCAGCAGGACGCCGCCGGCAGCGAGCGGCATGCCGGCCCGAAGCGCGAGCGACTGCGGCAGCCGCGGCGGCTGCGCGTACAGCGACCCCGCCGCCCACGCGATTTCGCCGAGCACGATGACGAGCGCCGGAAGCACGGAGGCGGAGTAATCGACCGGGGGAGAGGGGCCCCCGGAGGAAACGATCGACGCCGTGCCGCGCACCACCAGGAGCGCGACGCCCGCGAGACCGATCAGCAGCCCCGCGAGCATGCGGGGCGCGGGCGCGGTTCGCCGCCGGCCGTACTCGAAGACGGCCAGCCAGAACGGCAGCGTCGCGACGAACAGCGCGGCGACGCCCGACGCGATCCGTTCTTCCGCCCACGCGAGCGCGCCGTACGCGCAGCCGAACATCAGCGCGCCCGCCACCGCGCCGTGGCCCCACGCCCGCCCGCTCGCCCGCTCGCCGTGGAGCGCCGCCCAGGCCAGCATGAGGCCGCCGGCCGCGGTGCAGCGAAGGCCCATCATCATCAGCGGCGGGATCGAATCGATGGCCAGCCGGATCGCGAGAAACGTCGAGCCCCAGATCAGGTAGATGGCGGCGTAAGCGGCAAGCGTCACGACTGACCCTCCGGAGGCGTAACCTCCAAAAGCAACTTTGAAAGTTACACCATGAGAGTGGTAACCTGTCAATGGTAATTTGATGGTTACATCGGAATCAGTCCTCCGGTCCGAGCCCGACTACCGGTTCGACTTCTGCGGCGGGCACCTCGCCCTGGACTTCACCAATACGGTCGGCTCGCGCGGCAGCGATCCGGAAGAACACCTGTTGACCTACGGCGACCTGCTCGCATGGGCGGAAGCGCGGAAGGTTGTGTCGCATGCAGGAGCGGGGCGGCTGAAGCGGCGGGCGTCGTCCGATCCCGACGCGGCGCGGCGCGCCTTGCGCCGCGCGATCGAGTTGCGGGAAGCGCTCTACGCCGTCCTCGCGCGCGCGGCGGGCGGCGGCAGCGTCGACACGGCGTCGCTCGCACGGCTGAACCGCTACGTCGCCGACACGTTCGGCGCCGCGCAGTTGACGGCAGCCGCCGGCCGGCTGACGCTCGCCACGCCGGCCGATGAGGGACTCGACGCGATGCTCGCGCCGATCGTGCGCGCCGCCGTCGATCTGCTGACCTCGGACGCCATCGCGCGCGTCGGCCTGTGTGCGGACGGCACCTGCGCGTGGCTGTTTCTCGACACCACGCGCAGCCGCACGCGCCGCTGGTGCGACATGAAGTCGTGCGGGAACCGGAACAAGGTGCGGCGCTTCCGGGAGGCGTTGTAAGCGGCGGATCGAGATCGAATCCGCTCAGCCGCGCTGAATCGACACAAAGGACACCAAGGACACGAAGACAAGACCCATCTAGCTTTGTTGTCCTTTGTGCTGACTCAGCGCGAGACAGGCGTCAACGGACGCGCTGCAGTCGGACTTCGCGGTCGGCCGCGATCTGGTCGACGATGATCGACAGGATCGCGGCCGTGGGGATGGCGAGAATCGCGCCGACCAGGCCCCACAGCGATCCGCCAATCAGCAGCGCCACGAGGACGGCGACTGGGCTGACGCCGACGCGCCGCTCCATGATCTTCGGCAGCAGCACGTTCGCCTCGAGCTCGTGCAGCACGAAGAAGTACGCGCCCACCATCAGCGCGAGCTTGGCCGACACGCTCAGCGCGACCGCCACGGCCAGAATGCCGCCGATGATCGGCCCGACGATGGGAATGGTCTCGCCGAGCGCCGCGACGAGCGCGACCACGTAGAAGTACGGAACGCCCATCAGATACAGGCCGACCGCCGCGAACGTACCCATCACGCCGGCCAGTACGAACTGCGCGCGCAGCCACGCGCTGACCTTCACGACGGCTTCGCGCGCGGCGTTCGCGACGTCGTTGCGCCGTCCCGGCGGGACGAACCGCGCGACGTACTCGAACATCGGTTTGGCTTCGATGAGCAGATAGAAGCTGAGGATCAGGATGGTGATGAAGCCGAACACTCCCCCGACCAGGCCCGAGAGCGCGATGAGGACCGTGCCGACGGCGTTGCTGCTGGCGCCCTCCGGAGCGTTCTGCACCGCCTCGGCGAGCGTGATCGGACGCCGCAGCAGCTTGTAGCGGATGAGAAACCGCTGAAACCGGTCGAACTCGTCGGGCGCCTTCGCCCACAGCGCCGCGGCCTGCGAAATCAGTGGCGGCACCACCGCCAGCGCGACGAGCGCGAGCAGCGCGACGATCGAGACATAGATCACGAGGATCGCGAGCCAGCGAGGAATCCGCGCGCGCGCGCCGGAGCGCGGCCGCTCGATGAACTGCACGAGCGGCGAGAAGCCCATCGCGATGAGCGCGCTGATGTACACGAGCATCAGCGCCTCCCGCGCCTCCCACAACACGGCGATCAGGATCCCGACGGCCGTGACGGTGATCACGGTCTGAAACAGGCGGCGCGTGAACTCCTTGTCGGTCATCGAGAGTGTTGATTGGTGAGTGTTGATTGCTGATTGATTGCAGATTCTCAAATGAATAACGAAGAATCAACAATCAACACTGACCAATCAACAATCTCAGCCGTTGACGAAGTCAGCCGTGAAGCGCGCCATCAGGTCGTAGATCTCGCCGAGCTCGTCGAGCGGCGCGAGGAACACGAGGCGGAGGAATCCATCCTGCGGCGGCAGGCCGAACCCGGATCCATAAACGCACAGCACGCCGGTCGCGCGCAGCAGCGCAAGGACATAGTCCTCGTCGGTCCGGCCCGGTGGGAGCTGGACGCGCGGCATTGCGTAGAAGGCGGCCGCCGGCTCGACGCAGCTGACCCCCGGCATCGCGCACAGGCGCTCGACGGTCATCGTCGCGCGCGCGCGCAGCGCGGCGCGGAACGCGATTTGATGCGAGCGATCGCCCTGCAGCGCCGCCATCACCGCATATTGCATCGGTACCGTGCTGCATAGCCGTCCGTCCGCCAGCTTCTTCACCGCGCCCACCACTTCGTCCAGCCGGTGCGAGCGGCCGATGGCCATCCAGCCGGTTCGCCATCCCGGCGCGAGGTACGCCTTCGAGAGGCTCGAAAAGGAAATGATCGGCGCGTCAGGATGAAGGCGGCCGTATGGTTCGACGGCGCCGTCGAACCCCAGATCGCCATAAACCTCATCCGCCAGCACGAGCAGGTTGTGCTCGCCGGCGAATTCGAGGAGCGCGCGCCGAACGGGCGTCGGATACACAGCGCCCGTTGGATTGTTGGGATCGATGACGACCAGTGCGCGCGTTGCCGGCGTCACGAGACTCTTCAGGTGATCGAGATCCGGCATCCAGCCGCGAGCTGGATCGAGACGGTAGTACTTCGCGCGCGCGTCGAGCTTCGCCAGGACAGCTGTATATAGAGGATAGGTCGGCATCGGCACGAGCACTTCGCCGCCGCTGTCGACGACCGCGCTCAGCGTCAGCTCGATGCCTTCTGACGTGCCGGCGGTGATGAAGACGCGATCCGCCGCGATCGGGCATCCCTTCGCGGTGTATTCCGCCGCCACCGCGTCGCGCGCCGGCGCGATGCCGGCAGACGGTCCGTAGCCGTTGTGGCCGTCGCGAAGGGCGCGTTCGACGGCGTCAACGAGGTGCGCCGGCGTCTTGAACCCGAACGCAACCGGGTCGCCAATATTGAGGTATCGGACCCGTGTCCCTGTGGCCTCGACCCGCTGAGCTTCGGCGACGATATTGCGGATCGCGTAGGAAAAACGATGGATGCGGCCCGCCGTAGCGATCGTGGTGCGAGTATTCGCGGTGGTCACGGCCGAAATCTTACCGCGTGAATGAACGCCGCGTAACTTTTCCCTAGCTACAACCCGATCGAGTTCGCCGATCGCGTAATTCTTACCCTCGCGATGACAAAATCTGCCCCGTCCATTTCCAGCCGCGCGAAGTAACTCCAATCATTTCAACACTTGGCTTGTTGGCAACCGGCTTGGACTACACCTCGCCGATGAAGCGGGGCAAGCTCATTACCGGCACGGTTGTGCTAACGCTCGCGGTCAGCGGCAACACCGCCGCAGCGTTCCAGCAACCACCCATTCCGAGCTTCAAGGCGAGCGTCGACGTCGTGCGCGTCGCCGCGGTCGTGCGCGATCACAAGGGCCGCTTCGTTCGGAACCTCGACGCACGCGACTTCGAGATCCTCGACAACGGACATCCTCGCGCGATCGCCGATTTTCGCCACGACATCGCCGGCGTCAGCATCGCGGTGCTCTTCGACATCAGCGGCAGCATGGAAGGGCAGCTGCCGAACGCGCGCGAGGCCGCCACCCACGTCCTGAGCTGGCTGGATCCGACGCGCGACGAGGCGGCGATCTTCACCTTCGACACGCAGCTCGAGGAAGTGACGCCGTTCACGCTCGGGTTGAAGACGCTGCCGGACTCGATGCGGAGCGTCGTGCCGTTCGGCGCGACGTCGCTGCACGACGCGATTGCACAGACGGCACGCCGCGTCGCCGAGCGCGAGGATCGCCGGCGAGCGGTCGTGGTCCTGACCGACGGCGCCGACAACGCGAGCCGCCTGAAGCCGTCGGAGGTGTCCTCGATCGCGAGCGCGATCGACGTGCCGGTCTACGTCTTCGGCATCGTGCCGACGATCGACAACCCGACCGAGGACACCGCGACGAACTCGTTCGCGCGGTCGGCGCTCGGCGGCGCGCTGGCGGAGCTCGCCGGATGGACCGGCGGCCACGCGTTCGTCGCGAGCACGCCGGGTCAGCGCAGCATCGCGGCGCGGCAAATCGTCGACGAGCTGCGCCATCAGTACCTCATTGCTTTCGAATCGAGCGGCAGGCCGGGCTGGCATCCGCTCGTGGTCCGCGCACGCAACAAGGACCTGATAGTTCGCGCCCGGAGTGGTTATCTTGCGGGGCAATCAAGCCCGACACCGTTCTAGAAGGAGAGCGTATGTTGCCGAAATGGTTCGTGGCAGTACCGATCGCGGCCATCGCGGTCGTCGGTATCGGGGGGTCGACCGCCTGCGCGTCGAAGAAGTTCGTCCGCACGAGCGTCGGCGAAGTGAACGACAAGGTCGACTCGCTCGGCCGGTCGGTGGAGGAAACGCAGGAGCGCACGCGCAGGAACGAGGGACGCATCAGCGAGGTCGATCAGAAGGCGCAGGCCGCCGATTCGAAGGCGCAGGCCGCCTCGCAGTCGGCGCTGCAGGCCAACGACGCGGCCTCCGCCGCAAACAGCGCAGCGAAGGACGCCGGGAACAAGTTCGACGTGATGGACAAGGCCAACCGCCGGCTGGTCTACGAGGTCGTGTTGAGCGAGGACCAGGGCAACTTCAAGTTCGGGAAGGCGACGCTGCCCGACGTGGCCAAGCAGCGGCTCGACGAGATGGTGGCGCAGCTCAAGCAGGATCCGAAAGCCATCTTTCTCGAGATCGAAGGCCACACCGACAACATCGGCGGCAAGATGATCAACGAGAAGGTCGGCCTCGAGCGCGCCGAAGCGGTGAAGCGGTATCTGTACGAGCAGTACCAGATTCCGCTGCACAAGATGAACGTGATCAGCTACGGCGAGGACAAGCCGATCGCGCCGAACAAGACGAGAGAGGGTCGCGCGCAGAACCGCCGCGTCGTGATCAAGGTGCTCGCGTAACGACTGCCCCGCCCCCCGGCAGCGTCGGTCACCAGCTCATAGGCACGTGGCTGGCGGCTGCCGGGGTTTTTTCGGACTGGGAGGGTCCCATGTTCATAGAAAACCTGAGCGAACACGAAATCGGCACGATGATCGCCGCACTGAAGCACTTCCGCGCCAGCCGTGACAGCGTCGCGCAACGCGAGCATCGGTCCACGGCCGGCAGTACCGTCAACGAGCTGCTGATCAAGCTCGAAGGCAGCTTGCTGTCGTCGCTCACGTCAATGGATCCCGCTCTGCACGGTCTCGTCTTCAATCGCTGATCTGCGGAAGCTTTCAGCGCTCGGCTGTCAGCTCTTCGCGTTCGGCTCTAACTTCCAGCTCTCACGCTTCCAGCCATCGGCTTTCAGCCTTCAGGCCACGTGTGCCTGATAGCTGAAGCCGATGGCTGAGAGCTACAGTTTTTTGATACGCTCTGCCCCCATGTCGATTCGAACTGAACTGAATCTGCGTCTGCCGAACAGCCCGGGCGCGCTGGCGGGGGTGTGCCGTCTGATGTCCGACGAGCGTGTCAACATCGTCGCGCTCGAGCTCGAGTCGGGCGGGCATCTGCGGATGGTGGTGGACAATCACGTCCACGCGGCCGCGGTGCTGCGCGAGCATCACCACCAGGTGGCTGAGCGTGACGTGCTGCTCGTCGGCGTCCCGAACTCGCCGGGCTCGCTCGCGCCGGCGCTCAGCCTGATCGCCGACGCGAACATCAACATCGAATACGCGTACGCCGGCGCCGGCGAGATGACCGGCATCGCCGCGATCGTCCTCGGCGTCGAAGACGCGATGCGGGCCTCAGGCGCCGCGGGCGTTTGACATTGCGGACTTGACATTGCGGACTTGACATTGCGGATTGCGGATTGCGGATTGCGGATTTATTGACGATTGGGCGGATTGTCGATTGTCGATTCGATCGGGGTTTTTGGGGGATCTGGCTGCGGAGAGAGTGTGATGGCGTCGTCGAACCGGGCGCTCTCGGCGCCGAATCAACAATGGCGAAATCGAATTCAACAATCACAAATCAACAATAAATCCGCAATCCGCAATCCTCAATCCGCAATGACATGAGACTCTACGTAGAACCCATGGATGCCGTCGTGGTCGACGTGGATCGCGATGGCCGCGTGCGGCTGGAGAACGAGGATTGGTCGACGCCGACGCTCCAGGAGCGTCGCGCGATCATTTACGCCGCCGAGAAGGAACTCGCCTCGCTGACCGAGCTGCTCGACATCCTCCAATCGTGAAATTCCTCGCGGCGATGCTCCTCGTCTTCACGGCGCTGACCGCCGTGATGACATATCCGCAGGCGTTCCACCTGCGCGATCGCGTGCACGACGATGGGGATCCGCTGCTGAACGCGTGGGCGCTGGCCTGGGTCGCGCATCAGTTGCCGCGCGCGCCGGCGCACCTCGTCGACGCCAACATCTTCTATCCGGAACGGCGCACGCTCGCGTACTCCGAGACGCTGTTCGTTCCTGCGGCGGTCGCGGCGCCGCTGCGGTGGCTCGGAGCCGGCCCGCTGTTCGTCTACAACCTCGTCTTTCTATCAGGGTTCGTCGTGTCGGGCGCCGGCACCGCGCTGCTGGTGCGCTCGCTGACGAATTGCACGGCCGCAGGTCTGCTCGCCGGCATCGTGTTCGCGTTCCTGCCGTACCGCATCGACCATTTTCCGCATCTGCAACTGCAGCAGACGCAGTGCCTGCCGTTCGCGATGTGGGCGTTTCATCGCCTGCTGCAGACGGGGCGATTGCGCGACGGCGTGCTGTTCGGGGCGTTCACCGCCGGCCAGATGCTGTCGTGCACGTACTACGGTCTGTTCCTCATTCCGTACATGGCGGTCGTCTGCGGCGCGATGCTGATTGCGGAACGCCGGCTGCCGAACGATCGCCTCATCGCGCTCGTCGCGGCCGCGGCGATCGTGATCGCGGCCGTGACGCCGGTCGGCCTGGCGTATCTCGGCGCCCGGAAAGTGGTCGGCGAGCGGGGCCGCCAGGAAGTCGTCGACGGCAGCGCGACGTGGCGCAACTATCTGGCGCCGGCGGAGGCGAACGCGCTGTACGGCAAACCGTTCGCGCGGTTCATGCAGAGCGAGCGGCGCCTGTTTCCCGGGTTCGTCGCGATAGCGCTGGCGATCGTCGCGCTGTTTCCGTCGAGAACGAAAGCCGCTGAAACGCAACCACGAAGACACGAAGGCACGAAGAAAACCTTTGATGGCTTCGTGTCTTCGTGCCTTCGTGGTTGCATTTTCGTCGGTTCGTGGTTTCGTGGATACAGTGCGCGGTTGGCGTACGCCCTCGGTCTCCTTCTCGCCTTCGACGTCTCTCTCGGCTTCAACGGTCTCTTGTACCCGGCACTCTACGAATACTTCCTGCCCTTCCGCGCGCTGCGCATTCCGGCGCGGATGGGACTCTTCGTCGGCTTCTCGCTCGCGGTGCTGGCGGGTTACGGCATCGCCCGCATCGCCGGCCGCGTGGAGTCAGCGGCCGCTCGTCGCGTCGTGTTCGTCGCGATCGGTGTGTTGATGCTGGCCGAGTACGCCTCGAAGCCGATCGAGCTCGCGACGATCAGAACCACCGCGCCCGAGATCTACGCCGACATCGTTCGCGATCGCGGCGACAGTCCGACCGCGGCGCTCTTCGAGTTTCCGTCCTCGTCGTTCGACGATCCCACCTACCTTTATTACTCCACGTTCCACTGGCAGAACCTGGTCAACGGGTACAGCGGGTTCTTTCCGCCGTCGTACGTCCGGCTGATGGATGCGATGCGCGGGTTTCCGGACGATTCTTCGCTCGCCGCCCTGCGCGCGCGCGGCACGCGATACCTCGTCGTGCACGGCGAGCGGCTGTACGGCGATCGCTACGAGACGCTCATTCCGCTGCTCGACAAGCGGAGCGATCTCGCGCTCCTGTCACGCCGCGAGTGGTTCGAGCGGGACAAGCATTCGGAGATCAGCGCGTACCGACTCATCTACTGAGATGTCGGCGCGCCATTCTTCAGCAGATCCTCGATCGCCACCGAGAACGTATCGAGCTCTTCGAGCGTCGTGTAGACGTTCGGCGTGACGCGGAGCCCCTGATACTCCGCGTGCTTGATCGCCGCGGTGATGATGCGGTACTTCGCCCACAGGAAATCGTACGCCTTCGACGCGTCGACGCCGTCGAGGCTGACGTTCGCGAGGCCCCACGCCTGATTGGGCAGGCGGCTGCTGAGAATCTTCACCCGCGGGTGCTTGTCGAGGCGCGTCGTGAACCGGTCGGTGAGATACCGCAGCCGCGCCGCCTTCCGCTCCACGCCGATTGCCTGATGGAACGCCAGCGCTTCGGCAATCGCATTGTGATTCGCCGCGGGGTGCGTGCCGATTTCCTCGAACTTGCGGATGTCCTTCAGCTTGCTCGCGGGCGGCGGCGTCAGCGGCCACAGCTTCTCGATGTGCTCGCGGCGGACGTACAGGAAGCCGGTGCCGACCGGCGCGAGCAGCCACTTGTGCAGCGAGGTGCCGTAGTAGTCGACCTCGAGGTCGCGCAGCGCGAACGGAAAGTGCGCGAAGGCGTGCGCGCCGTCGACGACCGTCTGAATCCCGCGGCTGCGCGCCATGCGCGCGATGTCGCGCACCGGGAACAGCTGCCCGGTGAGGTTCGTGATGTGACAGAAGTGGATGACTTTCGTCTTCGGCGTCATCGCGCGCTCGAAGCGATCCTTCAGCTCGGCGATGTTGGTGGTCGGCACCGGGAACGAGATCTTCGTCAGCTTGATCTTGTCGCGGCGGACGCGCTGCTCCCACGTGTCGAGCATGCGCCCGTAGTCCTGATTGGTCGTCAGGACTTCGTCGCCCGGCTGCAGCTCGATCCCGAGCTGCGCGATCTGCAACGCTTCGCTGGCGTTGCGCGTAATCGCGAGCTCTTCGGCGTCGCAGCCCGCTTCGGCCGCGAGCCTGCGCCGCACGCTCTCGACGTTCGGCTCGAGCATGTTCCACATGAAATGGATGGGCGCCTGATTCGAGATGTCGAGATACCGCTTGAGCGCCTCGTGCACGACGCGCGGACTGGGGCAGGTGTAGCCGTTGTTGAGATTGATGATCGTACGGTCGAGCGTGAACGCCTGCTGGATTTCACGCCAGTAGCTCTCGTCGGCCGCCGTGTCGGCCGCCGATCGATCGGCGACCGCAGCCGTTGCGGACACCACACGCGCCAGCCAGTCGGTGTTCAACCCGATCAGTCCCGCCGCGCCAGCCGGTACGACTTGTCTCAGAAAGTCACGACGAGCCTGCATGAGAGCCTCCCCGAATCCCAAGCGAATCCCGAATCCCAAAGCGCGAATCCCGACGTATTATTCCTCACATGTCTGAGAAAGACGACCGATTCGCTGTAAGTCGCCGCGACTTCCTGAAAAGCGCCGGCGTCGGTGGTCTCGCCACTGCAGTCACCGCCGCGGGCGCAGCCGAGGCCGAGGCGCAAACGGGACCGCGCGTCGTCGGACCCGGTGACGTGCCGGTCACGCTCATGGTCAACGGCAAGCGCGTGGAGCTGAGAATCGAGCCGCGTGTCACGCTGCTCGACGCGATTCGCAATCGCGCCGATCTCACCGGCCACAAACGCGTCTGCGATCGCGGGACGTGCGGCGCGTGCACGATGATCGTCGACGGCCGCACGGTCTATTCCTGCTCGACTCTCGCGATTGACGTCGTGGGCAAACAGATCCGCACCGTCGAGGGCTTGTCGACCGGCAACACGCTGCATCCGGTGCAGCAGGCATTCTGCGACGTCGATGCGCTGATGTGCGGCTTCTGCACGCCTGGGTTCATCGTGGCGGCGGCCGCGCTCCTCGAGCGCCATCCGAATCCGACGGCGGAGCAGGCGCGCCGAGGTCTCGACGGCAACATCTGCCGCTGCGGAACGTTCGTCCGAATCATGGAAGCGACAATGGCCGCGGCGGCCAAGGGGGTGCGACGTGTCTAGCCAAGGTCGAGGCCGCGGCGGCGCCGCCCAGCCACCAGCGACACCGGTGGACCCACGATACAAGTGGCCCGAGAAGCCCACACTTCTGGGCACCTCTGTGAAGCGTCTCGACGGTCCCGACAAGGTGACCGGCCGCGCGCGCTACACATACGACATCAGCCGGCCCGGCATGCTCTACGGGCGCATCGTCCGCTCGCCGCTGCCGCACGCGAAGATCACGTCGATCGATTTGTCGGCCGCGCAGAAGGCGCCCGGCGTCAAGGCGGTGCTCGCGTGGAAAGACGTGGGTGCCGAGCTGTTCTATCAAGGCGATCCGATCGCCGCGGTGGCGGCCGACACCGAGGAGCGGGCGCGCGACGCGGCGCGTCTCGTCCGCGTGCGGTACGAGACGCTGCCTCACGTGGCGACTGAAGCGCAGTCGATGGCGGCCGACGCGCCGCGCTGGAACCTGGCGCAGGCGAATACGCGCGCCGGCACGCGCCAGGAGACCGGCGATCTCGACACCGGCTTCAAGCAGGCCGCGCATGTCGTCGAACAGACCTACTCGACGCACGTCATCGGCCACGTCTGTCTCGAAAGCCACGGCACCGTGTGCGAGTGGGAAGGGGACAAGCTCACCGCGTGGGTGTCGACGCAGGGCTGCCATCAGGCCGCGCAGGCCTTCGCGCAGGCGCTGGGCATCCCGCAGACCGACGTCCGCGTCATCACGCAGTACATGGGCGGCGGCTTCGGCAGCAAGTTCACGCCCGATTCGCAAGGGGTCATCTGCGCGAAGCTGGCCAAACTGGCGAACGCGCCGGTGAAGCTGATGCTCGATCGCCGCGAAGAGCATCTCGACACAGGGAATCGTCCGTCGGCGTTCGCCACCATCAAGGCCGGCGTGTCGGCCGACGGCATGCTCACGGCGTTCGACGCGCAAAGCTGGGGCACCGGCGGCGCGGGGCAGGGCGCGAACTTCCCGCTGCCGTACCTCTATCAGTTCCCGAACCGCCGTCGAGCGCACACCGACGTGTACATCAACGCGGGCACGCAGCGCGCGATGCGCGCGCCGGGACACCCGCAGGGCTGCTTCCTCACCGAGATCCTGATGGACGAGCTCGCGGATCGCGTGAAGATGGATCCGGTCGAGTTCCGCATCAAGAACGCACCAAAGCTCGCGCCGAACGCGATGTGGATCGAGTACTTCCAGCGCGGTGCGAAGCAGTTCGGCTGGGACAAACGGCATCCAACCGGCGATCCGACGCGAGGGCCGATCAAGACCGGCATGGGCGTGTCGGCGCATCTGTGGGGCGGCGGCGGCCGCGGCACGCAGGCGCACGTCGACATCATGTCGGACGGATCGGTCGTCGTGAAATGCGGCACGCAGGACATCGGCACGGGCACGCGGACGATCGTTGCGATGGTCGCGGCTGAATCGCTGGGCCTGCCGGTCAGCGCGATCAAGCCGGAGATCGGCGACACGCAGTATCCGTTCAGCGGCGGGTCGGGCGGCAGCACGACGGCGGCGTCCGTGTCGCCCGCGATCCGCGTCACGACGATGAAGGCGCTCGACGCGCTGTGCGCGAAGGTCGCGCCGGCGCTCGGGACGGACGCGGGGAATCTCATGGCCTCGGGCGGCCGCATTCACGTCAGGGGCGACACGAGCAAAGGCCTGGCGTGGAAGGACGCGTGCAAGCACCTCGGCACCGAGCCGATTTCGGTCGACGGCGCGTGGGCCGACGGCCTGTCGTCGAGCGGCACGAGCGGCGTGCAGTTCTCGGAAGTGACTGTCGACATCGAGACCGGCATCGTCCGGGTGAAGCGCATTCTCGCGATTCAGGATTGCGGTCTCATCGTCGACAAGCTCACGGCCGAGAGCCAGGTGTACGGCGGGGTCATCGCCTCGCTCAACTTCGCGTTGTACGAGGACCGCATCCTCGATCGCGTCACCGGTCAGATGGTCAACCCAAACATGGAGTTCTACCTGCTGGCCGGGATGTCAGACATCCCGAAGATCGACATCGTCCTGAACAACATGCCGGAGCGCGGCGTGGTGGGCATCGGCGAACCGCCGACCGTCTCGACATCGGCCGCGATCGCGAACGCGGTCCGCAACGCGATCGGCGTCACGATTCGCAGCCTGCCGCTGCATCCGCACAAGGTACTGGCGGCGATCGAGCAGGAGAGAGCAGGAGGCACACAGTGAAAGCCTTTGCTTACGTCAACGCGACCTCCGAGAAGGAGGCCGTTGCCGCATTGAAATTCGACGGCATCGCCCTTCCGCTCGCCGGCGGTCAGGATCTGCTCGCGCGGATGAAGGACTACGTCGACTCGCCCGATCGCGTCGTCAACGTGAAGAACGCGCTCGACGCGACGGTGACGTCGACGCCTGACGGCGGTCTGAAGATCGGCGGCGCGATGAGGATCGTCGATCTCGCCGAACACGCGCAGGTCGCCAAGCTCTACCCCGCGGTCGCCGCGGCGGCCATCGAGATCGGCACGCCGCAGATCCGCAATCAGGGGACCGTCGGCGGCAACATCAACCAGCGTCCGCGCTGCTGGTACTACCGCAACGAAGAGTTCGCCTGCTACAAGAAGGGCGGCTCGCGCTGCTTCGCGGTCAACGGCGAGAACCAGTACCACGCGATCTTCGGCAACGACGGCCCGAGCCACATCGTGCACCCGTCGAGCCTCGCGGTGCCGTTCCTGGCGTACGGCGCGAAGTTCCGCGTCGTCTCGCCGACCGGCGAACGCGAGGTGCCGGCCGCCGACTACTTCACGATGCCGACGCTTCAGAACGTGCTGAAGGAGAACGTGCTGGCGGACGAAGAGCTGCTGACGCACGTCATCCTGCCGGCGCCGGGCAACGTGAAGAGCGGACACTACGAAGTCCGCTACAAGGCGTCACACGACTGGCCGCTCGCGTTCGCGACGATCGTGCTTGCGATGAACGGAAACACAATCCGCTCCGCACGAGTCGTGCTCGGCGCCGTCGCGCCAGTGCCGTGGCGATCGAGGCCGGCGGAGGACGCGCTTGCCGGCAAGCCGCTCAACGAAGAAACCGCGGCGCTGGCGGGCGAGGCGGCCGTGAAGGAAGCGAAGCCGATGAGCGGCAACGCCTACAAGATTCAAATCACGCGAACGGCGGTCAAGCGCGCGATCATGAATGCTGCGGGATTGAAGACCGCTTGAGAAACTAGCAACCACGGTGGACACAGAGGACAAAGAGGGCTCCTCGTTTCCTCCGCGTCCTCCGTGGTGGAGAGTTTATGGATCACCTCACGTCACCGAAAGTCAAAATCGGCGTCCACTGTCTGAACCTGCGGCACAAGGGGATGTACGTGCTGGCGACGCCGTATCCCGAAGAATCGCAGTTCTACGATTCGTACGACTCGACCGCCTACTGGTGCGTCGAAACGCAGCAGGCGTTCGGTCCCGACGGTCAGCCGGCGCGGCCGGATTGCTGCACCGGCGCGCGCGACTGCTGCAAGCACTAGGAGTGGTTTCAAAACCCGGGCGGACACGCGGGTCCGCCCCTACTGATCCCGTAGAACGATCATCGGATCCACGCGGGACGCTCGCGCGGCGGGCACGACGCACGCGACGAGCGCGACCGTCCCGAGCAGCAGGACCACGGCGCCGAACGTCGGCAGATCGTTCGCAGGCACGCCGTAGAGCACGCCGCTCATCGTGCGCGTTGCCGCCCAGCCGGCGATCACACCCGCACCGAGCCCTACAATCGCCAGACCGACGCCGCGAGCCGCGATCATCGCGACCACGGCACGCGGCGTGGCGCCGAGCGCGATGCGCAATCCGATCTCGCGGCTGCGCTGCGCCACGGCGTACGCGAGCAAGCCGTAAAGCCCCAGCGAGGCGAGCACGAGCGCGAGCGTCGCGAATGCGCCGAGCAGGACCATCTGCTGGTGGCGATCGGCGACCTCGAGATCGAGGATGTCGTTCATCGATCGCACCGAGGCGACCGGCTGCGCCGGATCGACGGCGGCGATGACGCGGCGCACCGAGTCGGCGAGCTCCGTCGAATCGCGCCGCACGCGGATGACCAGATACTCGGGAACCGCCCACGCCTCGGGCGCCTGTGCGGTCGAGAAGTACACGCCCGGCTTCAGCGACGCCTCGTAGCCCCGCTCGCGGACGTCACGGACCACGCCGACGATCGTGTGAAACGGGTTGGACCCGATGCTGAACTGCATCCGGTGTCCGATCGCCGATTCGCCCGGGAAGAACTGGCGGGCCAGCGTTTCGTTGATCACGACCACGCGCGGCGCGCCGGCGCCGTCGCGCTCGTCGATCAGGCGCCCCTCGGCCAGATGCACGCCGAGCGTCGACAGATAATCGGTCGTCACGCCGCGGTAGAGCGCGTCGTTGATGCGGTCCGGCGTGATCGCCTGGCCCTCGATCTTGAACCACGTCGTGTTGCCCCCGCTCGTGAACGGCAGGTTCGACCCGAACGCCGCGCGCTCGACGCCGGGCAGCGCCTTCACGCCAGCGACCACGCGCTCGTAGAAGTCCACTCGCTTCGGCCCCTCCGCGTACTTTGGCCGCGGCAGCGTCGTGCGCATCGTCAGCAGCCGGTCCGGCTCGAAGCCGAGGTCGATCGCGCGCAGGTTGACGAGCGTCCGAATCATCAGTCCGGTCGCCGCGAGCAGCACGACGGCTGCGGCAATCTGCAGCACCACGAGCGCGTCACGCGTGAGGCGGCTGCCGCCGCCGACGGCGGCGCGCGCCTGCTGCTGAAGCGCCTGCTGCAGCGACGCGCGGCCCGCCTGAAGCGCGGGCGCCATGCTGAACGCGACGCCGGTCGCAATCGCGATCGTGAACGTGAACGCGAGCAGCCGCAGGTTCAGGGTCGCCGTGCTCACGTTCGCAATGCCGATCGGCGTGAGGCTCGAGAGGAGGTCGGTGCCGATGGGCACGATCGCCAGGCCGAGCGCTCCGCCGCACAGCGACAGCAGCAGGCCTTCGACGACGAGTTGCCGCATCAAGCGGCCGCGGCTTGCGCCGAGCGCGGCGCGCACGGCCAGCTCACCGCGGCGCCCGGCCGCGCGCGACAGCAGCAGGCTCGCCAGGTTGGCGCACGCGATCAGCAGTACGGCCGCCGCGGCGCCCATCAGCACGAGCAGCTCGAGCCGCGTGTTGCCGAGCATTTCCTCTTTCGCGGGCACGAGCACGATGCCGAGATCGCGGTTGCTGCCCGGATACTGGCGCATGAGCGTCTGCGCGATGCCGCGCATGTCGTCGCGTGCCGCCTCGAAGCTGACGCCGCCCTTCAGCCGGCCAACGACGTTCAGATAATGCGACCCGCGATCCGCCGCGCGCTCGGGCGACAGGTGCATCGGAATCCAGTAGTCGACCTCGCGGTTGCGGAACGCGAACGCCCGCGGCATGACGCCGATGACCTCGTAGCGCGTATCGTTCAACAACACGGCCCGGCCCACGACAGACGGGTCGCCGCCGTACCGTCGCTGCCACAAGCCGTAACTGATCACCGCGACTTGCGCGCCGTCGCGATCTTCGGCGTCGGTGAACATTCGGCCGATGTGCGGCCGCACGCCGAGCACGCTGAAGAAATTCGGTGTCGCGGCGCGGCCCATGATCTGCTCCGGCACGCCGTCGCCGGTGACGCTCGCCGTCGCGCCGCGCGTGGCCGCCATGTCGGCAAACGATCGGTTCATCCGCCGCCAGTCGAAGAAGTTCGCCGGCGCCGGCGTATTCTTCGCGAACCCTGCACGGCTGGCGTCCTCCCACAGCACGATGACGCGATCGGGATCGTCATACGGCAACGCGCGGATGACGACGGCGTCGACAACCGAAAAAATGACGGTGTTCGCGCCAATGCCGAGCGCGAGCGTTCCGATAGCGACGAGCGAGAAGACAGGGGACTTACGAATAAGCCGCAGGCCGTAACGGAGATCGGCGATGAGCGTATCCATGGCGCGGTTAGACGGAACCAAGGCGCCGAGCGTTGGCGTAAAATTTTTGCCAGCTCAACGGCTAGACCGAATGCTTGGCGAACAGATCCTGGAGTTTCAGCTCGGTCTCGCGATCCTCCCTCAGATCCAGCAGCGGTCGCAGTTCCGCGAAGATCAGCGGTCGATCGAGTCGTCGGCCCTGCCGCACAATGACGCCTTGGATGTCGAGCCAATCCTGGATGCGTCCGGCAAATGCCTTCAGCACGACGAGATCTTCCGCCGAGCACGTCGTCAGGCTCGTCTGTGCCTCGACGTCGAACGGCGACGACCGGTCAATTACGCGAGCCTCGAAAGGAAGACCGGCCAGCGAGATATCGATTGGAATTCGCGAAGCCGTTTCGACGAGGACCACTCGATGCGCGAGCGCAAACCGGCGGGCGTCGGCCACCCGCGGACGATACTGACCGAGAAGAGGATCGACGAGACTCTCTTCGCCGCCGAGGCCCGTCAACAACGTGATATCGACGTCGCGTGTTTTGACGCGGTTCGCCCCACCGCTGTACTGCAAGGCCGCCGATAACCGAACAGCGCCAACCGCGCGACGTGCAAAAATTCTGTACATCTGCCGCCGCGGCGAATAACGCATTCACGCAGAAGTCCGACGATGCAAGACCGCCTGCTGTTCGATGAGTCCCGACCATGCGCGCCGATGTGGTGGCAGCGGCACGCGCAGGGCCGCCTCGATCAATGCGTCGGAGGCACGGAGCGCAGTCTCCGGATCAAGCGCGGCCAGCTCGCGCCATCGGGTCTTCGAGTAAGCGCCCCGTCTCGGCCCACTGCTTGACGTACGCGCGCTCCACTTCGCGTGTCATGGTGTCTTCAGCATACTCGATGGATCGATGACATACGGTCCGAGCATCACGCCTGTGGCGAGGCTCATTGGCCCGCCGTCGCTCCTTGGCCTTGCCAACTCAGAATCTGCGTAATCGGCGACGCGTTCGATTCGTCACCGACGGTGTTCATGAGGACCGCTGACCATCTGCTGATGCAGCGTACGGGCGTCGCAATCGGCCTTTTGCGCGCCGCCGCCGATGTGCGTGACATCCGGAAGCACCTTGATGGCCAGCTCGCGACCGAGCTGCGCATCGCGCGCGCGATAGACTTCGCCCATGCCATCGCGCCGATGGCTTCAATGATTTCGTAGACGGCGAGACGCGTGCCGGGCGTGAGTGCCATCGCGAACGCGCGTCACTTCCCGACGAGACGCGCCCGGTCCTTTTCGTTGTCGTTGCAGTGGTACTCCAACAGATCCGTGTCGAGCAGGATCTTCTGGTTCAGCGTGACGGTGAACGGTCTCGTGTACGCCTTCGGATCGTCGACCGTGACTTCGATCTCGAGGCGGCCGTAGTTCACGCGGCGGAACTTCTCCGTGATTCTGGCTCCCTCGGTCAACGGGCTGCCCCGGCGGTCGATCCACCCTTCACGCAGACCATTGGTTTCGACGACCAGCGCGTCCTTCACCCATCGGCCAGTCGAGTACCCGTTGAACGACGGCTCCGGATCCTTCGGCAGCGGGCGTCCGTCGGTGAAGATCTGACGGTACGTCACATCACGCTCCGACAGAATGACGACGAGGCCGGGGACTTGAAGCACTTTTCTTGGCGGCGGGAACGTGAGCAGGCGCACGACGTCCGCCGGCTTGCACAGCGTCACGGGATCGTCTTTTCCGTTCTGCTCCGATCGTTGCTTGACGAGCGCAGCCGCCCACGGTTGATAAGGGAGCCCGTTCGGAAGCCTGGCGCCCAGATTCCGGAACTCCGGCGCGACCGGATAGTCGCCGACCTGGTTCACGCCTTCGCAGCCTTGCGGCGGGCAGGACGTGTCGAGCTGCCAGAGTCCCGAGAGATCCGGCTTCCCATCAGCGGTTCGCGGCGCCGGCGCGGCGAGATTGGCTTTGCCGCGTGAATCGCGCGGCACGCCGGGCGTCGGGTACTGCAGCCATTGGGCGGCGGCAGGCGTGGCTATCAGACACACGACGAACACAGTCAGCGGCCAACGCGTCATCATGATCGACCTCTCAGCCTTACGTCTTTGCCAATCCGAAGAAGACGGTTCCGATCGCTGCGTAGTCTAGATCTCCGCCGCCCGACGCGACGAGCGCGTTGACGATCTGTGTGACGATTGCCGTGTTCGGCATCGCGACGCCGTTCGCCGCGGCCGCTTCGTTCGCGAGCCGCAGATCTTTCTGATAGAGCTTCGTGCGGAAGCCGGGCTTGTAGTTGCTGTTCAGCATCCGCTCGCCGTGGACTTCGAGCACGCGGCTCGCGGCGAATCCGCCGAGCAGCGCCTGACGCACGCGCGACGCGTCGACGCCGGCTTTCTTCGCGAGCGCGAACGCTTCGCTGACGCCGGCGAGCGCGCCGCCGATCGCCACCTGATTGCAGATCTTGCAAACCTGTCCCGCGCCCGATTCGCCGATGTAGACGATGCGCTCGGCGTTGCCCATGCCTTCGAGGATCGGCCGCACGCGGTTGAACGCCGCTTCATCGCCGCCGACCATAATGGACAACGTTGCGTTGATCGCGCCAATCTCTCCGCCGCTGACCGGCGCGTCGAGGAGCGTCGCGCCTTTCTCGGCGGCCAGCGCCGCGAAGCGCTTCGTGGCGACCGGCGAAATGCTGCTCATGTCGATGACGACCGCGCCTCGCTGAATCGCGGACAGGATGCCGTCAGGGCCGTTGAGGACGAGGTCGACGTCGGCCGTATCGGGGAGCATGGTGATGATCACCATCGCCTGTCGCGCGACGTCAGCCGGCGACGCCGCGGCGGTTGCGCTGGCGGCCCCGGCAGCAATGACCTCATCGACAGCCGCGCGACTGCGGTTGTGCACCACCAATCGATGCCCCGCCTTGATCAGGTTCTTCGCCATCGGCTTGCCCATCACGCCAAGCCCCACAAAACCAATCGTTTCAGACACGTCAGCACTCTCACTTTTCTTTTTGCGCTGGGGCCCCACCCCCAGCGCCTGCCACGCCTCGCCTTCGGCTCGGCGCGCTGGTCAGCCGCGACTTTCCGCTCAGTCAGCGATCCACGGTGAACCTCCGGGCTGCCGCCTTCGAGGGCGTATAATCCTAGCGAGGTTTTCTATGAAACGAGCGATGGTTCTCCTGGCGCTTCTCGCGCTTGCCGCTGCGCCCCTCGTCGCGGGCGGCAAGGGCACGGTCAGCGGCGCCTACGTCGAAGCGCGAACCGCAGAGGTCTTCACCGGCGGCTGCATCATGGGCAGCGAAGCCGAAACAGTCGGCAAGCAGGCAGTGCTGGCGTGGAAAGTCGATCGCGGCAGCTTCAATGGCGTCTCCCTCGACGGCTTGTCAGTCGTCGCAGCGGTGTCAGGCGATCGCAACCTCGGCATCCAGGAGATTGGCGGCACGAAGCCGACGGTGAAGTCGGCGATTCTCGTCGACCAGCGTGCCAATCCCGCGCAGCAGATCGCGCTCGTCGCGATGGCCAACGAGCTGTCGAACGGTCTCGTCGGCACGATCGTCAACGTCACGCCGGCGCCGATTCAGTTCGCCGATCGCGGCGGAGAAATTCAGGTGTCGGCGCCGCAGGTATCGCTCGACGTCAGCAAGCACATGATCCACGATCCCAGCTGCGGTGCGATGCAGTGGTTCCACCCGCTGGCCGCCGTCGACCAAGCCGACATGGGTCTCGCCGCGGAGCACTCGTTCACCGGCTCGGGCCTCGGCACGAAGTGGAGCGACCCGAACCGCCGCTCGGCGTTCTTCGGCACCTTCTCGTACTGACACTAGGCAAGTAAGGTTGGCAGGTCGGGTAGGTCAGGTGGGGCCTGCCCCACCCGCCCTACCCGCCCACCTGACCTACCTGCCTCTCGTGGTGCTCACCGACAAAGTTGCTCTGATCACTGGCGGCAAACGCATCGGCGCGGTCGTCGCGATCGAGCTGGCGGCGCGCGGCGTGGATATCGCGCTCAGCTACGCGCGCTCGCTGGCGGAGGCGGAGCAGGCCGCCGCGCGCGTCCGTGCGGCGAACCGGCGTGCGTCGGCGCTGCAGGCCGATCTGTCGCAGCCCGACGCGTGCGCCGCGCTCGTCGGCTCGGTCGTCGAGACGTTCGGCCGGATCGACATCCTGATCAACATGGCGTCGGTGTACGTGAAGCGTCCGTTCGACGATCTGCGCGTCGGCGACTGGAACGCGGTCGCCGATGTCGATTTGCGCGCAGCCTTCCTGTGCGCGCATGCCGCGGCGCCGCACATGCGACGGCAGGGCGGCGGACGCATCATCAACTTCAGCGACTGGATCGCGAAGAGCGGCCGTCCCCGCTACCAGGGCTACCTGCCGTACTACGTCGCGAAAGCGGGTGTGATTGCGCTGACCGAGGCGCTCGCCCTCGAGCTCGCGTCCGACAAGATTCTCGTGAACGCCATCGCGCCCGGTCCGATCCTCGCACCGCCCGGCACGACGGACGATGAGCTGCTCGCGGTGGAGCAGGCGACGCCGCTCGGCACGTGGGGCGGCGAAACGGAGATCGCGAAGGCAGTGCTCGCGCTCCTCGACAGCGACTTCATCACCGGCGAGACAATCCGCGTCGACGGCGGCCGACATCTCAAATGACGTAGTCGTCGCGTAAGAAGAACGCGAAGACCGCAAAGACCGCAAAGTAAACCAACCAAACCCCGTTGGTCAGGTTTTCAGTCGGTCGTCGAGCGTGATGCGCACGCGGCCGTTGCGTTCTTCCACGGCGTAGGTCCTGATCGGCTCGGTCGCGGGGCCTTCGTTCACCCGGCCCGTCATCACATCGAACTGCGATCCGTGCCACGGGCATTGAACCGTCTCGCACGCGAGCGCGCCGTCCGACAGCGGTCCGCCTTTGTGCGTGCAGCGATCGTCGAATGCCGCGTAGCCGCGCTCCGTTCGCGCGACGACGATCCTCAGGTCGCCGACGCGCAGCAGCTTCATCTGCCCACCCTTCAGCTCGTCGGCGGGCCCGGCATCGATCGTGTCGCCGTCCACGCGCGCGGGCTCGATGCGCCATTTTCCGGCGTTGGCGTACCGGTGATCGACGCCAATCTGATTGCGATAGACAAGCGTCCCGCCCATCCAGCCAGCCGCGGTCATCAGGCTCATGGCCGCGAGCTCCGTGGCGATCGACCACGCGGCCGGCGAATCGTCTTCGTCGTGGCGCCCCGCACGGGCGAGCGCGAAGAGTCCGAGCGCGGAGACGTTCGCGATCAGGTGATTGGTCGCGCGCGTTTTCGCGGAGCTCTTCGGCGGCACGGCAAATACGTAGTCGATGAGACCCGGAATCGCGGCGGCGAGGCCGGCGCAGATGCCGAGGAAGCTCATGTGCGACGCGGTCTGGAACCAGCGCGGCCGGTCCGTGGCGCGCGCCCACACGTCGATGCAGGCGCTGCCGAAGAGATAGGCGATCGGAAACCCGACGAGCATCGGATGGATGGGATGGCTTTCGAGATGGGCAGCGCTGCGCATGCGCTGCCGTCGTGCAACGTTCCTGCCCGTTCGAGGGAAAGCTATCGTGTCGGGGCAGCGACGCCAAACAGGGTTTTCATTGATTCGATCGCGCCGGTCAATTCCCGGCGGTCGCGGGCAAAGCAGAAACGCAGGTAACCCTCTCCGTTCACGCCGAAGTCAACGCCCGGAACGCAGCCGATCCGGCCGTGCTTGATCAAATACTCGGTCATCCGCCACGAGAGGGACGCGGTTGTCGGAGCGCCGGGCGTCCAGCGTGGGTCGATTCTGAGGAACGCGTAGAACGCGCCCGCCGGCGGCTCCCCGGACAAGACGTCGCCGGACAACTCGCCGATGCCTTGATAGAACAGATCGCGCCGCGCGCGGAGCTCGGTCCGGAATTCCTCGATGCAGTCCTGGGGCCCTTCGAGCCCGCCGATGCCGCCGAACTGAACGATCGACGCGATGTTGCTCGCCGTGTAGAAGAGAATTTTCTTCGCCCGGTCGCGAATCTTCGGATCTTTGATGGCGACATATCCCAGCCGCAGTCCGGTCATCGCGTACGACTTGCTGAACGTGTAGAGCGGAATCGTCCGCTCGTACATGTCGGGCAGCGACGCGATGCTCGCGTGCTCGCCGTCGAAGACGACGTCCTCGTACGCCTCGTCTGAAATCACCCACAGATCGCGTGCCTTGGCGATCGCGGCGAGCCGCTGGAGATCGGCGCGGGAGAGCACGCCGCCGGTCGGATTGCTCGGCGAGTTCACGTACAGCACGCGCGTCTTCGGGGTGATCGCCGATTCGAGCTCATCGAGGTCCCAGCGCCAGCCTTTCGCCTCGTGCAACGGGACCGGTATCGGCACGCCCCTCGCCGCGAGGATGTTGCCCGCGGCGGGCGGCCACTCCGGATCGGGAATGATCACCTCGTCGCCGGGCTCGACGAGCGCGCGGCAGATGATGTAGAGCCCATGGATGCCGCCGTTCGTCACCAGCACGTGCTCGTCGTCTTGGATCGGAATCTGATTCTTGTCCCTCAGCTTGGCGGCAATCAGCTCGCGGAGCCGCGGCACACCAGTCGTCTGCAGGTAGTGCGTTTTGTTTTCATCGATCGCGCGCGTCATCGCCGACTTGACACTGGCGGGCGCGTCGAAGCTCACGTCGCCTTGATCGAGACGGAACGGATCCTTGACGGAATACATCATGTCGCGGATTCGGATGATGCCTGAGAACGGGACACTGTCGAGGTACGAAGCCATGCTTCTCAGAGTACTCCTGCTGCCCGGCAATGTCATGCCGTGACGCCGACCTTTTCGAGGATGTGCGTCAGCACCGACTGCGCGCGGCTGACCGGCAGGTTGCTGACGTAGAAATGGCGGACGCCGGCGTCCATCAGCGTGCGAATCGTCCGCGCACAGATGTCCTCCGCGGTCGCCCCGGCTGCGAACTCGCGCGTCAGTTCCTCCGCCGGCACCGGCAGAAACGCTTTCAGCGCATCCAGCGTGCGCGGGTTCGCGCTGCGGTAGAAAAAGACGCCGAACATGCCGGGCAATGTCAGCCCGCGGCGCTCGGACGCGTCGACGAAGCGCGACACTTGGTCCGCGTGATGGTGGCTGACGATTTGGGTCAGGTAGAACTCGGCGCCGAAATCCGGTGCGGTCAGATAGTCGACCTGACGTTCGGGATCGGCGTGCGGGTTCGCCCAGCCGCCGAGCGCGACGGTCAGATCGCGCCCGCGCAGCATCTGACGAAGCTGCCACGCGTGCTCCACGCATCGCGGGGCGCCGACCGACTTGTCGCCGCCGAGGACGACCAGCGCGGGGAAGCCGTGCTGGTGCGCCCGCTCGGCGTACGAGAGGCAGAATTCGCGCGAGTGCTTCGACGTCAGGAACGGCACGATCCGCTCGCGCGGCACGTCCGTCCCCAGATTCGTCACGAGATGACGGAGGTTGTCCTCCTCTTGCGCGCCGACGGCGCTGTCGGTGAGGAACACGAAGGTCCCCTGGCGAGTGAGCCGGCGGACCGCGTGATAGGTGTCGATCCACGCGTCCATGCCCTCGTTCGTTTCGAGCTCCGCGCGCGGCGGCCGCAGCTCCGCCCCGAACACCGACGTCCCCGAACGCAATGCGGATAAAAGATCCATAGTTTTGAAACATTACAAGTCGGACTCAAGTCGGAGTTCACTCCGAGCTCAGTCCGACTGCAGCCTGACTGCAGTCTGACTATTGTCCGACCGCAAGTCTGGCCCCATTCTGACTGTAGAAACATGCAAGTCGGAGTTCAGTCCGACTGCAGCCTGACTGGAGTCCGGCTGTTGTCCGACTGAACTCCGACTTGTAATGTTTCAGACTTGTCTAATATACCGTTCGTGACGCCTCACGCCTTGCGCGAAGCAGTCGGCCGCTTCCCGTCGCTGCCGCTCTTCTCCGCTCCCACGCTGGTCGAACCGATGCCGCGCCTGTCGGCCATTCTCGGCGGCGGGCCGCATCTGCTGATCAAACGCGATGATGCGATTCCCTTCGGGTTCGGCGGCAACAAGGTTCGCAAGCTGGCGCTCGTCGCCGCGCAGGCCAGGGCCGAAGGCGCCGACACGCTGATCACGGCGGGCGGCGTGCAATCGAACCACGCGCGCGCCACCGCCGCCGCCGCCGCAAAGCTCGGCATGCGCGCGATCCTCGTCGCCAACGGCGAACCGCCGGACCGTCCGACGGCGAACGCGCTTCTCGACAGGCTGCTCGGCGCGGAGGTCGTGTACGTGCCGACGCGCGAAGCGCGCGCGCCGAAGATGGAGGAAATCGCCGAGCGCGTCAAGGCGGAAGGCGGCCGTCCGTACGCCATTCCCGTCGGCGCGTCGATGCCGCTCGGCGCGCTCGCGTTCGCGCTGGCAGTCGCGGAGCTGGTCGAGCAGATCGCGCCGCCCGACGTGATCGTCCATTCCACGTCGTCCGGCGGCACGCAAGCCGGCCTCGTGGCTGGATGCCGGCTGCTCGACCTGCGGACGCGCGTCATCGGCATCAGCGCGGACGATTCGTCCGTCTCGCTGCAGGCCCTCGTCCGCTCCATCGTCGCCGGCGCCGCCGATCTGCTGCACATCGATCCGGCAAGGCTGATTCGCGGAACGGCGATCGAAGTCGACGATCGATTCGTCGGCGGCGGCTACGGCGTGCCGACCGACGCGTCGCGCGAAGCGATCGCGCTCGCCGCGCGAACCGAAGCGATCTTTCTCGATCCGACCTACACCGCGAAGGCGATGGCGGCGCTCATCGCGTACGTCCGCCAGCAGAAGTTCGTCACCGGCCAGACCGTTCTGTTCTGGCATACCGGCGGTCAGGTCGGGCTGTTCGCGTGAGGACGCGGATTATCGAGACGCAGTCTTGAGGACTTCGTCGATCAGAAAAAGATCCGTGAGCAGCGCGCGGAGATGGATCGACGCGTTCAGATTGTCGATGACCTGCGATCCGATTGCGGGCAGCGACAGCACGAGCTGAATCGCCGCGCGCGCGTCGCGTGCGTCGCGCTCGACGACTGCAGCGAACGCACGGTACGGGGCCTGGTCGAGACCGGCATGCGCGGCGATCGAGACGATGAAGTCGCCGAGCTCCGCGAGCGCGGTATCGCAGCGTTTCAGATATTCGCGGATTTGATGACTGCCGTCGCTGACGAGATCGGGGGGAATGCCCTGGGAGGCGTACGCGAGGAAGAACTCGTACGCCTCCTCTACGGTATCGACTCTTTGGTCGAAATCTGTGCGAGCCGTCGAGCTCACACGCGCTCGGACGGCTTCACGGGTGCGGTCGCGTTGCCGGCGCGCGAGACGGCCCAGCGGCTCGGCTCGTGGTACTGCAGGTACTGCCGCTTCGTAATCCACCCGAAGATCATGCCCTTCGTGATCCACCACTTCTCAGGACGAACCGCGAAGTAGACGTGGGCGATGACCAGGCCGACGAGTCCCACGCCCGCCAGGCCGTGTCCCACGTAGGTCCAGCCCCACGTCGAGTCGCTGAACAAGTACGGGTTGCGCGTGAAGAGCGGTGTGCGCACCCGGACCAGCATGAACATCCCGGTGCCGACGACGAGGAATCCCGTGACGACGATCGCCAGGTGATAGAGCCGGTTGCCCAGCGGGTACTTACCCGGTTTGGGACCTGGCACATCGTGTCCGAGCTCGCGCAGGATTTCCGCCTTGAACTCCGGGATGTCCTTCGGACCGACCCAGATCGACCAGAAGTCCAGCCAGAATGAGGCGTGGATGATGTGGAAGACGATCGACGCGGTCAGCACGAGCCCCGCCATCCAGTGCCACGTGACCCACGGGAACTGGATGCCGACGATGGGAAGGAACGCCGTGAAGAGGAGCACGAACATCGCCGCCGCCATCACCCAGTGGAACAGGCGGGCGACGAGCGAATGCTTCTCGATCCTGTTGGGCAGGTCCTTGTACTTCGTTTCGAGCGCCTCAGTCTCCGCCGCGGCGCGCTTGCGATGCGCCGAGAGGAACATGTAGCTGGCGTGCGCGACGAAAAACAGGATGCCCGCGAAGAGCGAGCCCCAGAACAGGCTCCACGAAATGTGCGTGAGAACCCATTCACCCCACGGATCGCGTCCCCATCTTAAGAGGTCCATGTGCCGCCCTCCGACCCTCTGATCGCTCGTTTGACCAGGTTTCGCATCAACGGCAGCTTGTAGCCGTTGTAGCGCAGCGGCTGCGCGCCTTCGATCGCCATCCGGCCGCCCATGTCCGCCGTTTCTTCATTGCGCGGCTTCCCGGCAATGGCCGTTTCCACTGCCGTCAACCGCCTCGGCACGCACGACACCGCGCCGACGACGATGCGGGAACTGCCGATGTTTCCGCCGTCCGGCTTGATCGCCGACGCGACGTTGACGAGCGGGAAGTCCCACACCTGCCGATCGCGCACCTTCTCGAAGTAGAACTGCGCGCCGGCCCACGTCGCCGGAATCCGGATGGCGGTGAGCAGTTCGCCCTGCTTCAGAGCCGTCATGCGCATGATGTCGATGCCGGGGCCGATGAAGTACTGCTCGGCGGGCACGACGCGCTCGCCGCGCGCGCCGCGGATGACCATCTGCGCGTCGAGCGCGACGAGCGCCGGCGCCGTGTCGGACGGCGACACGGCGACGCAGCGATCGGCGTCGAAGATCGCGTGCTCGCGGTTCACCGCCGTCGGCGTGTCGGCGTAGCACGTGTTGCCGCCCGCGCGGTAGCAGTTCCAGCCGCCGCGGTAGTACCAGCAGCGCGTGTCCTGCGTCACGTTGCCGCCAATCGTCCCCTGATTGCGGATCTGCGGCGACGCGACGAGCTCCGCCGCCTGCATCAGGAGGCCGAACTTCTCCTTGACCACGGGATGACGGACGACCTCGGTGAGCGGCGTCACCGCGCCGATCTCGAGCCCGCCGTTCAGCTCCTTGATGCCGTGGAGCTCTTTGATCTGGGTCAGATCGACCACGTACTTCGGTCGCTTGATGCGGTCCTTCAGCCAGTCCATGCTGTCGAGCCCGCCCGCCAGCACCCACGCCTCGGCGCCGTACTGATCGAGCAGCCGCACGGCATCGTCTACGGTGGCAGGCTGGAAAAGCTCGAACGCCGGAATGATGTCGCGAATCACGGCCATAGGTTGCCTCTCTCGTCATTGCGGATTGAGGATTGCGGATTGCGGATTTATTGTCGATTGAACCATCGATTCACCGTCGATTCGTCGTCGATTCAATCATCAATAAATCCGCAATCCGCAATCCTCAATCCGCATTGGTCTAAATGTGCGCCGTTAGTGCTTCATGGACACGCTTACCGCCGTTTTCCAGTGACGTGACGATGATGTCGGGCGTGACCGGCGAGCGTTTGAAGATCTCGTCGCCGAGCGCGTCCGCAATCGCGTTCATAATCGCGCCGTACGCCGCGCCGACCGGTGGTTCGCCCACGCCGCGAATCCCGACGGGCGTTTCCGGATCTGCGAGGTCGACTGCGTCGCCGGCGAAATTCAGCGGCGCGTCGAGAATCGTCGGCGGCCCGTTGTGATGGAAGCGCCGCGCGAGCGCGAGGCCGTAGTGCGTGTCGTACGCCCAGCGCTGCGTCAGCGCGTGACCGAGACCGAGCATCGACCCGCCGAAGATCTGACCATTGAGGTTGCGCGGATTCAGGATTTTCCCGACGTCGCCGATGGCGGTGTAGTCGAGGACCTTGACGGTGCCAACCTCGGTGTCGACCTCGACGGCCGCAAAGCCGATGACGTAGGACTGCGATTGCCCGTCGCGCGGATAGGCGTCCTTCCCCACGCCCATCAGCCCCTGGCCCGCGAGCGACTTGGCCGACGTCTTCGTGAAGTTGTTGAGCTCCTCCGGCACTTCGTGGCCGTCGTACTTGCCGCCGAGCTCGATCGCCTTCTGCGCGGCTTGCGCGAACGTCATGCTCCCGCCGGGTCCCGACACCTTGCCGCCCGCGACCTTGTACGAATCGGGGTTGCCGCCTTTGGTTTTCGCCGCGATCTCCTGAAGCTTCTTGATCGCGTCGGTGGCCGACGCATGCCCGGCTCGCGTCATCGCATGCGCGGTCTGACTGCCTGCGGAGACGCAGGTCCACGGCAGATTCTTCGTCGTGTTGCCGAAGACGATGTCGCACTGCTCCCACGGCACGTCGAGCATCTCGGCCGCGACGCGGTGCACGTCGAACGCCGATTCCGTACCGAGATTGCCGATGCCCGATTGGAACTGCACACGGCCGTCCGGCTTGATGATGAGCAAGCCGTCGAAGCCGATCGATCCGCCGGCGAACGGGCTCACGGCGACGCCGATGCCGCGCGCTTTCGTGCCCTGCTTCTTGCCGCTGTACGCCGCTTTCTTCTCGTCCCACTTGAAGAGCTCGCGGCCTTTGTCCAGCGCTTCTCTGACGAACGCGCTCGTCACGTACGCCTGTTTGCCGGTGGGCAATGTCGGACCGAACGGCGCCTTCCCCGCCGGCGCGTTGATCTTGTGCATCTCCACGTAATCGATGCCGAGCTTCTTCGCGGCCTTGGTGAGGATCGGCTCCATGATGCCGACGCCCTGCATGCCGCCCGGCGCGCGCTGCGACACTTTCGGCGGCGTGTTCGTGAGCACCGTCAGACCGCGCCACCGCATCGCTTCGGGCTGATACGCCAGCGAGATCGTCGTGCCCGCGGTCCGCGCGTCACCCTGCGCGTCGTACGGACCGTTGTCGCAGATCGCGTACATGTCGACCGCGGTGATGCGGCCGTCTTTCCGGAAGCCGACCTTCATGCGCGCGAACACCCCGGGGCGCGCGCGGCCGATGAAGTGCTCTTCCTCGCGCGTGATGCGCATCATCACCGGCGCGTTGGCCTTCTTCGAGAGCAGCGCCGGAATCGCCATGAAGATCGAGCCGGGAATTTTGCTGCCGAATCCGCCGCCGGTGTACTCGCTGATGATGTGCACCTGAGTCGGCGGCACGCCGGTCCAGCGTGCGACTGACGCGACAGTCTGCACCGTGCTCTGCGTCGAGCCGTGGAGATAGAGCTTGCCGTTCTGCCAGTACGCCATCGCCGTGCGCGTCTCGAGCGGTTGATGGCCCGTCGACTGCGTGACGAATGTTTCATCCAGCGTGAGGTCGGCCTTTTTGAAGCCTTCCTCGATGTTGCCGTAGCTCCACTCGTCGGTCGCCTTGCCGAGCGGAAGCTGACCCTCGCCGGCGTTTTTGAAATCGTCTTCGGTCCACTTCAACACCTGGACCACCGGAGTCGGCGGTCCAGCGGGCGCCCCGCCGCGGCCGCCGCGCGCGCCGTCGCCACGCCCCTGCGGCGGAGTTGCCGGCGGCGCCGGACGAACCCACACGTTGCCCTGCGTCCGCGCGTTCGGGCTGCCGGGCCGCAGCGCCTCAATCGGATCGACGACGAAGGGCAGCGGCTCGAATTCGATGTCGATCGCTTCGATCGCTTCGGCGGCTTCGAATTCGCTCGTCGCCGCGACGGCGAGAATCGGCTCGCCCTGATAGAGCGGCTCGTTCGTCAGGCCGCGTTCCGCCTGCGTCGTCGACTGCACGTTCTCGCCGAGCGTCGCGCCGGCGGCGGCGCCTGGCATATCGTCGGCGGTGAGGATCGCTTTCACGCCCGGCATCGCGAGCGCGCGGCTCGTGTCGAGTCGCGTGACGCGCGCGTGCGGCATCGGGCTCGAGAGCAGCTTGCAGAACAGCATGCCGTCAGCGCGATGGTCCTCGGCGTACTTCGCCGTGCCGGTGACCTTCGCGACGAGATCGGGCGTGCTGTAGTTCTGACCGACCAGTTTGTTCGCCATGTATCAGCCCTTCCTTGCGTACTCTGCGCCGCGCATGAAGGCCGTCAGGATCTTGTCGTAGTCCTGACACCGGCACAGATTGCCGGAGATGCCATGAGCGAGCTCCTGTCGCGTCGGATTCGGATTCGTCTTCAGATAGCCGGTGGCGGCCATCACGAATCCAGGCATGCAGAACGCGCACTGGAATCCCTGTTCGTCGACGACGCCCTGCTGCACGGGACTCAGCTTGCCGGTCGTGGGATCGGCGAGGCCTTCGATCGTCACGACCTTCTTCCCGCGCGCGCGATGCGCGAGGTACGAGCAGGAGTAGTGCGGCACGTCGTCGATGAGCACGGTGCAGGCGCCGCACTCCGCGCGATCGCAGCCGATCTTGGTGCCCGTCAGCCCGAGCTTGTAGCGGAGCACCATTGCCAGGGTTTCCTGCGGCATCACGTCGACGCGGCGGTCCTGGCCGTTCACGTTCAACGTGAGCAGCCGTTCGACCGCGCCCACCGCGGACTGCCCGTGCATCGTCGTCGTGCGGAACAGGTACGCAGACGACGAGGCGACAGCGCCGGCCGCGATCACACCTTTGATGAAGTTCCGTCTCGACACTGATTGCGGCGTCTCTTCCGACATCTTGTTGTCTTCCATTGCTGGATCACCTCGTCGGGCCGGAGGTCCGACCGATGGAGAGGGGATTTGTCCGGTAGACGATAATCCGGTACGGGTTCAGATTCAACGATTTCGATACTGTAACGAAATGTCTTCTTCACTGATTTTTCTGGGGGCGGCCGGGACCGTGACCGGCTCCAAGCATCTGCTCCAGCTGGGCGACCGCCAGATGCTGGTCGATTGTGGGCTGTTTCAAGGGCTGAAGGAGCTGCGGGAACGGAACTGGGAGCCGCTGCCGATCGATCCGGCGCGGCTCGACGCGGTCATCCTGACGCACGCGCACCTCGATCACTGTGGCTATCTGCCGCGCCTGGTCGCCGGTGGCTATCGGGGCCGGATTTTCTGCACACCGGCCACCAAGGAGCTGTGTTCGCTGGTGCTGACCGACTCAGCGAAGCTGCAGGAAGAGGACGCGCGCGACGCCAATCGATACGGCTACACCAAGCACAGCCCTGCCCTGCCGCTCTACACGTCCATCGACGCCGCCCGCACGCTGACCCAGCTCCAGCCGGTCGGCTACGACCGCCCAGTCCCGGTGTCAGACGTGTCAGACGTGTCAGACCCCTCCACAATGCCGACGGTCGAATTCATCAACGCCGGGCATCTCCTCGGGTCGGCGTACGCGCGGGTCAGGGTCGGCGATTCGGTGATTCTTTTTGGCGGCGACCTGGGACGCTACGGCCGGCCCGTACTGCCCGATCCCTCGCCCATCACCGAAGCGGATTACCTGCTCGTGGAGTCCACGTACGGTGACCGGCTGCACGAGCCGGACGATGACGGCGAGCGTCTCGCGCAGATCGTCAAAGACACCGCGGCGCGCGGCGGCAAGCTGATCATCCCGTCGTTCGCGATCGGACGCGTCGAGGAAGTGCTCTATTGGCTGAAGCGTCTCGAAGACGAGAAACGGATACCGGTCCTGCCGGTGTACGTGGACAGTCCGATGGCGACCGCGGCGCTGCAGTTCTATTCCGCGCGGTTGAACGAGCTGGATCCGGAAATTGGCGACACGATCCGGCGTCTGCCTCGCGGCGCCCGGCAGGTCGCCGCCTTCGCGACCACGCGGCTCGTCATGGTCAGCTCGCCGCAGCAATCCGCGGATCTCGTCGCCTCGCGCCAGCCGTCGATCGTGATTTCGTCGAGCGGCATGGCGACCGGCGGTCGTGTCCTGAGACATCTCGACGCGACGCTGCCGAATCCAAAAAACACGGTGCTGTTCGTCGGCTATCAGGCAGAAGGCACACGAGGACGCGATCTGGTGGACGGCGCCAAGCAGGTGAAGCTCCTGGGCCGCATCGTGCCCGTCGCCGCGCGCATCGAGAAAATCGACTCGATGTCGGCGCACGCCGACGCGGGTGAGATCCTGCGCTGGCTCTCCGGATTCTCACGCGCGCCGAAGATGACGTACCTCGTCCACGGCGAGCCCGTCGCGCTGCAGGCGCTCGCCGCGCGCATCGCGACCGAGAAGCAATGGCCCGTGCAAATTGCCGAGTACCGTGCACGCGTTCCGCTCGACCTGCGTTAACGTAGGATTGATGACGCCTGGTCCCGCTCCCGCCGCGACGTCAGCCGCGGCCGATCGTCGATACCTCCTCGAGCGCGTCGACGAAGCCGCCGTGGTGCAGGTGTACGCAGACGGATTCCGCGATCTCTCGCTGCGCGAGAAAATCCTCGTCTGGCACCTCACGCGCGCCGCGATTGCCGGGCGCGACATCTTTTACGACCAGCGCTACGCCCACAACCTCGACATGCGCGGCGTCGTCGAGGCGATCGTGAGCCATTCGACGGGCGTCGATCCGGTGACGCTGGCCGAGATTCAGCGCTACACGAAGCTCTTCTGGATCAACACCGGACCGTACAACAACCTCACCGCGCGGAAGTTCGCGCTGACCTGCCGCCCAGCGGATTTTGCCGCCGCGGCCCATGCGGCGCAGTCTGCGGGCGCGACGTTTCCGCTGAAGAACGGTGAGACGCTCGACCAGCTGCTCGCGCGGCTCGAGCCGATGTTCTTCGACGCGTCGTTCGAGCCAAGCGTGACGAACAAGACGCCCGGCGGCGAGGACATCCTGACCGCGAGCGCCAACAATCTCTACGTCGACGTCACGATGCAGGATCTCCACGGGTTCGTCGAACAGCATCCGCTGAACTCGCGGCTCGTGAAGCGGCCTTCGCCTGACGGCTTCGGCCAGCCTCGCCGAAGCGATAGCGCAGGCGGGCGAGACGGACAGCTCGTCGAAGAGGTGTACCGCATCGGCGGCCGGTACAGCGCGCAGATCGCGGAAATCGTGAGGCACCTGGACGCAGCGATCCCGTACGCGACCGAGCCGATGGCCCACGCGCTTCGCGCGCTCATCACCTTCTATCGCACGGGCGAGACGAAGGACCGCGAGGCGTACGACATCGCGTGGGTGCAGGACAAGGCGTCGCCGGTCGACACCATCAACGGCTTCATCGAGGTGTACCTCGACGCGCGCGGCATCAAGGGCGCGTGGGAAGCGCTCGTGTTCTACGTCAATCGCGGGAAAACATCCGAGATCCAGAAGCTGGCGCAGAACGCGCAGTGGTTCGAAGACCACATGCCCTGGGATCCCAAGTACCGCAAGCAGGGCGTGCAGGGCATCACCGCCAACGCCATCGACGTGGTGATCGAGACGGGCGACTCGGGACCGGTGACGCCGGTCGGCATCAACCTGCCCAACGATCAGGCGATCCGCGAGCGCTACGGCAGCAAGTCGGTGTCGCTGTCGAACGTCAGCGAGGCGTACGACAAGTCGATGCTGCCGGAATTCCGGAGCGAGTTCTCCTGGACGCCCGAAGAAACCGCGCGCGCGACGAAATGGAACGCGTTCGCCGGCGAATTGACGACGAACATGCACGAAGTGATCGGGCACGCGTCGGGCAAAGTAGACGAGCGGCTCAAGGGAAGCCCGCAGAACGCGCTCAAAGAACAGTTTTCCGCGCTCGAGGAAGCGCGCGCCGACCTCGTGGCGCTCTACTATCTACCGGATCCCAAATTAGTCGAGCTCGGCATCCTGGCGAAGAACGATCAGGACGAGATCGTCCGCGCGGAATTCGAAAGCTACACCCGCAACGCCATCGTCCAGTTGCGGCGTGTGCGGGAGGGCACGACGATCGCGGAAGACCACATGCGCAACCGCCAGATGATCGTCAACTGGCTGAGGGCGAATACCAAGGCGATCGAGACGAGAACGCGCGACGGCAAGACCTATTACGTGATGGCCGACGCGGCCGCGTTCCGCGACGGAGTCGGCCGTCTGCTGGCCGACGTGCAGCGCATCAAGGCCGAGGGCGACTATCCGGCGGCCAGGCAGTTGTTCGAGACCTACGGCGTCCATTTCGATCCGAAACTGCGGGACGAAGTGGTCGCGCGCGTCGAGAAGCTCCAACTCCCGTCCTACACCGGCTTCGTGATGCCGAAGATCGAGCCGGTGAACAGCGCGTCTGGTGCGATCACAGACGTCACCATCTCGTATCCGCTCGATCTGACCAAGCAGATGCTCGAATACTCGGCGCTGACCCGCGAGCTGCGGCGGTAGCCGGCGATGCGGGGTCGCGGCCTCCTGACGGCGATTCTGGTGGCGCTGATCGCGCAGGGTGTCGGCGCGCAAAAGAACGCCGACCGCGTCGCAACACGGCAGGCGATTCTCATCGCCGAAGATCGCCGCGCGCCGACGCCGCGCGATCTGACGACCATCCGCGGCGGCCTTCGCAGCCAGAACCCGGAGACGATTCGCATCGCCGTCCGTGCGCTCGGCCGGCTCGAGCGCCCCACGCTGATTCCAGACATCCTGCCGCTGCTGAAATCGCCCTGGCCCGAGGTGCGCGCCGAGGCGGCGAACGCGGTCGGCCAGGCCGCGCAGGGCTGGAAGGAAGTCCCCGTTCGCCGATCGCCGGCAGTACGCGTGACAGGCAGCGTCCGGACGCTGAACGGGACGGACCACGCCGACAGCGCTGCGGCAGTCGCGTCAACGCTCATCGCCCGACTGCGCGCGGAAGACGAGCCGAGCGTGCGGGCGGCGCTGTATCAGACGATCGGCCGCCTGTCGTACACAACGGCGGCGCAGGTCCAGGGGGCCGTCGCGGCGCTCATCGATGCCGTCTCTCACGACGACACGGTGGAAGGAAGACTCGGCGTCGCCCAAGGCTTCGAGTCGCTCATCCGTCTTCATGTCAAATTGGGGGCGGCGAGCCCGGAGGCGCTCGTGCTGCTCAAACGTCTCGCCGCCACCGATGGACGCGATCCGGGTCAGGGCGCACGCATTCGGCGTGTCGCGCTGCAGGCGCTGGCCACGGCCGACGCCGGCGATGACGAAGCGCTGATTACGGCCGCGTCGCACGATCGCGACGCGCAGGTCCGCCGGCTCGCGATGCGTCTGGCGAGGCCGCAGATGCTCCCGCTCCTCAAGGAAGGACTTGCCGACAACTCGCCGATGGTGCGCCTCGAAGCGCTGCTCCGGATGCGGACGCGGGGCGGCGGTGACGTATGTCCGGCGTCACTTGCCGTACTCCACGATCGAGACACGCATGTGGTGCTGCTCGCCCTGGATCAGTTGGCCGCGTGCGGGATCGATCCCGATGCGGTGGCCGCTCTCGAACATGCCGTGACGGATCTCTCCGACGCGGCGTCTCCGCGAGGGTGGCACCGCGCGGCGCACGCGCTCGTAGCGCTCGCGATTGCGGCGCCCGAGCGGGCAGCGGCCGCGCTTCCTCAGTTTGTCGGCTCTCGCTTCTGGCAGCTTCGGATGTACGCCGCACGCGCCGCCGCGTCGATGAAGGACCGCGACACATTGGAGAAGCTCGCGCGCGACGCCGACGACAACGTATGCGAAGCGGCGATCGACGGCCTGTCGCGGCTCACCGGCCATGCCGCCGATACGACGTACATCCAGGCGCTCGGCCGGCAGGGCTATCAAGCGGTGCGGGCGGCGGCACGCGCGTTGGCCGCGGCGCCGCAGCCTCCGGTGACGGCGCGCCCGCCGCTCCACGCGGCGCTGCAGCGGTTGAATGGAGAAGGGCGCGACAACTCGCGCGATGCGCGCGCAGCGATCATCGACGCCCTCGAGGCGCTCGGTGAGCCGGTTCGGCAACCGGTGCGCGAGACCCCGATCGCATCGGCGTTCGAGGCCTCCGACCTGCGCCGGCTCGGGTCGGCGCGCGCACGCATCACGATTCGCGGCGTCGGGACGTTCGAGCTGGCGCTCTTCACCACCGAGGCGCCGGCGACCGTCGCACGGTTCGCGCGGCTGGCGGAATCTGGCTACTACGACGGCTTGACGTTCCATCGCGTCGTGCCGAACTTCGTCATCCAGGGCGGAAGCCCCGGCGCGAACGAGTACATCGGCGACGCGTCGTTCATGCGCGACGAGGTCGGCTTGTGGCCGCACGTCCGCGGCGCGGTCGGGATCTCGACGCGCGGCCGCGATACCGGCGACGCGCAGATCTTCATCGATCTGGTCGACAACCCGCGGCTCGATCACGACTACACCGTCTTCGCGCAGGTCCTGACCGGCATGGACGTCGTCGACGCCATTCTGGAAGGCGACGTCATCGAGAAAGTCGAGATTGTCTCGTAGCGCATGTTCTCCAACCGTGTTCCAGGAGATCTGACGCCGAACCGGCTGACCGCCGCCGTGGCGCGACTGCGCGCGGCAGGGCGGCCGATCGTCGACCTGACCGAGTCGAACCCGACGCGGGCCGGATTCGAGTACCCGCGCGATCTGCTTTCGCCGCTCGCGGACACTCGCGCGCTCTCGTACGAACCGCAGCCCTTCGGTCTGATTGACGCCCGCCGGGCGATCGCCGCCGACTACGCGCGCCGTGGCATCGACGTGGACGCCGAGCGGATCGTGCTCACCGCCAGCACGAGCGAGGCGTACTCGCTGTTGTTCAAACTGCTCTGCGATCCGGCTGACGAGGTGCTTGTCCCCAGGCCAAGCTACCCGCTCTTCGATCACCTCACGCGCCTCGACGCGGTCGTCACCAGGCCGTACGCCCTCGAGTATCACGGCGCCTGGTCGGTGGATGTGGCCAGCGTCGAGCACGCATGCACGCCTCGCACACGCGCGCTGCTCATCGTCAACCCGAACAACCCGACCGGATCGTTTGTGACACGCGACGAGCTCGAACGGCTGGCGTCCCTGTGCGCCGATCGCGGAATCGCGATGATCGCCGATGAAGTGTTCGCCGACTACGAGCTCACGCCGGACGCCGCAGCCGCGGGCGGGCACGTGCTCGATCGGCGCGACGTCCTGGCGTTTGGCCTCGGCGGCTTGTCGAAATCGGTGGGGCTTCCGCAGGTGAAGCTGGGATGGATGGCGGTCGCGGGCCCGCCAGCCGCAGTCGATCGCGCCCTCGATCGTCTGGAGCTGCTGTGCGACACGTATCTCTCCGTCTCGACGCCCGTGCAAGTGGCTGCGGCGGAGTTGTTGCGGCGCGGCGGCGACGTGCGATCGCAGATTCAGGCGCGCGTCGCCGCGAATTATCGGCAGCTCGCCACGCTGGCCGCTGCGACGCCGTCGTGCCGCGTGCTGCGCGCCGATGGTGGATGGTACGGCGTCCTGCAGGTGCCGTCGCTCGGGCCGGAGGAAGATCTCGTCCTCCAGATGCTGGAGACCGACGGCGTGCTGGCGCATCCCGGATATTTTTTTGACTTTCCGCGCGAGTCCTATCTCATCGTGAGCCTGCTCGTGCCAGAGCCGGCGCTAGCCGCCGCCACGCGGCTCATGCTGCGGCACTTCGATTGCACACGGCAACGCTCATGAGCGAATCCCGCCGACGCGCCGGTTTGCTCATTCCTCTCTTTTCCTGTCCGTCGACTATGAGCTGGGGTATCGGCGACATCGCCGATCTGGTGCCGATGACGGCCTGGCTCGCGGCCGCGGGTCAGCGCGTGCTGCAGTTGCTGCCGCTGAACGAGATGGCGCCCGGCCAGCAGTCGCCATACTCTGCGATCAGCGCGATGGCGATCGATCCGGTGTTCATCGCGCTGCCGGCCGTGCCCGATTTCGAGGCGATCGGCGGAGAGCGATCGCTGTGCGCCGCCGATCGCGCGGCGCTGGAGGACGCGCGTCATGCGCCCGGCATCCAGCATCCGATCGTCCGAAGGCTGAAGCACGGAGCGCTGCGCGCCTCCTTCGCGCGGTTCAAGGAAGCGGAATGGTGCCGCGATACCGAGCGCGCGCGCTCGCTCAAGAGCTTCCTCAGCGCGCAGGCCTGGTGGATCGAGGACTACGCGATCTTCCGTGCGCTGCACGCGCGCGAAGACGAGCGCCCGTGGACCGAATGGCCCGAGGCGCTGCAGCGGCGCAATCCTTCCGCGATCGATCGGGCGCGGCGGGAGCTCGCCGACGAGGTGCTCTTCTATCAGTACTTGCAGTGGCTGGCCGCGGCGCAGTGGGCCGACGCGCGGCGTCACGCTCATGGCGTCGAGCTATTCGGCGATCTGCCTTTCATGGTGGACGGCGACAGCGCCGATGTGTGGGCACGACAGCATCAGTTCCGGCTCGATGCGTCGGTCGGCGCGCCGCCCGACGCGTTCACCGCGAACGGCCAGGACTGGGGGATGCCGGTCTACCGGTGGGACGTGATGGCGGGTGAGGGCTTCCACTGGCTGCGCGAGCGCGCGCGGCGCGGCGCGGATCTGTTCGACGGGTATCGTGTCGATCACCTCGTCGGCTTCTACCGCACGTACGGGCGCCCGCGGGACGGAGGCGCGCCGTTCTTCACCCCGGCGACCGAGCCCGAGCAGATCGCGCTCGGGGAGCGGCTGCTCGGCGTCTTCCGCGAAGGCGGCGCCGAAATCATCGCGGAAGATCTCGGGACCGTGCCCGATTTCGTGCGCGCGTCGCTCGCGCGGCTCGGGGTCGCCGGCTTTCGCGTGTTTCGGTGGGAGCGCTACTGGCACACCGATGGCCAGCCGTTCCGCGATCCGTCCGACTATCCGGCGATCTCGGTCGCGGCCTCCGGCACGCACGATACCGAGCCGGTCGCCGTGTGGTGGGAGCACACGTCGGCGTCCGAGCGGCGCCTGATCGACGCACTGCCGACGATTCAGCGGATCACCGACGGCCGCGGCCTCATCGATCGGCCGTACGATCCGGACGTGCGCGACGTGTTGAACGAGGCGCTGTTCGCGTCGGGCTCGAACCTGCTGCTGCTGCCCGTACAGGACGTCTTCGGCTGGCGCGATCGCGTCAACGAGCCGGCGCTCGTCAGCGACGCGAACTGGACGTTCCGCCTCCCCTGGCCGTGCGATCGGATGGACGAGTACCCCGAAGCGCGCGAGCGCCAGGCGATGCTGCGCACGTGGTCCGCACGTTACGGACGCTAGCCCCCCATCTATTTCGCGCCCCTACACGTCTACGTGCATACGGCCGATATTACGCATACCCCAGCTCGCCACATTCCATGAACCGTTGCGCGATCGTGATCATCGCGGTTTGTCTGGGTGCTTCCGCCTGCGGCGGGCGCCGCGGGGCATCGGACTCGAGCCGGGCGCCGGAATCGACGGCCCATCGGGCCGCGGACATGCCGTTACCGCAAGAGACGCGCTCCCTCTCCGCACGCGTGGCGGCGGGCGCGACGCTGGCGTCGGTGTTGCGCGGCGCGAAGGTGGCCGAGGCCGAGGTCACCGCCGTCATCGATCGCGCGGCCTCGGTGTTCGATCTCCGGAAGGTCCGCGCGGCCCAGCCGTATCGCCTCGAGCAGGCCGGCGACGGCGTGCTGCGCCGCTTCGAGTACGAGATCGACAACGATCGGTTGCTGCGCGTGACGCGGGCGGACGCGTCGTTTATCGCCGAAGTCCTTCCCATCCCCAAGACGCGCTCGCTCGACGTCGTCCGCGGACAAATCGACCGAACCGCGCCATCGCTGTTCGCGGCGATGGACGAGGCGGGCGAAGCGATCGATCTGTCGATCGGCCTTGCCGACATCTTCAGCGGCGAGATTGACTTCAATACCGAAGTTCAGCCGGGCGACCGGTTCGAGCTGCTCGTCGAAAAGCAGTACCGCGACGATCACGTCTTCGCCGGGTACGGACCGATTCTGGCCGCGGAGTTCGACAACGCGGGGCGGCGCTATCGCGCCGTGCGCTTCATCTTGGCGGACGGCACGCCGGGGTATTACGACGAGCGCGGCGTATCGATGCGCCGGTTCGTGCTGCACTCGCCGCTCAAGTTTCAGCCGGTCGTGACGTCAGGATTCTCTCGCAGCCGGCTGCATCCGATTCTTCGTGAGTACCGTCCGCACCTCGGCGTCGACTACAAGGCGCCGTTTGGCGCGCCGGTCATCGCTGTCGCCGACGGCGTGGTCGTCGAGGCCGGCGCGAGCGGCGGGGCGGGCCGAATAGTTCATCTGCGGCACGCCAACCATGTCGAGTCGGAGTATCTACATCTCTCGTCGGTCGCCGTGCGCGTCGGCACGCACGTCCGGCAGGGCGATCTCGTGGGCCGCGTCGGCTCCTCCGGTCTGGCGACCGGCCCGCACCTCGACTATCGACTGAAGAAGAACGGCGCGTTCATCAATCCACTCACCGCGCAGCGCGCGATGCCGCCCGCCGATCCCATACCGCCGTCGCAACGCATCACGTTCAATGAGGTCCGCGATCACGCGTTCGCCGAGCTCGTGGCGAGGAACGCGAAGCGCGCCGCCGTCCAAACCGCCGCGGACGATCAACGGTAGAGTCGGGCTCGTAGTAGAATTCGAGCCCCATGGCGACCCTGCGACCGTTCCGTGCGCTGCGCCCTCGTCCGTCCGACGCCACCCGCATCGCCGCCGTTCCCTACGACGTCGTCAGCACTGACGAGGCGCGCGCGCTCGCTGGCGATAATCCGCTCAGCTTTCTGCGCGTGTCGCGCGCCGAGATCGAGTTCCCGCCCGGCACCGATCCGTACTCGGACGTGGTGTATCGACGCGCGGCCGACAATTTCGACACGTTGAAGAAAGACGCGCTCGTTGTGGAGGACGAACCGAGCGTGTACTTGTATCGCCTCCGGATGGGTGCGCACGAGCAGACCGGCATCGCGGCCTGTTATTCGCTCGACGAGTACGAGCGCGACGTCATCAAGAAGCACGAGCGCACGCGGCGCGACAAGGAAGACGACCGGACCCGGCACATGCTCGCCCTCGGCGCGCAGACCGGTCCGGTGTTTCTCACGTACCGCGCGTCGGCCGAGGTCGATCGCCTCGCGGCGCGCGTCGCGGCGGCCGCGCCGCTCATCGATTTCGAGGCGCCCGACCACGTGCGCCACACCGTGTGGCGTGCGGGCGGCGCCGATCGCGACGCGCTCGTCATCGCCTTCGGCCGCATCCCGGCGCTGTACATCGCCGACGGCCATCATCGGGCGGCGAGCGCGGCCCGCGCGCGCGCCAATATCCGGGACGGCGCCATCACACGCAGCTCTCTCGGCGACGGAGCCGACTACACGACGATGCTGGCGGTGGCGTTCCCACACGACCAGGTGCAGATCCTTCCGTACAACCGCACGGTCAAAGATCTTGGCGCGTTGACGCCTGATGCATTTCTGGATGCCGTGCGCGATCGCTTCGAAGTCGAGGCCGGGGCGCCGACGCCCCCGGCCCGCGGCACGATCGCGATGTACTTCAAGGGCGGCTGGCATACGCTGCGGCCGCGCGCGCAGCCCGATGAATCGGACCCGATCAAGGCGCTCGACGTGAGCATGCTGCAGGAACATCTGCTCGCGCCGGTGCTGAGCATCGCGGACGTGCGCACCGACAAGCGGATCGAGTTCGTCGGCGGCGCCCGCGGTACGGCGGAGCTGGAAAAGCTCGTCCGCTCCGGCACGGCGGCGCTGGCGTTCTCGCTGTATCC
>DASYQZ010000039.1:0-7827 GCA_036004865.1 Vicinamibacterales bacterium
TCGATCTTTCGTGCCGCAGGTTGCGCCGCCAGTGGAAAAAGTAAAAGGCTTCATGGACACTGCCCGGACAAGCCTGATGGTGGCCCTTGTCGCTTGTCTCACGGGGCCGGCATCCGCACAGACAGGTGCGATTCGCGGAACCATCGTCGAGACGCGCGACGGGACGCCGGTCGCGCGGGTGTCGGTGCGCCTGCAGTCCTCCGGCCGTACGGTGATCACCGACGAGCAGGGACGGTTTGCGTTCGATGACGTGCCCGCCGGCGAGCAGGAATTGTACGTCTCCGCCGTCGATTTCATCCTCGTGAAGCGAACGGTCACCGTCGGCGCCGGCGCACCGTTGGAGATCACGATCGCGTTGACTGACGGTGCCGGGACGTACACCGAGACCGTCAACGTGCGCGGCGGCGCCGGGATCGCGCCGCGACGCGAACCGGGCGTCCCGAGCGAACAGACCCTTGGCAGCCGCGAACTGCAGCAGCTTCGCGGGCTGGTGACGAACGATCCGTTCCGCGCCGTCCAGGTGCTGCCGGCCGTCGCCGCCGGCGACGACCTGCGCAGCGAGTTCGCGATCCGCGGCGCCGGCGTCCGGCAGATGAACTTCACGTTCGAAGGCATCTCGACGCCGTTTCTGCTGCACACCGTGCAGCAGGTGCACGACAGCGGATCGGTGGCGATGGTGAACGGCGACGTGCTCGAAGAGATCTCGGTGCGGAACGGATCGCACCCGCAGCGCCACGGCAACCGCACCGGCGCCGAGATCGAGTTCCGGATGCGCGAGGGATCGCACGAGCGGTTCCAAAGTCATCTCTCGGTGAGCGCGATCGACGCGTCGGGAGTCGTCGAAGGTCCGATCGGGGCCGGGAAGCGCGGCTCGTGGATGTTCACCGCGCGGCAGAGTTATCTCAATCTCGTTCTCGATCGCATCTATCCCGATCAGAACATCAGCTTCGGGTTCGTCGACGCGCAATCGAAAGTGGTGTACGACCTCACGCCGCGGCATCAACTGCAGTTCGCGTTCACCGGCGGGCGATCGCGCATGGAGCGGCCGCCCGATCAGTTGGGTGCCGGCAATCTGCGTGACGCGGACAATCAGGCGGCGGTGGCGGTCGCAACGTGGCGCTATCTGCCGTCGGCACGGTTCACGATCGCCGAGCGCGTGGCGATCGCCCAGAACACGTTCGAGAACTCGAGCCGCGACGGAGCGGAGCTGAATGGCGGCGACGGACGCGACACACTGGCGCGCACGGACCTGTCGTACGCGCCGGCCGGATGGGTGACGATCGACGGCGGCGGCGAAGCGCGGTGGTCCACCGGCGCCGGCCGCGAGCAGCGTCTCGCCTCCGGACGCTTTCAAACCCGCGACGACTATCGCGCGTCATCGACGACGACGTCGGCGTTCGTGCAGACGCGATTCGGGCCAAGCGGAGGGCCGTCGGTCACACCGGGCGTCCGCCTCGATCGCCAGTCGGTGACCGATCGCGTCGACGTGTCGCCGTGGCTTCAGGCGATGTGGCCCCTGGAGAGGACGTCGAGGACGTCGAGGACGTCGAAGACGTCGCGCGCGCTCACGCTTCGCGGCGGCGGCGGCATCTACCGCCAGCAGCCGGGATTTGCCGAACGCTTCAGCGTTCGCGGATCGCGCGATCTGCGGCCCGAGCGCGCGTATCACGCCGACGTCGGCGTCGAGGGACAGCTCGGCGGCCACATGCGCTGGCAGATGACCGTATACGATCGCGAGGATCGCGATCTGCTGCGCCTGCCCGACTCCGAGGTACACGTCGTCAACGGCGCGCTCGTCTTCGGCTCGGCGACATCCAAATGGATCAACGCGCTCGACGGCCACGCGCGCGGCGTCGAGTGGCTGGTGCAGCGGCAGCACGTCAACGGATTCTCGGGTTGGCTGTCGTATGCGCTGTCGTTCGCGGAGTACCGCGATCGGCGCACCGGCGAGTCGTTCTGGGGCGACTACGATCAGCGGCACACGATCAATTTGTACGGCACGTACCGCGTGACCGATCGCCTCAGCGCCGGCGCGCGCTTCCGCGGCGGCAGCAACTTTCCAATCACGGGCTACTGGCGTCAGCAGGGCGATGCGTATTTCGTCGGAACCGATCGCAACGCGCTGCGCGTCCCGATGTACGCGCGCCTCGACGTCCGCGCGAACCGCACGTTCACCTGGGATCGCAAGCGGCTGACGCTGTTCGTGGAAGGCATCAACGTGCTGAACCGGCCGAACGTCCGCTTCGCGCTGCCATCCGTGAACCGCCGCACGTTCGAGGCGTCGGAACTGCTCGACACCATGGTTCCTCTCATCCCTTCAGTCGGGATTCTTCTCGAATTCTGACGCTCGCGGGACGCCCAGAGCTGACAAACCTGCCTTCGTGCGCGTGGCCAGGTTTTCGTGACACGTGATTTCGAGGTGTTCGTGTTTTCGTGGTTTCGTGGCCAACGAGCGCCGCGAGTTGGCGACGCTGCCGGTCCAAGCAAGAATGGAGACATGATTCGGCTGATCGCGATCGACATCGACGGCACGCTGCTCGACAGCCGCGGGCGGCTGCCCGACGCGCACCGAGACGCGATTGTGGACGCGCACGCGCGCGGACTGGAAATCGCGCTGGTAACCGGCCGCAGCTTTCACTTCACGCGGCCGATCGCGACCCTGCTGCCGATTCCGCTGACGCTCGTCTGCAACAACGGCGCGCTGGTGAAAGACAAGAGCGGCGCGACCGCCATGCGCCGGCTCCTCGCGCGCGACACGGCGCGGCATGTGCTCTCCGCGACCGCGGAGTACGAAGACAGCGTGGCGATCATCTTCGATCGGATCCCCTCGCTCGGGGCAGGCCCCTCGTCGTCGCTCGGGGCAGGCCCGGCGGATTCCGCAGACGCCGGCGCCGCGGGCTCGATCGACGACAACGAGCGCCAGATCGTCTTCGAGCGGATGGATTGGTCGCACCCGCACCGCAGCGGCTACTTCGAGAAGAACAAGGCGTTCATCGCCCGGGCGCCCGGACCGTTGGCCGACGTGCTCATCGAAGATCCCGTGCAGGTGATGTTCAACGGCAGCGTCGGACCGATGCGCGCGCTCTTCTCGGCGCTGCGATCGATGCCGGCCGCGGATCGGTTCAGCGTCGCGCTCACCGAATACGAGCCGCGCGACTTCTCGCTCGTCGACGTCAACGCCGCCGGCTGCTCCAAGGGCACGACGCTGGCGCAGTGGGCGGAGCGCCGCGGCCTGTCGCGCGACGAGGTGATGGCCGTCGGCGACAACCTCAACGACGTCGAGATGCTCGACTTCGCCGGGACCGCGGTCGTCATGGGGAACGCGACGGACGCGCTAAAAGCCCGGGGATACCGGGTCACCGGGACGAATGACGAAGGCGGACTCGCGACCGCGATTTCGGCGCACGCTGGGAATCGACACGGAGGACGCTCAGGAAGCGAGCGGAAGACGCGTTGACTCCGCGAAAAACCATCACGCGAGCGCCGTGAAAGACGACGCGTTTCGCTCGCGTCGCACGAGGGGTCAGCGCGATCCGCGCCGTTTTCCTCGACAACTGGCGCGGTCCGCCGTACGGCGTACCGCTTGCTACGACCGGCCGGCGTCGGGGCCACGCCCGGGCGAACCTCCCGGCACGGCCGATTCGACACGCCGGTTTCTGCCTGATCCGCTCGCGTTCTGCGGCGAGGTCGGGTCGCCCGGAGCGACCGCTGGAAAACTGGTCGCGGAGGCGGACGGGGGTTTCTAGAACCCTGGCCATTTTTGGCCGCGTGTGGATTCGCCGGTGCCGCACTTCGCGGCCGGAAACGCGCCCCGGCTTTTCATTGCGGATTGAGGATTGCGGATTGCGGATTTATTGAAGATTCGTCGTCGCACTCACGATCACTCCGCGATCACTCCGCGATCACTCCGCAGTCAATCCGCAATCAATCCGCAATTCGTCTGACAATCGACAATCCCCAATTAATCCGCAATCCGCAATCCTCAATCCGCAATGTCTATTCGTACCGAAGCGCGACCATCGGATCGATTCTCGTGGCGCGCCGCGCGGGCAGATAGCTCGCGCCGAGCGCGGCGAGCGCGAGCACAATCGGCACCGCGACGAACGTGACGACGTCGGTCGGGCTGACATCGAAGAGCATGCTCGCGATGAGGCGCGACGCGGCGAAGGACGCGGCCAGTCCTACGATGACGCCCATCAGCGTCAGCCGCAGTCCCTGCAGCACGACGAGGCGCAGGACGTCGCCGCGGCTGGCGCCGAGCGCCATGCGGATGCCGAGCTCGCGGACGCGCTGACTGACCGAGTACGCCATCACGCCGTAGATCCCGATGACGGCGAGGACGAGCGAGAGGCCCGCGAACACGAGCAGCAGCGATGCGCCCATGCGCGGCGCCCACAGCGACTGATCGAAGATTTCGGTCAGCGTGAAGACGCCCGTGAGCGGCAGATTGCGATCGAGCTGCTGCACCTCGCCGCGCACCGTGCCGAGCACCGCCTCCGGCCGCGGCGCCTTCACGAACAGCGACAACTGCGGCTGATACACCTGCGTCGTCGCCTGATAGATGAACGGCGTCGGCTCCTCGCCGATGAAGTTGTACTTGCTGTCCTTCGCGATGCCGACCACCTGGTTGAAATTCTCCTGACCGAAGAACTTGAAGCGCTTGCCGAGCGCATCCTGCTCGGGCCAGAACCGCTTCGCCATCGTCTCGTTGATGACGACCGAGGTCGGCGTGTTCGACTGATCGATGTCGGACAGCGCGCGGCCGCGCATGAGCGGAATGCCGAGCGTCTCGAGGTAGCGCGTGCTGCCGACCGTGATCTGCACCAGTTTCCCCGCGCGTCGATCGGAGGCGTCCTGCCCTTCCAGAAACACCGTCCGCGCGAAGCCGCCCTGAAACAGCGGCACCGTGCTGGCCAGCGTGGCCGCTTGCACACCCGGTACCGACGAAGCGCGCTCGAGCACGCGCTGCTGGAACTGACGGCCCCGCTCCTCGGTGTAGCCCTGCGCGCCGAGATCGAACGACATGACGGCGAGATGCTCGGCGTCGAACCCGGGGTTGATGCGCTGAGCGTTCTGGAGGCTGCGCAGGAAAAGGCCGGCGCCAATCAGCGCGACGAGCGACAAGGCAATCTGCGCCGACACGAGCACGTTGCGCAGGCTGAAGAGACGGTTCGATCCGGTCGGCGCGGCCGTCTTCTCCTTCAGCTCGACGACGAGATCGGGGCGAGAGGCCTGAACGGCGGGCGCCAGACCGAACACGATGCCGGTGACGAGCGACACGCCGATGGTGAACAGCAACACGCGCGCGTCAGGATGAAGATCGATCGCGTCCGGCTGCAGGAACGGCGGCCGGAACGACCACAGCACGCCCTGTGCCCAGTACCCGAGCAGCAGTCCGCCCGCGCCGCCGATGAGCGCGAGAAGCGTTCCCTCGGTGAGCAGTTGCATGATCAGGCGGCCGCGGCTCGCGCCGAGCGACAGGCGGACGGCGATTTCCTTCTGCCGCACGGCCGCGCGCGCGAGCAGGAGGTTCGCGACGTTCGCGCACGCGATCAGCAGCACGAGCCCGACGATGGTCATCAGCAGGCCACCGGCCATGACGACGTTGTTGCGGAAGCCGGGATTGATGGTCGCCTGGGCCAGTGGGACGAGCGTCACGTTTCGTCCGCCGTTCTCGTTCGGATATTCCTGCGCGAGCTGCCGCGCGATCGTCTTCAGGTTCGCCTCGGCCTGCTGCACGCTGACGCCAGGCTTGAGACGCCCGGTCGCGTTGAAGACGAGGCCGCGCCGGCTGTCGGGCCTGATCAGCTCGGCGAAGAATCCGTTCGTCGTCACGGAGTACGTCATGTAAGGCACCCACAACGCGGGTGCCCCGATCGCGTTCGTGCCCTTGAAGCCTTTCGGCATCACGCCGATGACGGCGAACGACTGTCCGTTGATGGTCATCGTGCGGCCGACAATCGACGGGTCGCCGCCGAAGCGCTTCTGCCATTCGCCGTAGCCGAGCACCGCCACGAGCCGCTCGCCGGGATGCTGGTCCTCGTCCGGCGTGAAGGTCCGGCCGATCGCCGGCTTCGCGCCGAGCAGCGAGAAGTAGTTGCCGGTGGCAATTTCGCCGAACACCTGCTGCGGCTCGCCGCCGTTGACCGCGATATTCAGCGGGACACCCTGGTGCGCCGCGAGTCCCGTAAAGACTTCGTTTTTGTCGCGCAGGTCCTTGTAGTTCATCGGCGAGAGCTGCAGGAACCCCAGCGCTCCGCCCTGATTCCGCTCGTCGGTCGTCCAGACGCTGACCAGTTGCGACGGATCCTCGACCGGCAGCGGATTCAGGAGGACGGCGTTGATGAGGGTGAAAATCGTCGTGTTCACGCCGATGCCGAGCGCCAGCGACAGCGCTGCGGTGACGGTGAATCCGGGTGCTTTCGTGAGGAGTCGCGCGCCGTACTTCAAGTCCGGGAGGAATGTGGACATGGCCTCAGTTTAGACGCCCCGGCCGGAAATCGAGTTCGGCGGGCAGGCGCGCAGCGCCGGAATCAGACGTCGTTGCACGTCGGCGACGGAGCCGAAACGCGCGGCAGGCTCTTTGGCGAGACAGCGTTGGAGCTCGGCATCGAGCGCCCGAACCTCGGGCGTCTTCCCTTGCAGGTGAAACTCCTCCAAGTGCGTCGACGACAGGACCCCGGCGTAGGTCGGCCGGTCGAACGGTCGTTTTCCTGTGAGCGCTTCGGCGAGCATGACGCCGAACGCGAAGATATCGGCGCGCTCGTCAGCGCGCACGTCGGTGAATTGCTCGGGGGCCATGTACCCCAAGGTGCCGACGACGACGCCGGCCATCGTCACGGTGGCCGTCGCGGCCGTATCGAGCGCTCGCAATTGCGCGAGACCGAAATCAAGCAGCTTCACGCGTTGCGAATCGGTGTCCGCGTTCATGATCAAGACGTTTTCCGGCTTGAGGTCTCGATGGACGATGCCGTGGGCGTGCGCAGCCTTGACGCCTTCGAGGACCTGTTCGAAGACGTCGGCGGCCGCTTCGGGCTGCAGCCGTCCGATCCGCGTCAGCTCGTTGCGCAGCGTGACACCGTGCAGCCGCTCCATCACGAGGTACGCGCCCGACGGCAGCGTCCCGTAGTCGAACACCGTCACGATGTTGGGATGGCTCAGCCGGGCGCACAGCTGCGCCTCGCGCTCGAATCGCCGCAGGGCCGTCTGCTCGCCGAGGGCGCGGCCGATCAGGAACTTGATCGCCACCTTCCGCTGGAGCCGCAGGTCTGCGGCCTCGTAGACCGCGCCCATGCCGCCCTTTCCGATCAGCCGATCCAGACGATATTGACGGTCGACGAGGCGCTCGATGGGCAGGGAGATTGTCAGCTCGTGTCCATCGGCGACGCACGTGGCCACGTCGCTGTCGTAGCATGCGCCGCAACGAGGGCATTCCTTGACCAGGTTGATCGCTCGTCCTTCGAGCCTGTCGATGACCTGGTCGCGAATCTGCCGCTCGTCGTCGATTCTCTCGTGCAGCCGCACATTTTCGCATACAACGGCCAACTGCTTCGCGATTGCCTCGAGCAGCTCGCGGTCGCTCGCGCTGTACGGCTCTTCGGATTTTCTCTCGCCCAGCATCAGGAGAGCGCTCAGACGCCGGTCGGTGCCGACGATAGGCACGATGAGATCGACGTCGAGCCGATTCAGCCACTCATGATCGCTGTCCGATCCATGGTCATCCTGCCGCCACGCCTGGGCGCGCGGATTCCGCTCGAACGCCGTGAGGAGCCGGCTGTCCGGCGGGATGCGGCCGGGCGCCGCGACGACACTGGACGAGTGCACGAG
>DASYQZ010000040.1:0-13567 GCA_036004865.1 Vicinamibacterales bacterium
CGGTGAGCGACCTGCCGAACGTCGATTTCCCGACGCTGCTGGTGACGGCGCAGCTGCCCGGCGCGAGCCCCGAGACGATGGGCGCGTCGGTGGCGACGCCGCTCGAGAACCAGTTCTCGATGATCGCCGGCCTGGCCTCGATGACGTCTTCCAACTCGCTCGGGAACACCCAGATCACGCTCGAGTTCGACCTCAGCCGCAAGCTCGATGGCGCCGCCGTGGATGTGCAGGCGGCCATCACCCAGTCCTCGCGCCTCCTGCCGCAGGGCATGCCCACGCCGCCGACCTTCACCAAGGTGAATCCGGCGGATCAGCCGATCCTCTACCTGGTCATCACCTCCACGACGATGACGCCGTGGGCCTTGGACGAGTACGCGGAAACGCGCATTGCGCAGCGGATTTCGATGGTCTCCGGCGTGGCGCAGGTGCAGGTGCTCGGCAGTCAGAAGTACGCGATGCACGCGCAGCTCGATCCCCACGCGCTCGCCGCGCGGCAGATCGGCATCAACGAGGTCGAGGCGGCGCTGCGCGCATGGAACGTGAACACACCGACCGGCTCGATTGTCGGCCCGCACAAGGCATTCACGCTGCAGGCGACCGGGCAGTTGATGAACGCGGACCAGTACAAGGACATGGTCGTGTCGTACCGGAACGGCGCGCCAGTCCGGCTTCGCGAGCTCGGCACGATCGTGGACGGCGTCGAAGACCAGCGGACCGCCTCGTGGTTCTACACGCACGACAGCCGGCAGCGCGCCATCACGCTCGGCATTCAGCGCCAGCCCGGCACGAACACGATCGCCGTGGCCGACGCCGTGAAAGCGCTCCTGCCGCAATTCCGGCTCGAGCTGCCGACGAGCGTCCACATGGACGTCCTCTACGACCGCTCCGACACGATTCGCGAGTCGTACCGCGACGTCCAGTTCACGATGCTGCTGACGCTCGCGCTGGTCATCATGGTCATCTTCGTGTTCCTGCGGAACGTGTGGGCGACTGTCATCCCGAGCCTCGCGCTGCCCTTCTCGATCATCGGCACGTTCGCCGTGATGTACATGCTCGACTACAGCCTCGACAACCTGTCGATGATGGCCCTCATCCTCTCGGTCGGCTTCGTCGTCGACGACGCGATCGTGATGCTGGAGAACATCTACCGGCACGTCGAGATGGGCGAGGCGCCGCTCGACGCGTCGCTTGTCGGCTCGCGCGAAATCGGCTTCACGATCGTCTCGATGACGTTGTCGCTCGCCGCGGTGTTCATCCCCGTGCTCTTCATGGGTGGCGTGCTCGGACGGTTGTTCCGTGAGTTCTCGGTCACGATCTGCGTCGCGATTCTGATCTCCGGCGTCGTGTCCGTGACGCTGACACCGATGCTGTGCAGCCGGTTCTTGAAGAAGGCAGGAGGGGCGAGAGGGGCCAATGAGTCTGGTGGGTCGGGTGGAGCTGGTGGGTCGGGTAGGGCTGGTGGGTCGGGTAGGTTCGCCGCGATCACGGAGCGAGTCTTCCAGAAGATGCTCGGCGGCTACGATCGCACGCTGCAGATCGTGCTGCGGCATCGGCCGACGACGATGGGCGCGTTCGTCGCCGTGCTCGTGGCCACCGCCGCGTTGTTCATCCTCGTCCCGAAAGGCTTCATCCCGGACCAGGACACCGATCAGATCTCGGTCACGACCGAAGCGGCTCAGGGCACGGCGTACGAGACGCTTGTCGAGTACCAGGGGCAGGTCGCCGACATCATCAGCCGCGACCCGAACGTCGAGGGGATCGTATCGACCATCGGCGGCCAGGCGGCCAACACGCTCGGTGGTCCGAATCTCGGACAGATCGTCGTCCACCTCAAGCCGCGCGGCGATCGAGATGAGCTCGCGAATGACATCATCGCGAAGCTGCGGCCTCAGCTCGCCGACGTCGCGGGCATGCAGGTGTATCTCCAGAATCCGCCGACGGTTCGAATTGGCGGTCAGGTGAGCAAGAGCCTGTATCAGTACTCGATGCAGTCGCCTGACCGCGACGCGTTGTATGACGCGTCGCGCAGGCTGGTGAAGGCGCTGACGAACGTGCCCGGCCTCGAAGACGTGACGAGCGATCTCGAAGTGTCCAGTCCGCAGGTGAACGTGCAGATCGATCGCGACAAGGCGGCGGCGCTCGGCGTCACCGCGAATCAGATTGAAAACGCGTTCTACGACGCGTACGGGCCGCGCTGGGTCTCGACGATTTACGCGCCGGTGAACGAATACAAAGTGCTGCTCGAACTCGCGCCGCAGTTCCAAGCCGACCCTTCGGCGTTGTCACTGCTGTATTTCAAGGCAGGTGGGGCTGGTGGGTCAGGTGGGGCTGGTGGGGCGGGAACGGTGATTCCGCTCGACACGCTGGCGCGCACGACACAGGTTGTCGGTCCGCAGACCGTGAGTCACAAAGGCCAGTTGCCGGCGGTCACGGTGTCGTTCGGACTGAAGCCGGGTGCGTCGCTTGGCAGCGTGCTGACGAACGTGCGCGAGATCGCGGAGCGGACGTTGCCTGAGGGCGTCAGCGGTCAGTTCGAAGGCGCGGCCAAAGCGTTTCAGAGCTCGCTCGGCAACCTCGCCGTGCTGCTCGTCATCGCGATCATGGTCGTCTACATCGTGCTCGGCATTCTCTACGAGAGCTACATCCATCCGCTCACGATTCTCTCGGGTTTGCCGTCGGCCGGATTCGGTGCGCTCGTCACGCTGATTCTCTTTCGCATGGATCTCAACATCTATGCGTTCGTCGGCATGATCATGCTGATCGGCATCGTCGAGAAAAACGCGATCATGCAGATCGACTTCGCGCTCGACGCCGAGCGCAGCGGGATGACGCCGGAGCAGGCGATTTATCAAGGATGCCTGATCCGCTTCCGTCCGATCATGATGACGACGATGGCGGCGATGCTGGGTGCGGTGCCGATTGCGCTCGGCTATGGCGCCGGCGGCGAAGCGCGCCAGCCGCTCGGTCTCGTCGTCGTCGGCGGTCTGCTGTTCTCCCAGTTGGTCACGCTCTATCTGACGCCAGTCGTGTACACCTACATGGCGCGGTTGCAGGAATGGATCAAATCGCGGCAAAAGACGAGTGATCTGCATGCGATTCCGGCGCCGCGATAGGCATGCGTCGTGCAACCTCCAGGACGAGATGCATGTTCCAGCTCTGCCGTTCGCTCTTGCGCTCGTCGCGTCTTTGACCCTGCAGGCCGAGGCGTCCCCTCAAAAGAAAAGGCCTCGCGCGACGAAGCAGACACGCCAGGTGAAGAAAGCACCGCCGCCGGCGCCGCTGCCGTGCGGCGATCTCCTCTCGTTCGAGGTGCTGCTCGATCGTCAGGGGTTTTCTTCCGGACAGATCGACGGCACGGCGAACAAGAACTTCACACGCGCGCTCGACGCATGGCGCGCGTCGCGCAAAATCGCCGCGACCGGTCAACCCGATTGCGAGACGTGGAAGGCGCTCGGTGGCGACACCGCGGATCCGGCGATCATGACCTACAGGATGACCGACGAAGACATCAACGGCCCGTTCGAAAAGAACATTCCGCACGATCTTCCCGAGCAGGCGAAGTTGCCCGCACTCGCGTATCGATCGCCGCTCGAGAAGATCGCAGAGCGTTTCCACGCCGCGCCGTCGCTGCTGCAGAAGCTGAACCCCGGCGTCACGTTCGCCGCCGGCCGCGAGCTCAAAGTGCCTGCGGTGCTGCCGTTCGATCCGAACGTGAAGCCGCCGGCAACGGACCAGAAGCCGTCGGATATCAGCATTCGGGTCTCGCGCGACGAGTCGGCGCTGCGAGCAACGCGCGCGGACGGAACGCTCGTGCTCTTCGCGCCGGTGACGACCGGCAGCGAGCACGATCCGCTGCCGCTGGGCGAATGGAAGGTCACCGGCGTCCAGTGGAATCCGCCGTTTCACTACAACCCGAAGTTGTTCTGGGACGCGAAAGCGAAAGACACGAAGGCGACGATCAAGCCGGGGCCGAACAACCCGGTGGGCGTCGTGTGGATCGATCTCAACCTCGAGCACTACGGGCTGCACGGGACGCCTGAGCCAGGCACCGTCGGCCTCACACAGTCGCACGGGTGTGTGCGGCTGACGAACTGGGACGCGGCGCGAGTCGCGGCGCTCGTGAAGCCGGGCACGCCCGTCACGTTCCGCTGAAACGACCTGGGGAAGGGGCCACCCGAATAAACATGCCGCGGAAGTCCGACCGACACACCGTCCCGCTGGCGGCGCTGTTTGTCGCCTTCTGTATCGGTGCGCTCGTCATGTGGGTGTTATTCACGTACGGGCCGCCGAAGCCGTCCGTCCACCCCGAAGCGCGGATCGAAGCCAACGTCAAGCCGAGCCAGCCGGAGGTCCGGCTCAAGCCCGACTTCCCCGAAACGAAGACCGCACGCGCGCCGCTGCTTGGCGCCGAGCGTGCGGTCGCGACGGCGGGCGCCGAGAAAGATCTGGAGGTGCCGATCGAGGGCAGCGACGTCGAATCGTGGAAGGGCGGATTCACCGAGCAGCGCGGCAGCCGTCCGCACGAAGCGGTCGACATCCTCGCGCCGAGGAACACGCCCGTGCATGCCGTCACCGACGGCACGATCGCCAAGCTTTTCGTCAGCAAGGCAGGCGGCAACACGATCTATCAGTTCGATTCGTCCGGCCAGCTCGCCTACTACTACGCCCACCTCGAGCGCTATGCCGACGGCCTTCACGAGGCCCAGAGCGTCGAAAAGGGGGATGTCATCGGCTACGTCGGGACGTCGGGCAACGCGCCGCCGGGCACGCCGCATCTGCACTTCGGCGTCTTCCAGCTCGGCGATGACCGGCGCTGGTGGCAGGGCCGCGCCATCGATCCGTACGGCGTCTTTCACAAGTAGAATCGTCCGCATGCGCGCGGCGCAACGGATTGTGTGCACGACGATGGTCGTCGCCGCTGCGGGGCTCGTGCTGCGCGCGGACGATCGGCCCTCACGCGACGCGCGGATCCAGGAGCTCGTCGACGCCACGGACCTCGTGGCGCCGGAATTCGCAGCCGACGCGCTCATTCGACTGTCCGGCTCTCCCAGAATCACCGACCGTCTGTGGCGGCGCGAGCTGCTCGATCAGGCGTACTTGCGGGCGTATGCCGCACAGAGTCAGTACCGGCGCTCAGCGCCGCCGGAAAACATTCCGCCGGGCAGCCGTCAGGGCGCGCAGCTCCTCGCGGAGGCCACGTCGCTGAATCGCGTCTCGCTGCAGGTCCGGATCGCGCAGCTGATGGCGTACACCGATCCGATCCGCGCACGCGAGCTCTTTGAATGGATCGACCTGAACCTGGCGCCGACCGCGTGCGAGGACGCGCTCGTGCCGGAGGTCGAGGACTACTATTCGGCGCTGAGCCTCCTTGCGCGCACGGCGTTCGGCCGCGATCGAGGCGAAGCGGTGCGGTTTCTTCAGCTGTACCTCTGGCGCGCGCACCTGCCGAGCGAGATGCCAGCGGTCGTCCGTGCGCTGCAGCGCTTTCGTCCGACCGCGTACGAAGCCACATATCTCGAAGGCGTGCTGCAGGACATCCTCCGGTACGGCAGCCTCGATCCGCGCGGCTTCTCGATCGCGGATCTCGAAATCGTGACGCGCGTCGCGGATCTGCAGAAGGCCTATCGGGACATCGGCGTGCTCAACTTTCATCTCCTCGACACGCTTCGCGAATATCTCATCACCATGTTGAAGGGACCGCGCTGCAGCGACAGCGTGACCGAGTCGATGACGGCGGCGTCCTTCAACGCCGCGCGCGGCCGGCTCGGCGCCGTCAAGTTCGTCGATCCGATCGATCCGGCGAGCGTGTGGCCGTCGAAGATGCTCGGCATCGCCCGCATCGAGCTGCTCTGGCAGACGCCGGAATCGTCGCGTCTCTATCAGGAGGCGCTCGACGTGCGCGGACGCGGTCCGAATCCGCTGCCGATCAGGATCCGGCAGACGCAGGAGTGGCGCGAGAAGGCGGAGCGGCTGTTGACGGACATCGATCAGTGGACCGGCCGGCGGGAGCCGACCGAACGCGATTACTTCTATCAGAAGTCGATGCTCTTCGGCGGCCTCATCGAGCTGATGCCGGCGAGCGACGTGCGCACGCGAGCGCTGCGGACGTTCGTCGACTTCCTGCGCCTCTCCGATATGGATCGCGATCGGCGTCCACTGTGGTTCGCCTTCATGAACCGCCTGCTCGAGATGGCGCGCGGCGCCGATCGGCGCGAGATTCTCGGCGCGCTCGAAAATTCACACCATCCGGTGCTCTCGCTCTACGCGCGGATGGAACGCGTTGTCCCGTCTCGGAATCGGGTAATTGAGTAATCGGGTAATCGGGTAATTGATTGCGCGATTGCTCGACTGCTCGATCGGCGAATCGATCGATCGAATTACCCGATTACCCGATTATCCAATTACCCGATTCTCGAGCACACATACCCCGGACCAGGGCCGCGATCCCTGCGGGCCGGACGATTCGGGAAGCATCGCAATCATCCTGAGGAACAGCGGCAGACGATTCAGCTTTCGCGCCGTTTTCAGCATCGACGCGACCTCGACCGTCTTCCAGCCGCAGGCGTCGAAGAACGCGGGCCCTTCCTTTGGGGCGAAGAGAAACGGGGCGCCCGCCTGCTGCACGTGCGCGCCGATCCGCTCTTTCAACATCTCCAGCAGACCCGGTGAGGCGATGTCGTTGATCCAATGCCGGAAGGTGGATGGTGCCGCCAGATCCCGGCCGAGCGCGCAGACTTCGTCGGGCATGAGGTAGAGCAGCAGCCCTTCCGACGCCACGAGCACGTTCGCCGCCTCCCGGCCGATCCTGGCGAACAGTCCGCGCCGCGCGTCATGATTCGAGAGGTCGACGCGCACCCGCTCGAGCGCGCACCGCGGCTTCGCGTCCGCGAGGACTTCTTCCTTGTAGTCGAGGATGTCCGGCAGATCGACCTCGATCCAGCGAAGGGCCGGCGGAAGATCCATGCGATACGGCCGCGTATCGAGGCCGGCCGCGAGGTTCAGCACGACATCGGCGCCGCCCTGCACGTGCCGCGCGATGTGCTTGTCGAAGAGATACGTGCGGGCGACGAACGGCCACTCGTTCTCCTCGGCGAACGGCATCGCCTTGAGGATCTGCTCGCCGCGCTCCCCCGCCAGCGCCCGCGCGTGCGGGTCCCGGAAGACCGCATCGGGACGGTCGGTTTCGCGGGCGCGATGCAGGGCCATCCACCGTGCGGTGTCGGAGACATTCCGAATGACAGGGTCCATTGCTACTCTCGCGCGGGGCCCCGACCCCGCGCGATAAGACCTCGATTCTAGAACCGACTGACCCGTTTTGGACGACCTCCGCGCGTGACCAGGTAGGAGGTCACCATGTGGCGAACGATTGCGATGACATGCGGCGTCGTGAGCTGCCTGGCGACGGCCACCTCGGGGTCGACCACTGCGCCCGTGATCAGCGCGATGGCGGGTACCGAGCGTTTCGCCATCGAGCGCGCCGTCGCTGGCGCCGCCCGCCGGCTCGCCGAGCCCGAGTGCCGGCGCGTCCTCACCGACTTCTCGGATCCGTCGGGACGCACGCTCGCGGAGAACCTCGCCGCGCTCGGCAAGACGCCCGTGGACTTCTTCAACGAGCTGTACTTCGTCGACGATCGCGACTCGACGTGCTGCCGGACGCGGCGCGCCATCGCGTTCACGGCTCCGGGGCATCGCGTGATCCGCGTCTGCGGTCCGCGTTTCGCGGCGGTCTCGATGAGCCAGGGAACGTACGCCGACGCGATCATGATCCACGAGATGCTGCACGCGCTCGGCCTCGGCGAGAACCCGCCGCGCAGCCGCGATATCACCGCGCGCGTCATCGCGCGGTGTTCGTAACGCCGATTCAAAATTGTTGATGTAGAGGCGGACCCATGTGTCCGCCCCGAAACCCGCGTGTCGGCCGCAGGGCCGACACATGGGTCGGCCCCTACTCGCAGCGCAAGGCGACCATCGCGTCGACGCGCGAGGCGCGGCGGGCGGGCACGTAGCCGGCGAGAATCGTGACGGCGAGCACGGCGAGCACCGCCGTCAGCACGGTGACGGGATCGTACGGGCTCAACGCGAACAGCTGCGCGCGCAGCAGCCGTGCCGCGGCCAGCGCGAGCGGAAGCCCCACGGCGAGGCCCGCCAGCACCATCGTCAGCGTCTCCCCGAGAATCATGCGCTGGATGACGCCGCCTGCGGCGCCGAGCGCGATGCGCACGCCGATCTCGCGGGTGCGCCGCTCGACCGCGTACGCCATCGTGCCGTACAGACCGACGCACGCAAGCGCGAGCGCGAGCAGGCCGAAGAAGCTGCTGAGCGCCGCGAGCGTGCGCTCGAGGAAGAGCATGCGGCCGATCGCGTCGGTCTGCGTCTGGATGGCGATGACCGGAACCGCCGGATCGACGGCCCGCGCTTCCCGCTCGATCGCGGCGACGAGCGGCTGCACATCGCCGGTTGCGCGGACCTGGTACGTCATGAAAGTCGGCAGAGCCAGAAACTGCTGGTACGGAGCGTAGACAACGGGCGGCGCGTCCTTCCGCAGGTCGTCGTACTTCGCATCCTCCGCCACGCCGACGATCTCGAACGCGTTGGGCCGCGTCGCGCTGCCGAAATCGATCACATGTCCGATCGGGTTGACGGTTCCGAAATGCTTCTGCACGAGCGCACGGTTGACGACGGCGACGTGCGGCGCGCTGCGGACATCCTGCGCTTCGATGGGCCGGCCGGCGACGATCGGAATTCCGAGCGTCTCGAAATAGCCGGCGCCGACCTGATGCCGGAAGAGGTTCGGACGCTCCCCGGGCTTTGTCACGCCGGCAATCGTCGCACCCGAAGAGCCGCTGCCGCCGCCGACGGCCGGCCGCACCGAAAGCGTCGACGACCGCACGTAAGGAATCGCGTTGAGCCGGCGCTGCAGCTCGTCGTAGTAGCCGACGAGGCGTGCGTCTCTGTATCCGTTCAGACCTGGCCGCACGATGAAGAGCACGAGCTGCTCTCGATTGAAGCCGACGTCGACGCGTTCCAGGTTCAACAGCGTGCGCAGCAGGAGTCCCGCGCACAGCAGCAGCAGCAGGCATGCGGCCACCTGAGCGCTCACCAGCATTTTCCGTGACGTCGCCTTCACGATGGGCCGCACGTCGACGCGCGTGGCGCGCAGCGCCGGCGCGAGTCCGAACACCAGCCCGGTGACGATCGAGATGGCGGCGGTGAACGCGAGCACGCGGCCGTCGAGGCGCAGCGCCAGCGGGAGCGGCGAGTCCGGAGTCAACAGCGCGACGAGCGCCGCGTTGATCCACGCCGCGCAGACGAGGCCCGCTGCTCCGCCCAGGAGCGCGAGCAGCACGCTCTCGGTCAGGAACTGGCGAACGAGGCGGAATGGTCCGGCGCCGAGACTGAGGCGAATCGCGATCTCGCGCTGCCGCGCGGTCGCGCGCGCCAGCAACAGCCCCGCGACGTTGGCGCATGCGATGAGCAGCACCAGGCCGACCATCCCCATGAGCAGGAACAGCGGCGCGGCGTAGCGGTTGCGCAGGCGATCGAGCCCGCGGCCAGCCTGAGACGTCGTCACCCGTGGTGTGCGTGCGGTCTGCGCCGGAGATCCTGCCGCGGCGCGCAGACTGCGATCGTAGAGGAGATTGACGCGAGCGCCGGCCTCGGCCGGCGACACGCCGGGCTTCAATCGGCCGGCGACCGAGAGCCACCACGTCTGCGGATCGTTGGTCCACGAAAGGTCGCCCGCGCCGCCGGTCGCGAGCACCTGCGCCGCATACAAGTGAAGAGGCACGAACAGATCGATCGAAGTACTCGCGTCGAGACCGTAGAACTCCGGTGGCACGACGCCGACGATCGTCACCGGCGCGCCGTTCACGACCATCGACGTGCCGACGACTGCCGGATCCTGCGCGAACGCGCGGCTCCAGAACCGGTGCGACACCATCGTCACCGGCGCCGCAGAGTCCCGATCGTCATCCGGCCGAAGCGTCCGTCCGTACAGCGCGGCGACCCCGAGCGTATCGAAGTACGTGCCAGACACCCCTTTCACGCCGGCCCAATCGGCCCGCCCGCGCAGACCGACGTTCACCGCGGGAGTATTGGCCGCAAAGGCCAGGGTGCCCTCGAACACGTCGTTCTGATCGCGGATCGCTTCGTATGCGACGGTGGGATAGGTCAGTCCATGTGTCCCTTCAATCTGCTGGACGAACTCTTTCGGAAAGCCCTCGTGCGTCCACGTCAGCATGACGAGCTGTTTCGGATCCTTGACCGGGAGCATCCGCAGCATGACGGCATCGACCGCGCTGAAGATCGCCGTGTTCGCGCCGATGCCCAGCGCGAGCGAGAGGATGACGACAGCCGCGAAGCCGGGATTGCGGCCCAGGGTGCGGACTGCATAACGGAGATCGCGAATGAGGTCGTCGATGACGCGTGTCTTTCGCATGTCGCGACACTCCTCTGTGCGTTGGTCGAGGCCGCCGATCGCGAGCAGCGCCTCGCGGCGCGCGCGCTCGGGCTCCATGCCGCGTGAGACGAGCTCGTCGATTTGGCGATCGAGGTGATACCGCAACTCCTCGTCGAGCTCGCGATCCGCGGCCGCGCCCCGAAATAGCGATCGCAGCCGGAGCGGCAGTGTGTGCCTCAGTCGCATCGCAGCGCCACCATCGGATCGACCTTCGAGGCTCGCCGCGCCGGGACGTAGCCGGCGAGGCCGGCGGTCGCCGCCAGCAACAGCGTCGCGGCGGCGAGCGTCGGGACATCGTGGGGCTCCAGGCCGAACAGCAGAACCGCGGCGCTTCGGGCCGCCAGCACCGCCAGCACCGCGCCGACGGCGACGCCGATCGCCAGCATGAGCGCGGTTTCCCGGAGAATCAGCCGCACGATCCCCGGAGCGCTCGCCCCGAGCGCGAGACGGATGCCGATTTCATTGCGCCGGCTCACGACCATGTACGAGATCACGCCGTAAAGGCCGATCGTGGCGAGCAGCGCCGCGAGCGCTCCGAAAAATCCGGCCAGCCAGGCCATCAACCGCTCCCGGACGAGCCGCGCGCGAATTTGCGTCTCGAGCACGCCGAACTGCATCACGAGGTTCGGATTGCTCGAGCCAACTCTGCGGCGAACGTCGGCAATGACATCCGGCAACGGCCCCGACGATCGAAACACGATGCCTTTCAGCGATTGAAGATTCGGATGCTGCGTGATCGGCACGTACGCGATCGGAGGAATCTCGTCGCGCAGATCCGCGTACTTCGTGTCGCCCACGACGCCGACCACTTCGTACAGCGCTTCGGGGTAGTTCGGCTCGGCCACCGTTCGCACGAGACGGCCAATCGCGCTCGTGTTCGCGAAGAAGCGCCGGACGAACGCCTCGCTCACGATCGCGACCTTGCGCCCGCTGCTGGTGTCGAAGTCGTTGACGTCACGGCCGGCGAGCATCGGAATCTCGAACGTCTTGAAGTAGTCGGAGCCGATATAGGTGAATTTCGAAGAGCCGCGCTGATCGCCTTGCGGACCAGGCACTCGGACGCCCTGTGTCCAACTGCTGCCATTCAACGGAAACTGCGTCGACACGGCTGCGGATTCGACACGCGGCACCGACCGGATCTCGTCGAGCAACTTCGCCTGCGTCGCCAGGACTGCGGACCTCCGATCGGGCCCCGCGGGAGGACCGGAAAGATCGGCAAACAGCCCAAGCACGATGCCGCTCCGGCGGAAGCCGGTGTCGAGCGTAATCAGATTCCGAAAGCTGCGCACGAACAACAGAGCCACGACCAGCAGAATCAGCGACACCGACACCTGACCGGCGACCAGCACGCGTCGAAACATGAATCGCTCGCCGCCGATGGTCGTGCCGCGGCCGCCGGATTTCACCGACGCCGCGGGTTCGATGAGCGAGGACTTCACGGCCGGCGCCAGGCCGAACACGAGGCACGTGAGCAACGCGACGCAGGCGGTGAACGCAAAAATCCGCCAGTCGAGACCGACGTTGAGGTGCAGGTCGTCGCCCCCGGTCGTCATGAACGCGATCACGGCGCGGCTCAAGAAGGCCGCAATGCCGGCGCCGAGCACGCCGCCGAGCACGGCGAGCAGCACGCTCTCCGACAGGAGCTGCATCGCCACACGCACGCGCGACGCGCCGATCGCGACGCGGATCGCCATTTCGCGCTCACGCGCGGCGCCGCGCGCGAGCATCAGGTTGGCGAGGTTTGCGCAGGCGATGAGCAGCACGAGTCCGGTAATCGCCAGCAGCAGCCACAGCGATCGTTCGTACATTCCTCGGAGACGACTGGTCCCCGATCCGGCCGGCTGCGCCGTGAGCTGAAACTTCCGATAGGTGTCCCGGGATGCCGCTTCGTATCCCGGCGGCATGGTCGCCTCGAACGCGCCCGCACTCATGGCTCGCAGATGCTCGGACGCCCGCGCGAGCGTCCATCCTGGCTTCAACCGACCCATCACCGTCAGCCACCAGACATTGCGCTGATCGAGCGAGTTGCCCCACGTCGCGGCCGAGCAGATCGGCAACGCCACGTCGAATTGCTTGCCGATCTCCAACCCGAAGAATTCCGGCGGCGTCACGCCAATCACCTCGATCGGTTTGCCGAAAATCGTCAACGTCGAGCCGATCGCCGAGTCGCTCCCGCCGAAGTAGCCCTGCCAGAATGCGTAGCTGATGACCGCCGTGCGCGGTCCGCAGCCGCGCTGATCGTCCGCTGCCGCGATGAGACGGCCTCTTGCCGGGGCAATACGCAGCACGGAGAAGAAGTCGCCGCTCACCCACAGTCCGCCGACGTTCCGCGTCTCGGCGCCGCGGCCCATCAGGAAGCCCGTCGTGCCCCACGCGAACATTCCCGAGAACGCTTCCTGACGATCGCGGATGTGTTCCCACAGCGGATTCGTCATCTCGGAATTGAACCCGTTGGTCACACCCATCCCGCGATGACCGCCCGCCGGCCGTACTTCGGCCAGTTCCTGCGGGTCGGCCACGGGAACCGTCCGCAGCCGGATGGCGTCGAGCAATTGGAAGATCGCGGTGTTCGCGCCGATGCCGAGTGCGAGCGAGACGATCGCCACGCAGGTGAACCCGGGGCTGTGCCGCAACACGCGCGCGGCATGGCGCACGTCGCGGGACGTGTTCTCGATCCACGACACGCGACGGGCATCGCGGCATGCCTCTTTGCGCTGATCGACGCCGCCCATCGCCCGCAGCGCCGCATACCGCGATTCGTCCGGAGACAGCCCCTGCGCCGCGAACGCCTGCGCCTGCTGATCGAGATGAAACCGGAGCTCCTCGTCGAGCTCGTCTTCGACGCGCGATCGCCGGAAGAGCGATCGCAGCCGCAGCGCCAACACGTGAATCATTCGCATCTCAGGGCCCTCATGTCGAGGCGATAGCGCAGCTCGGCGTCGAGCTCGTCCTCGACCTGCGATCGCCGAACGAGCGACCGCATTCGCAGCCGCATCGTGTGCATCCAGCGCACGGGCTTCCTCTTACGCTTCTTTGAGCTTGACCACGCCGGTGATCGCGGCGGAGAGCCGCTGCCAGTTCGCGGTTTCGCGCTCGAGCTCTTTGCGC
>DASYQZ010000041.1:0-13299 GCA_036004865.1 Vicinamibacterales bacterium
CAACATCGACGATCCATTCACACGGGTGGTGCAGGAGATCGGCGCGCTGCGGGAGCGGACGCGCATCGTCTTCGTCGACTTCCACGCGGAGGCGACGTCGGAAAAAATCGCGATGGGGTGGCACCTCGACGGCAAGGCCACGGCGGTGATCGGCACGCACACGCACGTGCAGACGGCGGACGAACGGATTCTGCCGAAGGGCACGGCGTATCTGACCGACGTCGGCATGACGGGCCCACACGACTCGATCATCGGCGTGGAGACGGAGGCGGCGCTCGGACGGTTTCTCAACGCGCTGCCGGCGCGATTCGAGACGGCGACCGGCAATCCGCGGCTGAACGCCGTGATTGTCGAAGCCGACGAGCGCACCGGCCATGCGACAGACATCGAGCGTCTCAGCTACAGTCTTGACGAGTTGAAAGACATTTCCAGTGTCGGATCTGTTCGATCGTCTGTTTGAAGAGGACGACGGCGAAGAAGTCGACAGTCCACAGTCGACAGTCGACAGTAAACCGTCGACGGTCGACCAACTGTCGACTCCCCTGTCGACTGTCGACTGTCAACTGTCGACAGCTCGTCGTGTCCTCAGCGTGACGGAACTCACGATCAAGGTTCGCGATCTGCTCGAAGGCCAGCTCTTCGAAGTCTGGGTCGAGGGCGAGCTCTCCAACTGCCGCGTCTGGAACACCGGTCATCTGTACTTCACGCTGAAAGACGCGTCGTCTCAATTGCGCGGCTTCATGTTTCGATCGGCGCTGCGCTATCTGAAATTCAAGCCGACCGACGGGACGCGTGTGCTCGCGCGCGGGAAGATCTCGGTCTACGAACCCAAGGGAGAGTACCAACTCGTCTGCGAGCACCTCGAACCGCAGGGACTCGGCGCGCTGCAGCTCGCCTTCGATCAACTGAAACAGCGGCTGCAGGCGGAAGGGCTCTTCGACCGAGCGCGCAAGCGGACGCTGCCCGCCCTCCCGCGGAAGATCGGCATCGTCACATCGCTCGAGGGCGCGGCCATTCGCGACATCATCAAAGTGCTGCGGCGGCGGTACGCCAACGCGCATCTGGTCATCCGTCCCGCGAGAGTGCAAGGTGAAGGGGCGGCGATCGAGATCGCCCAGGCGATGCGGCAGATCGGCCGCGTACCGGCGGTGGATGTCGTGATCGTCGGACGCGGCGGGGGATCGATCGAGGATCTCTGGGCCTTCAACGAGGAAATCGTGGCGCGCGCGATCGCGCGATGTCCGGTGCCGGTGATTGCGGCGGTCGGCCACGAAACGGACGTCACCATTGCCGACTTCGTTGCCGACGTCCGCGCGCCGACGCCGTCGGCGGCCGCCGAGCTGGTCGTCTCGCACAAGGACACGTTCTGCGGACAGATCGATCGGCTGCAGGATCGGCTGCGCGCGGCCGCGCGAGGCCGCATCCAGCGATTGAGCCGCCGCGTGCACGTCGCCGACAGCCGGCCAGCCTTCGCCGGCCTGCCCGGGCGCGTCGCGATGCGCGGACGTCACACGGCGGAACTGACGCACGTGCTCGCGCGCCTCGCGCGCGCGGGCCTCGCGGCGCGCGAACGGCGGCTTCAGCAGCTCGAACGCCAGCTCGCCACATTCGATGCAGGACGCCGTCTGGCAGAGATCCGGACGCGGCTGGTCGCCGTCGCCGAACGCATGCGCAGCGCCGCCGGAAGACGACGCGATCGGGCGCGCGCGCAATTCCAGCACGCCACCGGCCGGCTCGAGACGCTCAGTCCGCTCGCGGTGCTCGGCCGCGGGTACGCCGTGGCGTGGAATGCCGACAAGACGCGCGTGCTCCACGACGCGTCGACCGTCGCGCCCGGCGACACGGTGCGCGTCACGTTGGCGCGCGGGGAATTGGACTGCGAGGTTCGATCCAGCGCCGAGTCGACACAGAGGACACAAAGGACACAAAGGGAAGACCTATAGCTTTTCTCTTTGCGTCTTTTCCTTTGTGTCCTTTGTGCCCTTCGTGTTAATTCAGAGCAGCGACATGCCCGATACCTCGATCAAGGACTTCGAAGCCGCCATCGCCGAGCTCGAAACGATCGTCAAGAAGCTCGAAGAAGGCGATCTGCCGCTCGAGCAGTCGCTGGCGCTCTACGAGCGCGGGGTGCAGCTCTCGCGCTTCTGCCACGCGCGGCTCGAAGAGGCCGAGCGCCGCATCGAGATCCTGAACGAGCGCGGCGAGCTCAAGCCGGCGCCCGCGTCACTCGCCGATCACCCCGATCGCTGATCTCGTGACCGCCGCCTCGCTCGCTGATTTTCTGACCAGCGCCCGCACACAGGTCGACGAAGCGCTGGATCGATATCTGCCGCGCCCGCCGGTGTGCCCGGCGATCGTCAGCGACGCGATGCGCTACAGCGTGTTCGCCGGCGGCAAACGTCTGCGGCCCATCCTGACGCTCGCCGCCGCCGAGGCGATCGACCGCGACGCTTCCAATCTCGCCCTGCCGGCGGCGTGCGCGATCGAGCTGATTCACACCTACTCGCTGATTCACGACGACCTGCCTGCGATGGACAACGACACGCTTCGGCGCGGCCGCCCGACGCTGCACGTCGTGTACGGCGACGGCATCGCGATTCTCGCGGGCGATGGTCTCCATGCCGAGGCGTTCACGCTGCTCGCCCGCGAGCCGGGAGGGAACGATCCCGCAATCGTGGCGCGGAAGCTGCGCGTGCTGCGCATGATCGGCGACGCTGCGGGGCCGGCGGGCATGGTGGGCGGCCAGGCGATCGACCTGCAGGCGGCCGGGCAGGCGCCAGGCGGCGCCGTCGCACTCGACGCTGACGGTCTGCGCGCGATGCACGCACGAAAAACCGGCGCGCTCATCCGCGCATCCGCCGTCAGCGGCGCAATCATGGCGGGCGGGTCCGACGACCTCGTCTTCGCGATCGATGCGTATGCAACGGACGTCGGTCTCGCGTTTCAAATCGTCGATGACATCCTCGACGTCGAAGGCGCGGCGGAGGAGCTCGGGAAGACCGCGGGCAAGGACGCCGCCGATTCGAAACCGACGTATCCGTCGCTGTTCGGCCTCGACGCGTCGCGGACGCTGGCGGCCGAATGCGTCGCTCGCGCGCATCAGACGCTCGTCGACGCGAAGCTGACAGCGGGGTGGCTCGACGCGATCGCGCAATGGGTCGTATCACGCCGCAGCTGAAGATGAAGCTCTCCACCACGGAGGACACGGCGGACACGGAGGGCAAAATCATGTACAGGATTTTTCCTCCGTGTCCGCCGTGTCCTCCGTGGTGATCAGTTTGAGCCGCAAAACGCGTCTCGACGTGCTCCTCCTCGATCGCGGCCTCGCGCCCTCGCGCGAGCGGGCGCGCGCGCTGATCCTCGCGGGCCAGGTGAGCGTCGACGGCCAGGTTGTTTCCAAAGCTGGCGCACCCGTCGCCGCCGACGCACGGGTCGAGCTGTCGTCGCCCGATCATCCGTATGTCGGCCGCGGCGGCATCAAGCTGGCGGGCGCGCTCGATGCGTTCGGCATCGATCCGAGCGGCCGGCGCGCGCTCGACATCGGCGCCTCGACGGGCGGGTTCACCGACGTCCTGCTGCAGCGCGGCGCCCGGAGCGTCATCGCGCTCGACGTCGGTCACGGACAGCTCGACTGGCGTCTGCGAAACGATCCGCGCGTCCTCGTCTCCGAAGGCGTCAACGCGCGGAGGCTGACGCGAGACGATGTGCCGTACGAGGTCAGTCTGGTGACGATCGACGTGGCCTTCATTTCACTGCGTCACATCTTTCCCGCGCTGCCGCCGCTTCTCGATCGTCCAGCCGACGTCGTCGCGCTCGTGAAGCCGCAATTCGAAGCGGGCCGTGACGAGGTCGGCAAGCACGGCCTGGTGACCGATCCCGCCATCCACGACGCCGTGATCGCACGCGTGACCGAAGCGGCGCTGGCGTGTGGCTTCGCGCGCGCCGGCATGACACCGTCGCCGATCGCCGGCGCCACGGGCAACCAGGAATTCTTCCTGCATCTCACACATTGATGCATGGCGCCGTTTGACCACATCGTCGTGTTCGGCGGCGGCGCGATCGGCAGCGTCTATGCCGCGAAGCTGGCGGCGTCACACGACGTGACGCTCATCGCCCGGTCCGAGCATGTCGACGCGATCAACCGCGACGGTCTCCGGCTCACCGGCCGCGAAGAGGTGACGTGCCATCTGCGCGCGGCCACTGGCGTCGGCGCGATCGCGCCGGCGACGCTCGTCCTGCTGACGACGAAGGTCAGCGACAACCGGGCGGCGGCGGCGACGCTCGCGTACCACGTGCGCGACGACACGGTGATCCTCTGCGTTCAGAACGGGCTGGGCAGCGAGGAGGTCGTCAAGGACGTGCTCGGGTCGCGCGCGGTCGTGCTCCGCGCCATCACGCAGTTCGGCGCCATCTTCCGCGAGCCTGGCGTCATCGACTACAAGGTGGCCGGCTACACGCTCATCGAACAGGGTCCGCAGAGCCGGGCGATTGCGAGCCTCCTGACCGCCAGCGGCCTCGATGGCCGAGTGTCCGATGACATCAAGGCCGAGATCTGGCGCAAGCTGATCTTCAACTGCGTCATCAATCCGATCACGTCTCTGATGGGCACCGATGTGGGCAGCGTCGCCGACTCGCGTCTCGATCCGCTGAAGCGTCTGGTGATCGATGAATGTCTCGCTGTCGCCCGCGCGGACGGTGTGACATTCACCGAAGATTTCCTCCAGACGATCACCGACGTGTTCGGCTCGTCGCGCAACATCGCGTCGATGCGCCAGGATCTGTCGCGCGGCAAGCTGACGGAAATCGACTTCATGAACGGCGCCGTGGTTGCGCTCGGGAGGCGGTTCGGAATCGACTGCCCGGTGAACGCGGCGTTGACCGCCATCATCCGGGCGATGGAAGCGCGGACCGTGGCAGAATGACCATTCGATGAAGGTCGGAATCGTCGCCAAAGCGCGGCTGACGAACGCTACCCAGCATCTGCTCGACATCGGCGCGTGGCTCGACGCGCGCGGCATCGAGCCGGTCTACGAGACGGCGACGGCGGCCCTGTTGTCGACGGCGTCGGCGGCGCCGGCGGGCGCCGGCCGCCGAGTCGCCGAGAAGCAGGCGCTCGTCTCCGAGGTCGATATGGTCGTCGTCCTCGGCGGCGACGGCACCCTGCTGTCGATGGCGGATTGCATCGGCGCGGCGGGATCCGGCATCCCGATGCTCGGCGTCAACTTCGGCAGCCTTGGATTTCTCACCGAAGTGACGCTGCCCGAGCTGTATCCGTCGCTCGACGCGGCGCTCAGCGGCCGCGCGCCGGTCGAAGAACGGATGATGCTGCGATCGACGACGATCCGGAATGGCGCGACTCATGCGGATCACATCGCGCTGAACGACGTCGTCGTGACCAAGGGCGCGCGCTCGCGCATGATCGATCTGTCGGTCTCGGTCGGCGAGGAGTTCCTCACGCGCGTGAAGGCCGACGGTCTCATCGTCGCGACGCCGACCGGGTCGACCGCGTACAACCTCGCGGCCGGCGGGCCCATCGTGCAGCCAACGCTCGACGCGCTGATCCTCACGCCCATCGCGCCGCACACGCTCACCAACCGGCCGATCGTCATCCCGGTGTCGGCGCCGGTGCGCGTGCAGCCCATCATCGTGGACCCGCGTGAGGAGTTGTATGTGACGTTCGACGGTCAGGCGGGATTTCACCTGCAGGCCGGCGACGAGATCCGCATCTGCCGCGCCGATCGGACGCTGCGGCTCATTCGCCCGTCGACGCGGAGCTATTTCGCGGTGTTGCGTGAAAAGCTCAAGTGGGGCGAGCGCTAAGGCATCGTCAGCAGCGCGGCCATCGACTCGATCCCTTCCCACAGATTCTGAATCCGCAGGTTCTCGTTCGGCCCGTGCTGGTTGTTGTCGAAGTTGACGATCGACAGCCCGAAGGTCGGCACTTTCAGCACGTCGGTGAACACATAGAAGGGCGCGCTGCCGCCGATCGTCGGCAGCCGCACGATCGGGCCGCCGGCCGCGTCGGCCAGCGCTTTTGAGATCGCGGCCGCGATCGGCACGTTCATCGGCGTGCGACCCGCCGGGTAGCCGCCGGTTCGCATCACGCGCGCGATCCACGGATGCGCCGCGCGCGTGGCCGCATCCGGCTCCTTGTCGACGATGAAGAAGCCCTGCTTGCGGACGTGGGCGACGAGGCGCTCGAACTGCTTCGCCGGATCAATCGCCTTCACGAGGCGGAGATCCAGTCGCGCGCTCGCCGACGCGGGGATGATCGTGCGGCCCTGTCCACCGACGCCGCCGCCCGCCTCGAACGCGTTGATGTTCAGCGTCGGCAGGTTGTGGCGCAGCTCGAGACGCTCGGTCGCCGTTTCGGCCTGCGAGAAGCCGAACGTCTTCATGAGCATCGGCGCCTCGTCCGGGATCGCGTCGATCGCCTGACGCTCCTCCGCCGTGAGCGGCGTCACATCGTCGTAGAACCCATCGACCGTGACGCGGCCGCGATCGTCTTTCATCGAGGCGAGCAGCTTCGCGAGCGCGAGCGCCGGGTTGGGCGCCCAGTTGCCGTAGTTGCCGCTGTGCAGGTCGCGCGTTGGTCCGTACACCGTGACGAGCGCGCTCATGATGCCGCGGGTCCCGAAGAACATCGTCGGGCGGCCGCTCGCGTGCCGCGGGCCGTCGACCATGATGAGCGCGTCGCCTCGGATGCGGTCGCCGTGCTCACGCGCCACCTGTTCGAGCGACGGCGAGCCCGCCTCCTCGTCCCCCTCCATGATCACGCGGATGTTCGAGGTCAGCGGGATGTTCGAGTCTTCAAGCGCATCGACGGCCGCGAGCAGCGCGATGATTGGTGATTTGTCGTCGGACGAGGAGCGGCCGTAGATGCGCCACTCCGGATCGATCGGGCCCTGCCACGTCTTGAGCGTGAGGGTTCGGCCGGCAGGCTCGTGCTCGACGACGATGACCGGCGAGAACGGCGGCTCGTAGATCCACTCAGTGGGATCGACCGGCTGGCCGTCGTAGTGGAAGTAGAACGTGATCGTGCGGCGCAGGCTGGGCGCGCGCCGTTCCGCGAGCACCACCGGCGATCCCGAGGTCGCAATCCTCTCGGGAAGAAAGCGCCGGTGCTCGAACATGCGCGTCAGCGCCTGCGCGTTGCGCTCGATATCGCCCTTGTTCGCCGCGACGTTGGGAATCGACAGGAAGTCGAACAGCTCCAGGAGAATCTGCTTCTCGTGATCGAGCCGCCAGGCGCGCACGCGCGCCGACGTCGTGTCGGCGGCGGCGATGGCCGCCATGGCGAGCAAGACGATTAGTACGCGCTTCATGTTTTTGCTTTCGTGCGGGGCGCAGCCCGCTACGGGGATCTTAGTAGGGATTCGGGATTAGGGATTAGGGATTAGCCTAATCCCTGCTTTGACGCTGTTCGCGAAAGTACTCCACCTGGTACTTGTGCACGTTGCGATTGTGCTCGTCGAGCGTGCGCGCGAAGACGTGCGAGCCGTCGTTGCGGCTGACGAAGTACAGGAAGTCGGCGGCGGCCGGGTGCACGGCGGCTTCGATGGACGCGCGGCCGGGTGACGCAATCGGTCCCGGCGGCAGACCGGGATAGCGGTAGGTGTTGTACGGAGAGTCGAACTGCAAATCGTCTTTCCGCAGGTTGCCCGTGTATTTCCCGGCGCGCTGCAGCGCGTAGATGACCGTCGGGTCGCACTGCAGCGGCATCCCGATTCTCGTGCGGTTCTCGTAGACGGCCGCCACCAGCGGCCGCTCGTCGGCACGTGCGGTTTCCTTCTCGACGATCGACGCCAGCGTCATCGCCTGACGCACGGTCATGTGTCGCGCCTCCGCTTCCCGACGCAGTTCCGGCGTGAACACGTGCTCGAACCGCGAGACCATCAGGCGAATCAGCTTCGCCGCATCGCTCCTGCGCGGCAGACCGTAGGTTTCAGGAAAGAGATAGCCCTCGAGGTCACGGGCCGCCGGATCGAGCGCGCGTACGAGCTCGGCGTTCCCCGCCGCCTGGATAAACGCGGACGCCGGCCCCAGGCCGTGCGACTCGAAGATTTTTGCCATCTCGGCGATCGTCAACCCCTCGGGAAACGTGACGTTGACGACGTACACGTCGCCGCGGGCGAGCTTGTCGATGACCTCGAGCGGCGTCATCGCGTGATCGAACCGGTACTCGCCGGCCTTGAGCTGCCGCCCCTTGCCGCTCATCCACAACGCGGCGCGATAGGTCAGGACGTCGCGGATCACGCCGCCGGCGACCAGCCGCTCGCCTATCGACCGGCTGCCTGCGCCCTGCGGGATGTCGACGAACTGCTCGGCGCTCGAGTATCCGAGGTACAGCGCGTGGACGCGCGTGTACATCAACGCGGCGCCGGCGCCAGCGGCGATGATGAGCAGCAACAGGAGTGCAAGAACAAGCCTTCTCACGGTCCTCCGCGGGACGGCCTGAAGGCCGTCCCCGACGTCACGATGATCGGTCGAGATAATCCTGCAGGATGATGGCCGCGGCGGCGGCGTCGAGCTTCTCTTTGCGCTTCCGCCAGTCGCGCTCCTGCACCGCGAGCCGGCTCTCGGCTTCGCGGCTCGTCAGCCGCTCGTCCTCGGTGAGGATCACCACCGGCACGCGCGCGCGCAGCGCTTCGATGAACGCGACGGCGCGCGCTGTCGCATGATTCCCGGATCCGTCGAGCTGCACGGGCATACCGACCACGACCATATCGAGGCCGTCCTCCTCGTCGCGAAGGCGCGCGATCATGTCCGCGACGCGATCCACCGCGTCGGCCTCGCGCTCGACCGTCAGCGTCGCGAGCGGCCGCGCGAGCGTGCGCGATCGATCGCTGATGGCCACGCCGACGCGTCGTTCGCCGACGTCGACGCCGAGAACACGCATACTCAAATGTTATAATTCCTTCCTTCTCGAACGCTTGTGAAACGATTCCTGTTCGGCTGGCTCGTCGTTGGCGTGGCCGCAGCGGCGTGCGGCACGGGCCGTCCACCGGAAAAATTCCGTCAGAAGCTCGTCATTCTCGGATTCGACGGGATGGATCCGCGGCTCGTCCAGCGATGGATGGACGAAGGCAAGCTGCCGAACCTCAAGAAGCTCGCCGCACGCGGAGGCGGCGTGCATCCGCTCGAGACGACGCACTCGCCGGAATCGCCGACGGCATGGGCGTCGTTTGCCACCGGGGTGAACGCGGGCAAACACAACATTTACGATTTCCTCGTGCGCGATACCAACACGTACCTGCCGGATCTTGGCATGGTCACGCGCGAGCCGCCGCGCTTCATCCTCAACTACATCCCGATCTCGAAACCCAGAATCACGTCCATTCGCGGCGGAACGTCGTTCTGGGTGACGGCGGGCCGCGGCGGCGTGCGATCGAGCGTGTTGACGGTGCCGGTGACCTATCCGCCGGAAGACGTGCCCAACGGCGAGCTGTTGTCGGGCCTTCCGTTGCCCGACATCCGCGGCACGATGGGGACCTTTTATTACTTCGGCACCGATCTGAGCCGGTACGAGGAAGGCAACACGGAGTTCGGCGGCATTTTGAAGCGCCTCGTCTTCGAAGGCGACGTGGCGCACTCCGAGCTCGTCGGTCCGCCGAATCCAATCGTGCGCAAGCAGCTGCGCGAAGCCCGCGCGAAGACGCCGCCGAGCGAGCTGGACAAGATGAAGATCGCCGAGCTCGAAGCGCGCGAGGACATCAGGCTGCCGATCACGATCCACTGGAACCGCGCCGGCAAGTCCGCGACGATCGACATCGGCGACACCTCCATCCGGCTGGCGGAGCGCGACTGGAGCAAGTGGATCAATCTGGATTTCAGCATCAACCTGCTCGTGCGCGTCCACGGCATGGTGCAGCTCTATTTGATCAGCGCAGGACCGGAGCTGCAGCTCTATGTCTCACCGGTGAACTGGAAGCCGGACAACCCGCCCGCGCCGATGTCGGCGCCGCCGTCGTTTGCCGGCGACCTCTACGAGCGGCTCGGTCCCTATCGGACGCTCGGCTGGGCGGAAGCGACGTGGCCGCTCAACGAGGATCGGATCGACGAAAAGACGTTCATGGACGACTTGTACCGCGCGTTCGACGATCGCGCGCAGGTCATCCTGCAGCGGCTCGACGCGAAGCAGTGGGATCTCGTCGTCGGCGTCATCGAATCGACCGATCGCGTGCAACACATGATGTGGCGCCTGACGGATCCGGCGCATCCGATGTACGACAAGGCGCTGGTCCCACGGTTCCAGGATGCGATCGAGCGCGTGTACCGCAAGTGCGACGACTTCGTCGGCGAGGTGATCGCGCGCGTCGATCCGAGCACGCCGATCCTCATCGTGTCGGACCACGGATTTCATTCGTTCCGCTATTCCGTGAACCTGAACACGTGGCTCGTCCAGGAAGGCTTCATGGCCATCCACGGCCAGCAGCCCGGCGAAAAGAAGCTGGACGATCTGTTCGGCGGCGGCACGTTCTGGGAGAACGTCGACTGGACCCGCACGAAGGCGTACGCGATGGGCCTCGGCCAGATCTACATCAACCTCAAAGGACGCGAAGGCCGCGGCATCGTCTCGCCGGGCGCGGAGTCGACCGAGGTGCAGGACGACCTTGCCAAGCGGCTGCTGACGATGACGGATCCGAACAACGGCGCGCGCATCGTCGACGCGGTCTACAAGGCTGACGAGATCTACTCGGGAGAATTCGTGAAGAACGCGGCGGAACTCCAGGTAGGCATGGCCGACGGTTACCGCGTGTCGTGGCAGTCGACGCTCGGCGGCTCGCCGCCCGGCCTCGTCTACCCGAATATGAAGAAGTGGTCCGGCGACCACGGATCGTTCGACTACAAGTCGACGCCGGGGACGCTGATTTCGAGCGTCCCGGTTGCCGCCGGGAGCGCCACGAGCATCATCGACATCGCGCCGACGGTATTGAAGTACTTCGGGTTGTCGATTCCCAGTGATATCGATGGCAAACCGTTGTTCTAGACGATCAACGCAGAATCCGCAGAACTCGCAGAGAAGGCTGTTCTCTGGGGTGAGAAGGGCTTTTTCTGCGGTTTCTGCGTTGATCGTGGTGGGCGCGGCTGTACTCGCAGGCCAACAGCCCGATCGCGCGCGGACCGAGGCGCTCGCGCGGCGTGCGGGCGAGCGGCTGCAGGCGCTCCAGCGCGAAGCGGATCGCCTCGCGTCGGAAGAGCGGACGCTCCTGAACGATCTGCGGAAGTTCGAGATCGAGCGTCAGTTGAAAGACGCAGAGCTGAAGCAGCTCGACGCCGACGCCGCGAAAGTCAGCGGCGAACTGACCGCGACGACCGAGCGGATGGAGGCTCTGCGGACCTCCGAAGCGGCCGAGCGTCCCGAGCTCAGTTCGCGCCTCGTGGAAATCTACAAGCTTGGCCGCGCGCGCTATCTGCGGCTGCTGCTTTCGACACCCGACATCCGGCGCATCGGCCAGGCGTCGCGCACCGTCGCCGCAATGGCCAAGCTCGATCGCGATCGCGTCGCGTCGCATCAGCGCACGCTGGATGCGCTGAAAGCGACGCGCGCCACGCTCGAAGAACGTCAGAAGGCACTGACGGCGGTTCGCGCCGCCGCCGAAAAAGCGCGCGTCGCCGCGCAGCGTGCCGCGCAGGCCCGCAGCGATCTCATTCGAGACATCGATCGCCGCCGCGATCTCAACGCGCAGCTCGCCGGGGAGCTGCAGACGGCACAACAGAAGCTGCAGGTCGCGCTGCGCGACATCGCGCGCGGGGCGCCGCCCGCGGAAATCGCGGCGCTGCCGCTGAAGCCGTTCCGCGGCGTCCTCGAGTGGCCGGTCCGCGGCGAGGTCCGCCAGCGATTCGGCGGGGAGAATTCAAAAGGGATCGAGATTGCTGCAGCCGAGGGCGCCGACGCCACGGCCGTGCACGACGGCGTTGTGGCGTTCGCGGGCACTTTTTCCGGATTCGGCAACCTCGTGATCCTGGATCACGGATCGCAAACGTTCAGCTTGTACGGCGATTTGCTCGAGATCGCCGTGAAGAAAGGGGCCCACGTCGATCGCGGTCAACCGATCGGCTCGGTCGGGCCGACTCGCTCTGGCGCCGCCGGGCTGTATTTCGAGCTTCGCATCGACGGTCAGCCGGTCGACCCGTTACAATGGCTCAAGCGACGCTGAGATTGCTGATTGCAGATTGGTAATTGCTGATTGATTGTTGATTGCTGATTAGGGTGCTTATGTCGTCCAGAACACGCGTAATCGTCATGACCATCTCGGCGCCCGTGATCGCGTTTGCGGTTGTCGGCGGCTTCCTCGGCAAGGCGATGGCCCGCGAGGACACGTATCAGCACCTGAAGATCTTCGACGACGTGGTGAGCTTGATCATGAGCAACTACGTCGAACAGGCGAACGTCGACAAGGTGATGCGCGGGGCGATGCACGGGCTGGCCGACGGTCTCGATCCGGACAGCGCGTACCTCACGGCCGACGAGGTGAAGCAAATCGAGGCCGGCACACCGCTGGCGCCGGGCGACGTCGGCATCGATCTCACGCGTCAGTACTATTTGCGCGTCATCGCGACACGCGACGATTCCCCGGCTGCGAAGGCGGGCATCCGCACCGGCGACTACATCCGCGCAATCAACGAGACGCCGACGCGCGAGATGTCGGTGTGGGAGGGCATGCGTGCGCTGCGCGGCGCGACGGGGTCGAAGGTCACCGTCACCGTCATTCGCGGCAACGCGGCCGACCCGCACGTCATCGACCTGGTGCGTGCGCCCGTTCCCGCCGGCGACATCACCGGCCGCATCGCCGCGCCAGGTGTCGGGTACGTGCGCATCACCGCGATTGCGAACGGTACGGCGGGACGGCTGCGCACGCAGATTCAGGACCTGACGAAAAACGGCGCGGCCAAGTGGATCATCGACATCCGGCGCACGTCCGGCGGACAGCTTGAAACGGGCCTCGAGCTCGCACGCCTCTTCGTCGCGAGCGGCACGCTCGCGATGCGCGAGATACGCGGCGGCGCGCGCGACACGATCGCAGCGGCCGCGGGCGACGGGACGATCACGCAGCCGGCCGTATTGCTGGTCGATGCAGGGACGTCCGCCGCAGCGGAGCTCTTCGCGTCGGCGCTCGTCGGCAATAAGCGCGCGGAGCTCATCGGCGAACACACCATCGGACGCGCCGCGATGCAGAAGCTCGTGAAGCTGCCCGACGGCGCCGGACTCTGGTTGTCCACCTCACGCTACCTCACCCCGTCGGGCGCGCCGCTCCACGAGAAGGGTCTGGAACCGACCGTCGCCGTCGACGAGCC
>DASYQZ010000042.1:0-4655 GCA_036004865.1 Vicinamibacterales bacterium
GGCGCGCATCAATGTACCTGGAACAACCCGAATCCGCCGACGGAGCAGGCGTACGTCTGGGCCGCCACGCGCGACGCAGACGTGCCCGCGCACGGATGGACCGGCCTCTTCAAGATCCGCGCGGCGACCGGCGGTGGCGGAACGGGGACGCTGCCGAGCGGATGGCTTCACGCCGACGTGGGCAGCGTCGGCGCGGCCGGCGCGACGACTGTCGACGGCTCTGTGTTCGAGGGCGACGTGTTCACCGTCTCGGCCAGCGGCGCCGACATCTGGGGCACGGCCGACGAGTTCCACTACGTGTGGAAATCGATGGGCGGCAACTTCGAGATCAACACGCGTGTGGGCTCGGTCGATGCGGTCAACGCGTGGACGAAGGCCGGGCTGATGGTACGGGCGAACGCGACCGATGCCGCGTCGCCCCACGTCTCGCTCTTCGCGACGCCCGGTAAAGGCATCGCCTTCCAGCGGAGGACGACAGAAGGCGGCAGCAGCATCAGTACGGCCGGCCCTGCGTACACCGCGCCCGTCTATCTGCGCCTCGTGCGCGACGGCGTCAACTTTTTCGCCTACTACCGGAAGAACCCGACTGACGCGTGGACGCTGCTCGCGCAGCAGACCACGAGCATGGGATCGACTGTCGACGTTGGAGTGGCAGTGACGAGCCATGCAGACGGATCGATCGCCACCGCGAAGTTTCGGGGTGTACGGCTCGCGGCATCGCCTGCGTGGAGTACGTCCGCGATTGGTGCCGCCACAGGAAGCGCGTCGATCGCGAACGGCACGACGTACACGGTGAAAGGATCGGGTGCGGACATCTGGGGAACGAGTGACGCGCTCGAGTATCTCTGGGTGCCGTTCAGCGGCAGCGGGAGGATCACGGCGCGCGTGCTCAGCGTGCAGAACGCCCATCCATGGACCAAAGCCGGCGTGATGATTCGCGAATCGTTGGCGGCAGATGCGAAGCAGATCGATGGGTTCATCACGCCGGGCAAAGGGTTCGCGATGCAGTACCGCAGCGCGACAGGCGGGACGAGCGTGAGCGCCGGCCAAAAGACGGGCACCGCGCCGGCGTGGGTCCAGCTGGAGCGCGTTGTCGGTCCATCGTCGGACTTTATCCAGGCGTATTACTCGACCGACCTTCAGGTGTGGCGCCTGATCGGCCAACTCGATATCACGCTGTCCAAAGACATCTACATCGGTCTCGCGGTCTCGAGCCACAACGCGGGTGTGGAGGCGACTGCGACGTTCGATGACGTGCGCATCGATCGGTACTGATTCGGAGGCATCTGTGAGACGACTGGTTCTATTCATTCTGACGATTGCGATCATCGTTATCGGCATTCGACAATCGCCGCTCCGCGCGCAAAGTCCTGACCCGATGGTGTTGCGCCGCAACGTCGAGCTGACCGGCGGCGTGTGGCCCGGCGACTTCAACGGCGACGGCGTCACCGATCTCGCGGGCGGAAGCCGCGTGCAGCTCGGGAACGGCGACGGAACGTTCAAGGCGCCGACCGACATCGGCTACCCCGGCGCCGTTCTCGGCGTCGGCGATTTCAATCGCGACGGCAAACTCGACGTCGTCGCGGCGCAGGGGCGGCCGAGTTATGAAGTCGCTGTCGTGCTCGGCAACGGCGACGGCACGTTCGGCAGCAGCTGGCATGTCTCTACCGGCGCGTCCTACGCGCTCAGTGCAGATCTCGACGGCGACGGCAATCGCGATGTGGTCCTCGGAAACGAGGATGACGTCCGCGTGTTTCAAAATCTCGGAACAGGATCCTTCGTGGAAGTCGTGAGCCTGCCGGGGCTCATGTTCCCGAAAGACGGCGTGATCGCCGACGTCAACGGCGACGGGAAACGCGACATCCTGATCGGGAATCACTATTGGTACAAAGTGTCGGTGTTCCTGAATCAAGGGGCGTTCACGTTCACCGCGGCCGATGTGACCTTCGGCGGCCAGGCGAACGACGTCACGGCCGCGGATTTCAACGGCGACGGCAAACTCGATCTCGCGATCGCGAGCGCTTCGGGCGGCGACGGCGACTGGTGGTTTCGGGGGGGGCCACGTCTTCGTCGCGCTGGGCAATGGTGACGGCACGTTCGCGGCGCCGGCTTCCTACGAGATTCCGCGCGGCGGCTGGCAGGTCGTCGCCGGCGATTTCAATCGCGACGGCATCCTCGATATCGCCACCGGAAACCGGTCCGCCGTCTACACCGGCGACGACTACTGCCTCACCGCACCGTTCGTCATGTGGGACAGCGTGTCGATCCTGCCCGGCAAGGGCGACGGCACGTTTGCGACGGCGACGTCATTTACGGTTGGCATGGGCGAGCAGTTTCAAAACACGCTGCTGACGCTGAACACGTCCGACCTCAACGGCGATCGCGCGACGGATCTGATCGTGGAACAATCCAGGGCCGCGAACGGAGTTCGGTCGCATCAAGATCACAGTGACGGACACGAACGGCAACGCCGACGAAGGCTGGTCGCCGCCCTTCAGTTTGCGGCCGGCGGCCGGCGGTCCGCTGCCGTCAGGCTGGTATCACACCGAGCTTGGCGCGGTCGGAGCGCCCGGAAGCGAGAGCTACGACAACGGCGTGTTCACGGTGACCGGCAGCGGCGCGGACATCTGGGGCGCCTCAGACGAATTCCACTACGTGTACCAGTGGGTGAACGGCAACCTCGAAATGACGACGCGGGTCGACTCGGTGCAGAACGTGCAGCCGTGGACGAAAGCCGGGATCATGGTCCGCGCATATGCGACTGCCGACGCGCCGCACGTGTCGATCTTCGTCACGCCGGGAAAGGGCATTGCGTTCCAGCGTCGCCTCGAGCTCGGCGGCACGAGCCTGCACACCGCGGGACCCGCGGTCACGGCGCCGGTCTGGCTGAGGATGACGTCGGTCAACGGCACGGTCTGCGGGTACTACCGGAAGAACATGACCGATGCCTGGAGCCTCGTCGGCTGCCAAACGATTCCGCGTTTCAGCGAGAGCGCGCTCGTCGGCTTCGCGGTCACGAGTCACGCAGACGGCGCGCTCGCCACGGCGAAGTTCTCGAACGTCCACGCCGGCGCGCTGACGCCGTTCACGAGCAGCCGCATCAACACGACCCTCGGGTCCGCGACGACCGACTACACGAACTACACGCTGAAGGGCGCGGGCGCCGACATCTGGGGCACGGCCGATGGGTTGATGTACGTGTTCCAGATATTGACCGGCGACGGCACGATCACGGCGCGTGTGCGCAGCATTCAAAACGTCCACGCGTGGTCGAAGGCCGGCGTCATGATCCGCGAGTCGCTCGATGCGAGCGCGAAGCAGGTCGACATGATCGTGTCCGCGGCGAAGGGCGCGGCGATGCAATATCGCAGCGTCACCGGAGGCACGAGCGCGAGCGTCGCAATCATTCCGGCCGCGGCGCCAGGCTGGGTGCGCCTCACGCGCGCCGGCCACGTCTTCACCGGCGCGTGGTCGAAGGACGGCGTCACGTGGATGACGCTCGGCACGACGACGGTGTCGATGAACGCGGACGTGCTCGTCGGTCTCGCGGTGACGAGCCACAACGCGGCGACGACCGCCGACGGCGTGTTCGATGACGTCGTGATTGCGCGGTAGGACCCGTGACGCTGGTTGACTAGCCGAGGCGGGCCACGCTAGGCTGGCCCGTTTCGGTTAGGCGACAGGAGCGTCATGGAAGGACACGGACCGATATTCGGTGCGATGCTCCAGGAATTCGACGGAGCCGCTCACATCCTCAATCTCGAGCCGGGCATCTGGAAGATCCTCACCAACCCCAAGCGTCAAATCGTCGTCTCGTGCCCGGTGCAGATGGACAACGGCGAGATCGAAGTGTTCACCGGCTATCGCGTGCAATATAACATCACGCTCGGTCCGGCGAAGGGCGGCATCCGCTATCACCCGGGCGTGAACCTCGACGAAGTGACCGCGCTCGCCGCGTGGATGACCTGGAAGTGCGCCGTCGCGCACATCCCCTTCGGCGGTGGCAAGGGCGGTGTGATCTGCGATCCCACGCGCATGTCGCGCCGCGAGCTCGAAGCGCTGACGCGCCGCTACATCGCGGAGATCGTCGACGCCATCGGCCCCGAAAAAGATGTGCCCGCCCCCGACGTCAACACGAACGAGCAGATCATGGCGTGGGTGATGGACACCTACAGCATGCACGTCGGCCACACGACCACCTCCGTGGTCACCGGCAAGCCGCTGGAGCTCGGCGGATCGCTCGGCCGCCGGGAAGCCACCGGCCGCGGCGTCATGATCGTCGCGCGTGAATCGGCCAAGCACGTCGGCTTCGACATGAAGGGCGCCACCGTCGCCGTGCAGGGCTTCGGCAACGTCGGCTCGATTTCCGCGGAGCTGCTGGCGGGCATCGGGGCGAAGATCGTGGCCATCACCGACTGGAAGGGCGGCGTGTACAACCCCAAAGGCCTCGACCTCGAGAAGCTGACCGAGCACGTGAAGCAGACGAAAACGGTCGACGGCTTCGCCGGCGCCGAGCGGCTCGCCAACGAGCAACTGTTCAAGCTCGACGTGGACATCCTGATTCCGGCGGCGCTCGAAAACCAGATCACGATCGACAACGCGCCGGACATCCGCGCCAAGGTCGTCGTCGAGGGCGCAAACGGCCCCACCACGCC
>DASYQZ010000043.1:0-33176 GCA_036004865.1 Vicinamibacterales bacterium
CCGGGAAGCATACGTCTCCGAACGCCTCTACGAGCTCACGATGTTGCGCGCGAAGCGCGCTTTACAACCAGCCAAGGGCTCTGCCCTTCATGCGCCTCGCGAATTACTGGGATATCAAGGGCAGAGCCCTTGGCTGGTTAGGGCTGGCGGTGTCACGAGCTCGACTCGACGGCCGATTTGCCCGCGGAGCTGACGCTGCAGGCGCACGAACTCGAACAACCCGATCGGCCGGTTAAATTCCACGAGCAGATCGACGTCGCTGTCTTCTCGCCCTTCGTCGCGAGCGAACGAACCGAACAGCGACAAGCGCGCAACACCAAACGCCTCCAGCAGTGTCTTGTTGGCCTGGAGAGCCTGCAGGATGTCGTCACGTCGCAACGCTGCACGCGTCGGCATGTGATCAGTCTCCGCCACGAAGCTCGGAGAGAAGTTGTTTCATCGCGATCGTCCCGCCTCGTTCACATTGAGCAATCGCTTCGAGGAGAATCTTCTCAGTCGCTGCATCGGCCACGAACGTTTCGTCCATGTCGTGTGCTATGACGATCACTCGACTGCCTTCGGGTAGATCGACATCCAACTCCACTCGGCCGTCGACAACCGTTCCCGATGAGATTCGCATAGGCCACCTACCGACCAAGGATGACGTCGATGCCGGCAAGAAGCAGCTCCACCTTGGCGGCCGAGAGCTTGCCGATGCGTTCCGTGAGGAACGACTTGTCGAGCGCGACAATCTGCGAGACGTTCGCGACGGAATCCTTGGTGAGACTCGTCGCGCGCGCACCAAGCAGCACATTGCCCGGCGCGTCCGCCCACTTGAGATTGCTGGTGAGCGGTACGCAAACGACGGTGGCGATGCGACTGCGGTTCAGCGCATCGCCCTGCACGACAACGACCGGCCGGCGAAAGCCTGCCTCCGAGCCGACAGGGGGTGGAACATCGGCCCACCAGACCTCGCCCTGCGAGATCACCACTCCGTCTGCTCCAGGGCGCGCCGCCCGGCGGCCGCAACGAACGCGTCCTCTTGATCGCCAACATCGGCACAAACGCGATTCATCGCGTCGGTTACCTCGTCAGGTGAATGGCGCGCAACGTACTCCGCCAAGGCTGCCGCAAACAACTCGCTACGAGATCGCTTTGCGCGGCGCGCAAGGCGCTCGGCTTTCTCGAAGATCTCGTCGGGAATAGATACCGCGGTTTTCATACCGTGAGTATAACCGGTCCTGAAAGATGTTCTCGAACGTCGGAAGCGTCCGGACCGCTGATCAATCACTTACGGGAATTTCTTTGTGGACACATTGTGGACAACCGGCGTGCACCACTATGCAGAAGCTCCCGCAAATACGCGCTTCTCTGCGTTCGACCTACTTCTGCCGATCAGAGCGCTTGCGTCGCGGCCGTGCCACGAGATATGGTCTGCCCCGTTGGACGTTCGCAACGCGGAGGTCGGGAGTTCGAGCCTCCTGCCGTCCACCACCCTTCGCTCACGATCGCAGGTGAAGGGTGTCCACCGTAGCGGCGCTGCGAAGAACCGCCGCGGAGGTGGACAAGCCAGATAAACCGACGTGAGCTTCGGGTGGCAAGCCAACCTTCGCTTCCCTCGCTCCCTTTCGCTCACGACGGCGTGACTTTCCGGATGGCAAGCCATCCTTCGCAACTTTCGCACACGATCGCAATCGTCGTCGTGCTCGTCGCTTCGTGCGCCTGCGGCGGACGTTCGTCGCTCACCAGCCCATCCGATCCGTCAATCACGCTGATTGGCCACGTCACGGCGACCAACGGGGGCCAGCCGCTCGGCGGGCTCGTTGTGGATCTGGGGTCGCAGACAACGGGAACGGATGTGAGCGGTGGCTTCGCCCTCTCCAATCTCGCCAGCGGTTCGCAGCGCCTGTCATTGACGGGACCTACGATCGTGCCGCGATCGCTCCTGGTCGCCGTCGGGTCGACGCGTGATGTCGCGTTGGACGCGATCAGTCTCAACGGGTTCGATCTCGGCTTCTATCGCCAGTTCGTCCGCAACGGGCTTGATTCTCCCGCCGCGCTGGAACCGCTTCGCCGTTGGACGACGAATCCGAATCTCTACCTCAAGACCGTCGATGAGGCCGGCGCGCCGATCCCCCGACCGACACTCGACATGGTCGAGACGACCGCGCGCGCGATCGTCCCGGTCTGGACCAGTCAACGCTTCACAGTCGCGGCGGTGGAACGGGGGACGGGCACACGTGTGGGGACGGCAGGATGGATCACGATCAGATGGCCGGCGACCTCGGTGAATCCGAGCCAGTGCGGCCGGGCGCCCGTGAGCGGCGGCTACGTGGAATTGGAAGCGCACAATCCGCGCTGTCAGGTCTGGCCGTGGGTCACGTCGCCGAGCCTGGTGCGGCATGAGCTCGGCCATGCGATGGGATACTGGCACACGAATGCGCCGATCGACGTGATGTCCGGCACGAACTGGATCACCAACGATCAACAACCGTCGGCGCGTGAACGCGCGCATGCGGCGATTGCGTACGCGCGGCCGGTCGGCAACACCGATCCCGACACCGACCCCGCCGGCATCGTCACGCTCGCGCCAAGCCGCATCGTCCAGTAAGGGATCTTTTTTCCTTTTTTCACACAGATTTCCCCAAGCCGGTCTCGCCTGCGACCAGCCGCGCGAGAAGTGGCGGCGGTCACGTAGACCATGGCGGCGCTACTGTCGCGTCGCAGGCCGCTCGGTCACGAGCGGTTTCAACGCCAGCGTCCACGACAGCGGAACCGACGCGGGGTTGAAGCAGACCTTGTCGTCGCACGCCTGATAGTCGAGCGTGCCGAACACGGTGATCGTCTCCTTGCCTCGCCACGCGGCCTGAGCGTCGCGCGTGCCCTCGACGACCACATCCTGCATCAGCATGAACGGCTTCTGATAGACGGGCACGCGTTCGTTGAGCGGTTTGAAGAAATAGATCTCCGATGGCGGATACGCGAGCGGCAGCACACGCACGAACGGCTGCGCGGCGATCGCGAGCGCGACGGGCCGATATCCGGCGACGCCGGGTGCGTAGACGTGCATGCGCGGATGCGGCTGGATCCGCACCGAGAGCGACAGCCGGTTGCCGGGTGCGATTGACGTGTCGCTCGCGAATGTCTCGATGTCGAGCTGACCGGTGGACACTCTCGTCGCGGCGATCGGCGCGGCGCCGGCAGCGAGCTTCAGCATCACGCTCGACGTCGTGTTGCGCTCGACGTACGAGTCCTCGAAGAAGCGCGCCGTCACACGCTGTCGTCGATCGACGATGAACGTGCCCGGAAACGGAATGCCGTCTCTGCCGGGCGTCGCGGCGGCTGCGGCGTTCAGGATCGCGTACTGTTTGATCGTCGCGGAGCCGGTGTCCGAGAGCAGCGGAAATGTGATGCCGAACCGCCGGCTGAAGTCCGCGAGGATCTCCGGCGAGTCGTAGCTGATGGCCGCCACGCCCAGCCCTTTGGCGCGAAGCGCGTTCACGTGACCCTGCAACTCGACGAGTTGCGTTTTGCAGTACGGTCACCAGTCCGCGGACCGGAAGAACACGAGCATCGCGCCTTTCGGTCCGAGAATCGACGACAGCGTGCGCGTCGAGCCAGATTGATCCTTCAGGCTGAAGTCCGGCACCCGTTCGCCAATCTGAGGACCGAGCTTCGAGACGTCAATCGGTTGAGGCGCCGGCGCCTGCGCCAGCACCGCGACGCTAACCACCGCCAGCGAGCACGCCGCGAACCATCGCATGTTGCGCATCAGTATTCCTTCAAAAGACCCGGACGTGGCGATTCACTCATCCGCGAGATCTGCTTACAAAAGTGTGCGCCAGGCCGGCGCGCATGTCCAACCGTGGAACACGACTGTTGAGTCGCCCGTGCACGTTCTGTTCTGTCGAACTTCGTCAAAACTTCAATGATCTTCGCAGGAAAATCCGTCGATCGGAAAAGATTCTCCAGGCGATCCAATCGTGCGGCATTGCTCTTGCCTTAGGGTGGCCAACCGAACCCGAAGTCAAAGCCCGTCAGAGGATCGCGAAATGTGGAATTGGTTCAACTGCTACCTGTCAGGACGGCATGAATACGGTGTCTGGTGTGAGCCGGGCGCGATCTTTCTCCGCTGCGTTCACTGCGGACGGCGATCGTCGGGCTGGGACATGAACGCAAAACCGCACCAACACGTGCATGCGGCCGCCCCGGTGACCGTGCCGGCATCTACGAAGAAGCGCGTAGTACCGTTCGATCGACCGGCCGTTCGCTGAGCGCCGTACGTTGACAGTCTGCGCGCGGCGCAATCACAATACGCCGTGCCCGTTCCGCGGATTTCCAAAGAAGATCTGAAGCAGCGTCTCGACGCCGGCGCTCAGCCGGTCATCGTCGACGCGCGTCTCAAGTATCCCTACGAGCACAGTACGGTCAAGCTGCCCGGCGCCATTCGCTATGGCGCCGATGGCGCCAGTGCGACGCCGTTCCCGCGCGATCGCGACATCGTCGTCTACGATTCGGATCCGAACGAGCTCGCGAGCTCGCACGTCGCCGCCGAGCTGATTCGTCAGGGCTATCGCGCATCGGCGCTGAAAGGCGGCATCGCCGACTGGCTCGCCGCGAACTTTCCGACGGAAACGAAGGAGGCGCCGAAGATGGCGGCGCCGGAACCTGGGGCATTGAAAGGCTAACGCTCGATTCCCGTCACTCCTCGCGAATCGTCTGCGCCACTCTCCCGCACATTGCTGCAACTCGCCGCGCTGGCGTTCATTCGCGGCGACCTGGCGGAAGAAACGCTCTTCAAGCGCGCTGCCGAGCTCATCAGAAGCCTGCAGATCGAGTCGGATGCCGATCTGGGCCCGATCTTCGAAGCGGCGCCCGCAACGCTGGATCCCGAAATCCTGAAGCGGCTTCGTCAGATGTACGAAGCAGGCGGCTGGGTGCTGCTCGAGTCGACACTGGCCGACGTCCCCGCAGACTTGCGCTGGTTGATCGAATCAGGCGCGATCACCATCGAGCAGATCGCCGCGGTGCACCGGGCGCTCGACGTGACGTCGGCCGCCGACGTGGCGGCGGCCATTCAGGAGCAGATGCTCCGCCGCGTCGCAGGCATCGGCGAGATCGTGGAAGGCGCGGTCGCCGAGGCGCTGCCCGGCATTCGCGCGTCGATCCCGCGGATTCCGCTCGGCCGCGCCACCGCGATTGCCGAACCGCTGCTCCTCCGGCTGCGATCGTTGCCCGGCCTCGCGTGGGCGGAGCCTGCCGGATCGCTTCGCCGCGGACAGGACATGGTCGGCGACATCGAGCTGATTGCATCGCTTGCCGACGCGGCAGGCGCCATCGATCAGATGCTCGCGTTGCCCGACGCGTCGCGTGCGCTGCACCGCAGTGAGCGTCGCCTGTACATCCTCGTCGAGCGCGTGCAGGTCGGGCTGCGATTTCCCGAGCCGCCGAACGCCGGCGCCGCGCTGCTCTACCTGACCGGGTCGGCTCCGCACGTTTCGGCGCTGCAAGCGCACGCGGACGCGGCGGGATTCCGCTTGAAGCCGAGCGGACTGCACACACGAGACGGTGTGCTGCGGCCCGCGCCGCACGAGGATGACATCTATCGCGCGCTCGGGCTCCCGACGATCCCACCCGAGATTCGCAACGGCGACGAGGAAGTCGCGATGGCCGCTCGAGGCGAGGTGCCGGCGCTCGTGACGCGCGCCGATATCCGCGGCGACCTTCACATGCACTCGACGTGGAGCGACGGCCGCGATTCGGTCGAAGCGATGGTCGCCGCCTGCCGCACGCTCGGGTATGAATACATGGCGATTACGGATCACTCGCCAACATCCGCCGCGACGCGCAACCTGACGATCGACGCCGTCAAGCGGCAGGCCGAGGAGATCGATGCGCTGCGGGAGCGATATCCGGAGATCGCGATTCTTCACGGCTGCGAAGCGGACATCCTGTCCGACGGCCGGCTCGACTTCCCCGATCGCGTGCTCGAACGCTTCGACATCGTGCTGGCCTCGCTGCACGAATCCTACGGTCAGGGTCGCGATCAGTTGCTGAAGCGGTACCTGGCCGCGTTGCGTCATCCGCTGGTCGCGATGATCACGCATCCGACCAACCGCCTCGTTCCGCACCGCGCGGGATACGAGCTCGACTACGATCGCCTGTTCGAAGCCGCGGCCGAGACGCACACGATCGTCGAGATCGACGGCTCGCCGTCGCACCTCGATCTGGACGGCCCGATGGCACGGCGCGCGATCGCGGCCGGCGCCGAGGTTGCGGTCGACAGCGACTGCCATCGCGCCGAGATGCTCGAGCGCCAGATGCAGCTCGGCCTCCTGACGGCGCGGCGCGGCTGGGTCGAGCCGCGGCACGTCCTGAACACGCGACCGCTCGCCGATGTTCGCGCAGCCATCGCCCGCAAGCGCGCCGGACACTGACCGCTCCCGCGCGCCGCGGCGGCGGGCGATGCTGCCGGCGCTCGTCGTCGGCCTTGCGGCCTTCGCGCTCTACCGCGCCACGCTGCTGCCAAGCTTCGACTTCGGCGACACCGGCCATCTGCAAACGACGGTCGGATCGGCGGTCATCACGCCGCGCGCCGGCTACCCCTTGTACTTTGCGATCGGAGATCTGTTTGTCAGTTGGACCGGAGTCGAACCGGCACGCGCGCTGAACCTGGCGTCAGCGGTCGAGGCTGCGATCGCGTGCGCGATCCTCGTCCTCGTCGCCGCCGAACTGTCGGGATCGATTCTGGCCGGCGCCGCGGCGGCGCTGTTGTTCGCCGCGTCGTACACACTCTGGAGCCAGGCGATCATCGCCGAAGTGTACGCGCTGCACCTGTTGTTCGTGGCGCTGACGATGCTTCTGCTGCTCCGATGGGCGGCGCAGCCGACCATCGGCCGCCTCGCGTTGTTCTTTGCCGCGTACGCGCTCGGGTTCGGCAATCACCTGTCCATGATTCTGTTGGCTCCGGCGTACGCCGCCTTCCTGTTGACGGCCGCGCCGGGCGGCTGGCGGACCATCGTCACGCCGCGCATCGTTGGACTCGCACTGGCGTGCGCGTGTGCCGGCGCGCTCCAGTACGCGGGCAGCCTTCGAACGCTGTGGCTGCTGCCGCAGCCGCCTCACGACTTCGCCGAAGGCGTGCAGCGCTTCTGGTTCGACATCACAAAGGCCGACTGGCGCGACACGTTGGTCGGGACCGTACCGCGGGACATGCTGCGGGATCACCTCGCGATGTATTGGTTCGACCTCCGTCAGCAGTTCGGGATCGCCGGACCTGCGCTCGCGATCGCCGGGCTCGGGCATCTGATGTCGACGAACCGTCCCCGCATGGTGCTCATGCTCCTGCTGTACGCCGTCAATGTCCTGTTCGCGTTCAGCTACAACGTCGGGGACGCTCACGTCTTCTATCTGCCGTCGCATTTGATACTCGTGCTGCTGGCGGCATGCGGCCTCGCGTTGGCCGGACGGCTCGGCACGCGTGCGACGCCCGTCGCGGCCGCGCTTCTCGCCGTATATGCGGTCAGTCGGGCGTATCACGATTTTCCCGCGCTCGATCGCAGCAGCGACCGGCGTCCGGCCGAAGTCATGCGCGCGCTGACCGAAGGTCTCGACGATCGCCGATCCATCCTGCTCGTTGACTTCAACTGGCAGCTCGTCAACGGCCTCGCGTACTTCGCGAAGATCGTTCGACCTGAAATCGCGCACGCCAGCATGTCCGAAGTTCTGCTGTACGTGCCGGCACTCGTCGCCGACAATCATGCGATGGGCCGCGACGTCGCGTTGACCGCACGGGCGGCGGCGACGGTTACGGCTACGTACGGTCCGTTGCTGCCGATTGTTCCTGATACCCGCGTGCGCGTACCGACCATTGCCGATACAGTCCGGGATCTGCCGGCGGGCACGCGATACGTGCTCTGCGTGCTCCGGCCGTCTCGCGACTTCGTGCTCGACGCCGCAGATCTCGAGGAGACGTTGGGGACACTGACGGCAGGACGGTCGTTATCGCTGCTCCCCGACAGCGATTACGCGGCGATTGCCGGCCGCGTCGGCGAGCCGCCGCGGTACATCGCCGCGGCCGCGTCGGCGTTTCGCCGAAGCGTCGACATCGCCGGCGTCGACGTCGAGATCCGCATGGAATCGTGGCTGGCGTCCGACACGATCCGCCGCATGGGCTTCGGACACGTCATCGCCGGCCGGCGTCACACCTTAATCGTCGAACGTGGTGTGAGCTTCGTCGCGTTCGACGAACATGGGCAGCCCATCCGTACCGCGTACGCCGCCAACATCTTTGCGCCTCAGCCTCGATACCTCTGCTATCGTTGATTCATGTTCGCGTTCATCCTTGCGTTATCGCTTGCAGCGCCTCCACTTGCGGACGCTGACGCCGCTCAGCTCGCCCGATCGCTCCAGAAAAAATATGACGGCATCAAAGATTTCTCCGCCGACTTCATCCACACGTACGAGGGCGGCGTATTACGGAAGAAGATCACCGAGCGCGGCCGCCTGTTGATCAAGAAGCCCGGCAAGATGCGGTGGGAGTACACGGCTCCCGAGAAGAAGTCCTTCGTGTCCGACGGCTTGAAGATGTATTCGTACATCCCACAGGACAAGCAGGTCATCGTCGCGAGCGTGCCGGCGCAGGATCAGGCGACGACGCCGACGTTGTTTCTGGCCGGCAAAGGCAATCTGACTCGCGACTTCACGCCGTCCCTCGTGGAGCTCCCCGCAGGCATGGCCGCCGGAAGCCGGGCGTTGAAGTTAGTACCCAAAACCCAGCAACGGGACTACGATTGGCTGGTCCTGGTGGTCGATCCGGGCACGCTTGCCATCCGCGGCCTCGTGACGGTCGACGCGCAGGGCGGGAAATCGAGCTTCTCCTTCAATAACCTGAAGGAAAACGTCGGGTTGGCCGATAAGGACTTCGCGTTCAAGATACCGCGTGGTGTCGATGTCGTCAGCGCTACTGCATCTCGCCCGTAAACGGTACATCTGGCTGCTCGCGTTGACCGTGCTCACCGCGGGGTGCGCCGCGTCGGCCGCGTTGCGCCACGGCCGCGACGCCGAGCGCCTGCAGGATTACGACCGCGCGGTCGTCGAGTACGCCAAAGCCGTCCGCCTGAACCCCAACGACTTCAACGCCCGCCTGGCGCTCGACCGCGCGAAGCTGCGTGCGTCTCAGGAGCACTACGGCAGGGGACGCCGGATGGCCGCCGCGGCAAGACTCGATCAGGCGTTCATCGAGTACGAGACCGCCGCGGAGCTGAATCCGACCAACGCCGACATCGAGGAGGAGCTGCGATCGACGCGCAACAAGCTGCGCGCGAAGATCGCGGTCCCGCGCGAAGGCAAGACCGAACTGCAGACGCTCATCGAGCGCGCGCGCGACTTGCCGCCGCCCGGCATGGATCTCCCGCAAGGCGTCAAGATGCCGGCGACGCTCACCTTCCGCGACGCGAGCAGCCGCGATGTCTTCACCGCGATCAGCCGCTTCGCGAACATCAGCCTCGTGTTCGATCCCGCGTTTCGTGAAGCGCCCATCAGCGTCGATCTCCGCAACGCCACGCTCGAAGACGCGCTGAACTCCGTCGCCGGCGCGACCCGCACGTTCTTCCGTGTCACGGCGCCGAAAACGATCGCAGTGATTCCGGATACGCCGGCCAAGCGCCGCGAGTACGAAGAGGAAGTCGTCAAGACCTTTTACATCAGCAACATCGATCTCAAGGAGACGATGGACCTGCTGCGCATGGTGCTCGACGCACGCCGCATCTCGCCGGTAACCGGCACCAACGCGCTGACGATCAAAGACACGCCCGAGCGCGTCGCCGCGGCGGGCCGTGTGCTGTCCGCGATCGACAAGGCGCGGCCGGAAGTGATCATCGACGTCGAGCTGCTCGAAGTGGATCGGAACCGGCTGCAGGAGTACGGGCTGCAGATCGCGTCGGCCGGGTCACCCGGCCTCAGCGGCACGGTCGGCATCGACTACGGCGCGAACCAGACGATCACGCTGCAGAAGCTTCAGAACCTGTCGTCGGCGGACGTGCTGTTCGCGAATCTGCCGACGCTCTACTACCGGCTGCTCAAAACCGATGCGCACACGCGCACACTCGCGAATCCGCAGCTTCGCACCTCGGATGGATCGCCGGCGCAGGCGCGTTTCGGCGAACGCGTGCCGATTCCGTCGACGACGTTTGCGCCGCTCGCGACCGGCGGCGCGCCGCAGCAGCCGATCACGACGTTCCTGTACGAGAACATCGGCGTCAACATCGACATCACGCCGCGCACGCATCACAACGACGACGTCTCGCTCGCGCTGACGATCGCCGTGACGAGCATCTCCGGCGTGGGATTCGCGAACCTCCCGACGTTCGGCAACCGCGAAATCAAGACGGTCATCCGGCTGCGCGAAGGCGAGACCAACATGCTGGCGGGGCTCATCCGCGACGACGAGCGCGTCACGCTCGCCGGCATCCCGGGACTGAGCGACATCCCGGTCATCGGCAAGCTGTTTGCGCACAACACCAAGACGGTCGATCAGACCGACATCATCCTGACGCTGACGCCGCACATCATCCGTGTGCTTGATCTGACCGAGGCCGATCTCCGTCCGTTCCGCGTCGGACGCGATTCGCTCGTGCCGATCGCGGAGCTGCCCGTCATCGAGCCGCCGAGACCCCAGCCTCCAAAGCCGGAGGAACAGCCCGCGGCCGAGGCCCCAAAAAAACCTGGCGGCCGCGGAGGTCGCTGATCCTCGTCATGGCTAAGGCAGCTTGGCAACCTTAGCCCCGAGTCCCTGCAACCGCTCCACCAATCGTCCATACCCGCGTTCCACGGTTTCGAGCGGCGAGAGCCTGCTCTGCCCGTCCGCGGCGAGCGCCGCGGCGATGAGCGCCATGCCCGATCGCAAGTCGCGGCTGTCGAGCGGCCGCCCGCGCAGCTTCCGCGGACCGCTGACGATGATGCGGTGCGGGTCGCAGAGAAACAAATCCGCGTTCATGCTGCTCAACTGCTCCAGCGCGAACAGACGCAGCTCGTACATCCAGTCGTGCACGAGCGTCTGGCCATCGGCCTGCGTCGCCAGCACCGTGACGAGACTCACCATGTCGCTCGGAAATCCCGGCCAGAGGCCCGTCGTAATCCGGCCCGCCGCATGCGGCTTGGATCGCTCGACGCGAAACACATCGTCCTCGATGACGCATTGGATCCGCATCCGCTTCAGGACGGCGGCCACGACCTCCATGTCTTCGGGCCGCGCGCCGTGGACGTCGAGGTCGGCGTTCGTCACGCCCGCGACGACCGCCCAGCTGCCCGCCTCGATGTAATCGCCCCACAGACGATGCTCGACACCGTGGAGCGGACAACCGCCCTCGATTCGAATCGTCGAGGTCCCGGCCCCGGTGATGCCGACGCCGAGCTCTGCGAGAAACGCGCAGAGCTCGACGACGTGCGGCTCGCAGGCGGCGTGACGAATCTCGGTGACGCCTTTCGCCGCCGCCGCGGCGAGCAGCGCCGTCTCGGTACCGGTGACCGATGCTTCGTAGAGATAGATCGAAGTCGGCTTCAACCCGTCAGGCGCCTCGAGGACGTGCCCCGGTCCGGCCACGGCGCGCGCGCCCATCGCTTCGAGCGACTCGAGGTGCGTGGCAATGGTGCGGCGCGCCGGAAAATCGCCGCCGGGCGGCGCGAGATGCGCGCGGCCTCGCCGCGCGAGCAGCGGACCGAGCAGCAGCACCGATCCGCGCAGCCGGCCGACGAGCGCGCCGTCCGGCTCGTCTTTCACGATGTTCGGGCAGCGCACTTTCAGCGTCGTGCTGCCGATGCCTTCGACCTCGGCGCCGAGATCGAGCAGCAGGCGCGCCATGACCTCCAGGTCGCTGATGCGCGGCACGTTGGTCAGCACGCACTCCTCGGTCGTCAGCAGACACGCGGCCAGCAGCGGAAGGGCGGAGTTCTTGTTGCCTTCCACTTCGACCGATCCGGCCAGTCGATGGCCGCCTTCAATCAACAGAGTCGACATCGTCGTTGGTCGTTGGTCGTTGGTCGTTGGTCGTTGGTCGTTGATCCGTTGGTCATTGGTCGAAGACGCCCAGATACACGATTTCGTCGCGCAGCTCGACGCCGAATCGATCGCGTACTGCCGTGCGGCACTGCGCGATCAACTGCCGGATGTCGCGCGCGGTGGCCGCGCCCTCGTTCACGATGAAGTTGCCGTGCGTCGGCGAGACGCGTGCGCCGCCGACCACCGCGCCCTTGAGACCCGCGCGGTCGACCAGCGCGCCGGCGGACCACGGGATGCCGGCCGGCACGGCGTCTCGACTCGGTTCGGGATTCTGAAAAATGCAACCCGCGCTCGGTGTGTCGAGCGGCTGCGTGCGCTTGCGATACGCCAGCGACTGCCGCGCCACCGCGCGGAGCGCGCCGGGCTCGCCCGACGACACGCGGAACACCGCCGACAGCAGGACTTCGCCGGTCGTCTGCAAGCGGCTGCGATCGTAGCCGAAGGCCATCGCGCCGGCAGGAACATCTTTTGTGGCGCCGTCGCGCGACGCGAGCTGCACGCGCTCGACGAGCTCGCCAATCAGGCGTCCGCCGAAATGCGCGTTGCCGAAGATCGCGCCGCCGACGGTGCCCGGCGTGCCGGCCCACGCTTCGAGCCCGGCGCGACCGTGGTTGATCGTCCAGCGGACGAGACCGTTGATCGTGACCGCGGCGTCCGCCTGTACGTGACCTTCGTCGAGCGCACGCACGTCGCCGCCGCGCGGCCGAATCACCAGCCCTCGTACACCGGCGTCGCCGACCAGCACATTCGATCCGCCGCCGAGCATCGCCACCGGCACACCCGCGCGATGCGCGAGCTGCAGCGCCGTGACGATGTCGTCGCCGCTGCGCGCTTCGACGAGCCAGTCGGCCGGACCGCCGACGCGAAACGTTGTCAGCGGCGCCAGCGGCGCGTGCGTCTGGACGCGATCGCCGAACGCCGCCTGCAGGGCCGCCGCGAACTCGTTCATGATTCCGGCGACTCGATTGCCATCAGCGCGCGCTCCTGCGCGATGAGCGCGGCCATCGCTTCGCGCGGCTCGCACACGGTGAACGCGATCGTGTCGCCGGGACCGAGCTGCCCTGCCACGCTGACGTCCGCCGAGATCAGCGTCGCGATCTTCGGATACCCGCCCGACGTCTGGCGATCGGCCATGAGGAGAATCGGCTGGCCCGACGCGGGCACCTGCAGGACGCCGAGCGGCGTCGCGTCGGAGATGATATCGGCGCCGCGCGCGTGCGTCAGGCGCGGACCTTCGAGCCGGAACCCCATGCGATCCGAGTTCTGGCCGACGACGTACGGTTGCGACTGCAGGAGGTCGAGCGCCCCGGCGGTGAAGTACTCCGCCTGTGGTCCGGGCAGCACACGGAGGCGCGCGTGATGATCCGGCAGCGGCACGAGCGGCTGCGAGAGCGCCGCCGCGCTGCGGCGCGCCCGCGACGTGTCGCCGAGCGGCAGCCGATCGCCGGCTTTCAGCGCGCGCCCCTCGACGCCGCCCATCGCGCTGATCAGATGCGTCGATCGGCTGCCGAACGTCGGCGGAATCGCGAGGCCGCCCGCGATGGCGAGATACGCGCGCGCGCCGAGGCGCCGTGCGCCGAACCGGAGACGCGATTCGGCCGAGACGATGAACGGCGCATGCATCGGCACGGCCCGGCTGTCGAGCGCCATCTCGAACTCCGCCCCGGCGACGGCGACGACGCGTTCACCCTCGAACTCGAGCTCCGGTCCGATCAGCGTGATCTCGAGCGTCGCCGCTCCGGCGTCGTTGCCGACGAGCGCGTTCGCCAGGCGGTGCGACACGGGATCCATCGGCCCCGCGACCGGGACACCATGGGACTGGAGTCCCCAACGCCCGCGATCCTGGATCGTGGTCAGCAGGCCGGGTTTGATCACGCGAACATTCATGATGCGTGTTCAAGTCTGAAGTCTGAAGTCTGAGGTCTGAGGCGAAGTGTGAAGTATGAAGCCTGAACTGAAGGCCGAAGTCTGGTTTCACGCTTCCAACGTTCTAAGCTTCGCTTCATGCTTCCAGCCTTCGAAGCTTCGCTTCAGACTTCAGACTTCAGACTTTCGAATTCCCCCCGCTCGATCGCATAGAACTGCACCGAGTCGCCCGCTTTCATCAGAAAGGGCTCCGCGCGAGCGGCGTCGAAAGGCTTCACCGGGGTACGGCCGATCAACTGCCATCCGCCCGGCGTTTCCGCCGGATAGATGCCGGTCTGCACCCCCGCGATGCCGACGGTGCCGAGCGGCACGCGCACGCGCGGCGTCGAATGACGCGGCATGGCGATGCGCTCGTCGACGATGCCCATGTAGGCGAAGCCGGCCACGAAGCCGAGCATGAAGACCCGATAGATCGCCGAGGCGTGGACGCGAACGACGTCGCTCTCGCTCATCTTCGCGAACGCGGCGACGTTCGACAGGTCCGGACCGAGGTCGCCGCCATAGCAGACCGGAATGCGCACGGGCTCGCGATGGGTGCCGGTGCCGCGAACCGGTCGCGCGGCCTCCGCTTCCAGCGCCGCAATCAGCGTGTCGTAGTTGGTGCGCAGCGGATCGAAATACACCGCCGCGGATCGGAACGTCGGCACGACGTCGCGGACGCCGTCGATGCGCGCCGCGTGAATGGCGTCGGCAAAGGCGACGGCCCGCGCGTTGACGACGGGATCGATCCGCTCTTCGAATTCCACGATCAGCGCCGAATCTCCTGCGGGAACGATCCGCCAGTGATTCACGCCAGCGCCTGAAGAAGTTTCTGATGGATCCCGCCGAAGCCGCCGTTCGACATGAGGACGACGAGGTCGCCGGGACGATGCTCGCGCGCGACCGTCTGAATGATGTCGTCGATCGACTCGGCCTCGCGCGCGCTCTGGCCGCGGTCGCTCAGATCGCGAATCAGTTGCGGAATCGAGAGCCGCTCGGCTTCCGGCAGCTTCGACCGGAAGACCGGCGCGATCACGACTTCGTCGGCGCCTGCGAACGCGCGCGCGAAGTCGTCCTGAAACACGCGGCGGCACGACGACGCGGACCGCGGCTCGAACACCGCCCAGATGCGCGCCGACGGATGCGATGCGCGCACGCCGGTAATCGTCTCGGCGACGGCGGTGGGGTGATGCGCGAAATCGTCGAAGACCGTCACGCCGCCGGCCGTGCCGACGACTTCGAGCCGCCGTTTGACGCCGGCAAACTGACGCAGCCCCTGGGCAATCCGCTCGGCGCCGACGCCGACCTCGGTGGCCACGGCCATCGCCGCGAGCGCGTTGCGGACGTTGTACGCGCCGACGAGCGGCAGCTCGAACATCCCGAACGGCGAACCGCCCCGCCGCACCTTGAACCGCGTCAGGGCGCCCGCCGATTCGAGATCGTACGCCTGCCAATCCACGTCGTCGCGCATCCCGAAGGTCTCGACGCGCGATCGCGCGGCATCGGTCAACGCGCGCGCGCCGGCGCTGTCGGCGCCGATGAGGAGGAGCCCGCGCCGCGGCACCAGGTTCACCAGACGGCGGAATGCGAGCATCACGGCATCGAAGTCGGCGTAGATGTCCGCGTGATCGAACTCGACGTTGTTGACGACCGCGATGTCGGGCAGGTACTTGAGGAACTTCGCGGTCTTGTCGAAGAACGCGCTGTCGTACTCGTCACCCTCGATCACGAAATCGCGTCCCTGTCCGAGACGGTAGCTCGAGCCTTGATCGCCGAGGTTCCGCGCGATGCCGCCGACGAGCACGCTGGGATCGACGCCGCCATGCGTCAGCAGCCATCCGGTCAGCGCCGTCGTCGTGGTCTTGCCGTGCGTGCCGGCAATCACGATCGAGCGCGCGCCCCACAGAAAATGCTCGCGGATCGCTTCGGGCAACGAGCAGTATCGAATCTTGCGATCGAGGACCTCCTCGAGCTCCGGATTCCCGCGCGAGATCGCGTTGCCAACGACGACGACCTCCAGATCCGCCGTGATGTGCTCGGCCTTGTAGCCGACGAGAATCGGGACGCCCTCGGCGGCGAGGAAGTCGCTCATCGGCGGATACACGTCCTGATCGGAGCCGCGCACGTCGAGGCCTTTCCGCTTCAGCATGGCCGCGAGCGTCGCCATCGCGGTGCCGCAGATGCCGATCAGATGAATCCGTGACATAGTTCACAGGCTCGCGGGGCCCCGCCCCCACTCGCCAACACCCTAGACAACGGCGGACTCCTCGATGATGACGCGCGGGCGTTTGCCGCCGACGACACGGGTCATGACGCCGAATGGCAGCGTCATCGCGGGACCGGTCGTGTGGCCGGAGGGAAATCCAATCAGCACCGGGCCCTGGAAATCCTTGAACAGATCGGCCATGACCGCGCGTCCTGTGAGATCGCTCTGCGGCTCGTCGCAGTTCGGCAGCTCGCCGATGATGACGGCCGTGGCCCTCGCGAGCACGCGCGTCTGCCGGAGCTGCAGCACCTGACGGTCGAGTCGATACGGGCGCTCCCCGACTTCGTCGAGAAACAGCACGTAGCCGCGCGGCGGCGCAAACGCGAACGGCGTGCCGATCGAGGCGAGCAACTGCGTCAGCGTGCCGCCGAGCAGCGGCCCTTTCGCGTCGCCCGGACGGATCGTCTCGAGGCCTGGCGGCGACAGCTCGCCCATCGGCTCGCGCCGCGTCAGCGCGCGCGAGAACGATTCGACGTCGTACCCCTCTTCGCCCTTCGACAGGCGGCGATCCAGCATCGGACCATGAAACGCGACGAGCCCGCAGCCGATGGTCAGAAACGTCAGGATTGCCGTCAAATCGCTGTAGCCGATGAACGGCTTGCACGCGCTGCGCGCTTCCTCACGATTCAGCAGCGGGAGGATCTGGGCGCTGCCGTAGCCGCCGCGGACCCCAATCACCGCGGCAATCGAGGGATCGGTCCACGCAGCGCGCAGCGCTGCGGCGCGGATCTCGGGCGAACCGGCCAGATAGCGATCGCGAACGAACACCGTCTCGTCGTACACCGGCACCAGACCGAGCCTGCCGATTTCCTCGATGCCTCGATCGAATTCCTCGCGATTGAACGCGCTGGCGGGCGCGACGACGGCGATGCGATCGCCTGGTTGGAGTGCGCGCGGCTTGAGCATCACAGAAAACGCGCCATCTCGGCGGCGACGGCTTGATGCTCGTCGCGGCCGAGCGCGGCGCGCAGCGCGCGGCCGGTCAGCGGGCGGGCCGCGACGCCTGCGGCAAGGAATCGCTCCTTCGCACGCTGCTGCCGCCTGAACGCGTCGTCGACGCGGCTCACGCGCACGCGATCGCTTTCGACCGCGTGGACGATCGCTTCGAGCGCTGCGGCCTGCGTGTCGTGATCGCCGCTGCAAATCAACACGCCGTCGCACCCCGCCTCGATGGCGAGAACCGCAGCCTCCGGCACCGCATACTCGTTGGCGACCGCCTTCATCTCGAGATCGTCGCTGAAGACGACGCCGTCGTACTTCAGCTCGTTGCGCAGGATGTCGGTGACGATGCGCCTCGACAGCGTCGCCGGCCGCTGCTCGTCGAGCGACGGCACGAACACGTGCGCGGTCATCATCGTCGCGACGTCCGCGTCGATGGCCGCCTTGAACGGCACGAACTCCACTTCGCGGAGCCGCTCGGGCGGATGTTCGACGAGCGGCAGCTCGTGATGCGAGTCGGTGCTCGTGTCTCCGTGCCCGGGAAAATGCTTGCCGCAGGCGGCGATGCCTTCGCCCTGGAGCGTGCGGATGATCGCCGCGCCAAGACGCGCGACCTCGCGGGCGTTGTCGGCCAGCGCGCGATCGCCGATCACCGGATTCTTCGGGTTCGTGTGGATGTCGAGCACCGGCGAGTAGTCGAGCGTGATGCCGACCGCCTTCAACTCGGAAGCGAGCGCCCGGGCGAAGCGCTCGGCGAGCTTTTCGTCGCCGCTTCGGCCGAGCGTCGCCATCGGCGGCCACTCGGTGAACGGCGATTTGAGCCGGGCGACGCGGCCACCCTCCTGATCCACGGAGACCCACAGCGGCAGATCCGGAACGAGCTGAGACGCGTCGAACGCGAGCTCGGCGACCTGTTCGGGCTCGGCCACGTTTCGTGCGAACAGAATCACGCCGCCAAGGCTGAATTCCCTCGCGAGCGACCGGAGTTCGGGAGAAACCTGGTGGCCGTTGAAGCCGGCAATCAACAACTGACCGATCTGCCGGCGAAGCGCGGTCGGTGACACAGCCTCAAATTCTATCAACTAGACCGGGGCTCTGCCCCGGACCCCGGCTCAGTCGCTCGCGGGGACCCCTTCGCCCCGCTCCGCTCCTTCGCAGGCGCGCCGTGCGCGCCTACCGCTATACGGCGCTCACAACGAGAGCACGCGCCGTATAGCGGTGCAAACGCCGGAGCGGTCTCGGCCGTCTAAGCGCCGGGAGTCACCTCCATGCTGCACGAATGGCGCACGGCGCTGCGATCGCTGGCGCGCCGCCGCGGTCTCACCTTCACCGTCGTGCTCACGCTGATGCTCGGCATCGGCGCCAACAGCGCGATCTTCTCTGCCGTCGACGCCGTGCTGCTGAGGCCGCTGCCGTACCCGGCGCCCGATCGGCTCGTGGCGGTCTACGAGCTCAATGCGGCTCCCGGCGCACGCCGCAGCGCCACGCAGCTCGTCGCGCCGGTGCGACTCGAAGAATGGAACCGCCTGAACCACTCGTTCGACGGGCTCGCCGGCAGCTATTTCGAGAACATGACCGACACGACGGGCGCGCTGCCGGAGCGAGTCGAAGCGATGCGGATCTCGCCGCGGTTCTTCGCGGTGCTGGGCGTTGCGCCGGCGATCGGGCGCGCGCCGGAACCACAAGAGGAAGTCTTTGGCGGACCGCGGCTCGTGATGCTGAGCGATGCGTTCTGGCGCGCACGGTTCTCCGGCGATCCGTCGGCGGTCGGCCGCACGCTGCTGCTCGGCGGGATCAGCCACACGATCATCGGCGTCATGCCTCCGTCGTTCCGGTATCCGACGGCGACCACGGAGGTGTGGGTGCCGGCGCAGATGGGCGCAGCGCTGCTGTCGGCGCGTCAGGCGCGCTTTTATGCCGCCCTTGGCCGGCTGAAGCCCGGCGTCACGGTCGAGCAGGCGCACCAGGATCTCGACGCGATTCAAGCGCGGCTCGGTGACCAGTTTCCTCAAACGGACAAGGGTTGGGCCTCGTTCCTCGCGGCGCTGAAAGAAGAGCAGGTCGCCGGCGTTCGCCGATCGCTGTGGCTGCTGTCCGGCGCCGTGGCGCTGGTGCTGCTTGCGGCATGCGGCAACGTCGCGTGCCTGCTGCTCGCTGACGCCGCGCGGCGCGAGCACGAGATCGCCGTCCGCTTCGCCCTCGGCGCCGATCGGCGCCGCGTCATCGCTCAATTGGTTCGCGAAGGCCTGCTGCTCGCGTGTGCCGGCGCGGCGCTCGGTCTCCTCATCGCGAACTGGGGCGCGTCCGCGCTTCGCGCCGCGGCGACCGAGTTGCCTCGCGCGGCCGATCTCCGAGTCGATCTTCGCCTCGTCATCTTCACGTTTGCGATTGGCGTGGCGACGACGCTGCTCTTCGCCCTCGCGCCGGCGGTGCAGGCGGCGCGCCGCGATCCGGGAGACGCCCTCGCGCGCGGCGGCCGCGCGCAGATCGGCGGCCGCCATCGGCTTCAGCTCGCGCTCGTCGGCGCGCAGGTGACGCTCGCGATCGTGTTGCTCGTGGGCGCGGGCCTGCTGATTCGCAGCTTCATGCGCATGCAGGAGGTGTCGCCCGGCTTCGACGCACGGCACGTGCTGACGTTCCGCATGAGCGCGCAGTGGTCGGAGCGGATCGAAGCCGTCGTGCAACGCCAGGCGCGAACGATGAAGCGGCTCAAGGAAATTCCCGGCGTCCAGACGGCTGCGTTCAGTCAGGTCCGTCCCGCAGGCGCCGACTTTCCGCCCGGCGAATTTCAGATCGTCGGACGCGATGCGCGGGAAAAGACGTTTTCGACCGGACGCTCGGTGAGCGCCGGGTACTTTCGCACGCTCCACATTCCGGTCCTCCGCGGCGACACGTGCACCGGCGAGCCGGCGCCGCCGTTTTTCGCGACCAAGGTTCTCGTCACGAAGGCGTTCGCCGAGCGGTTCTTTCCCGGCGAGGATCCGATCGGCCGTGCGCTCAAGTCGCCAAACACGACCCAGGCCGCCGACATCATCGGCATCGTGGGCGACGTTCGCGAGCGTGGACTGCTCAACGCGCCGGACCCGATCATTTATTGGTGCGGCTTCTCCCCGTATTGGCCTGACACCTATTTCCTCGTGCGCACTGATCCAGCGCGCGCCGTGTCGATCGCGACGATTCGCGCGGCGCTCCGCGAAATCGAACCGCAGCGCGCTGTGTACGCCGTTCGGCCCCTGTCGGAATCGATCGCGAATTCTCTGTCCCAGCAGCGGATCAACACGGTACTGCTCGTCCTGTTCGCCGTCATGGCGCTGTTTCTCGCCGCGATGGGTCTGTACGGCGTGCTCTCGCAGCTCGTGTCGGCACGGCGCCGCGAGATCGGCGTGCGGATTGCGCTCGGCGCTCGCCCCGCGCAGATCATCGCGGCGATCGTCACGCGGACGGCCGCGGTCACGGCATTCGGAATCGTCGCCGGCCTCGCCGGCGCGTTCGCCCTGGCTCGTTTCATGGCGACGCTCGTCTTCGACGTGTCTGCTCACGACCCGGTGACGTTCGCAAGCGTCCCGCTGTTGCTCGCCCTCGTCGCTGCGGTCGCCGCGCTCGTCCCCGCTCGCCGCGCGACGCGCGTCGATCCGATGACGTCGCTGCGCGAGTAGTCATGAGTCCCAGTTCGGGGTCACTGGCAACCACTCGCCACCACTGAGGACGCGGAGGACACGGAGGTGACAGCCCGAGGGTTTCCTCCTTTCCTCTGTGTCCTCTGTGGTGGAGAGCTTCTTCGTATAATTTGTCGGTGCGAATCATCTCGTCCGCACCGACCCGCATCGATCTCGCGGGCGGTACGATCGACATCTGGCCGCTCTACCTTTTTCATCACGGCGCGGTGACGCTGAACGCGGCGATCAGCCTGCGCGCCCACGCGCAAATCGAATCGCGAGACGACGGCCGGATCGAGCTGCGATCGATCGACACGAACCGGACCGTCACGGCGAACCGATGCGCCGAGCTCGACGGCGCCGGAGATCTTTCCTTGCTCGCGCTGCTCGCCAGACACTACGAGATCGAGGGGGTGACGGTGACGACGCGCGGGGAATCGCCGGCGGGCGCAGGCATCGCGGGATCGTCGGCGCTGACGATCGCGCTCTGCGGCGCTCTCGCTCGATGGACGAATCGTTCGACGGATCCCGATCACCTCCTGCAGGTTGCCATGAACGTCGAGTGCCAGACGATCCGGGTGCCGACCGGCGTCCAGGATTATCGTCCGGCGCTCTACGGCGGCATCGCGGCCATCGAGCTCCGCGTCGACAGCATCAAGCGCGTCGCCCTCGACGTCGACGCGCGCGAGCTCGAGCGGCGCATCGTGCTCGCCTACACTGGCGCCCCTCGACACTCCGGGACCAACAACTGGGAGATCACGAAGCGCCATATAGACGGCGACGCTCACACCTTCGACTGCTTCGAGCGGATCCGCGACACGGCGGTCACAATGCGCAGCGCCCTGCAGCGCGGCGACTGGGACGAGGTGGGCCGACAGATCGCGGCCGAATGGGAGAATCGCAAGCGCCTGGCTCCCGGCGTCACGACGACGACGATCGACGATCTCATCGCGCGCGCCGGCGCCGCGGGCGCGACCGCGGCCAAGGTGTGCGGCGCCGGCGGCGGCGGATGCCTCTTCTGCTACGGCCCGCCCGAGTCGCGGCCGGCGATCGCAGAAGCGCTCGCGGCCGGCGGCGCTCGATTGCTCGACTACCGGATGGAGACCGACGGGTTCAAGTTCCGGGGGGAAGGGGCCCCCGGATAGCACAATGGACAACGTCGCGATTGCCCGCATCCTTCGAGAGATCGCCGATCTGCTCGAGATCAAGGACGCGAACGCCTTCAAGATTCGCGCGTACCGCAACGCCGCCGACATCGCCGCCAATCATCCGCACGATCTCGCCAAGCTCGACGAGCCGGGGCTGCGCGAGATTCCCGGCATCGGGAAGGATCTCGCGGCGCGCATTCGTGAGATGGCCGAGACCGGCGACGCGGCGTATCACCGCGAGCTCGTCGCGGAATTTCCGCCCACGATTCTCGACCTCCTGAATCTGCAAGGCGTCGGACCGAAGACCGTCGCGGTCCTCTATCGCGAGATAGGCGTCCGTACGCTCGACGATCTCGAAGCCGCCGCGAAGGACGGCCGCGTCCGCGCGGTGCGCGGCATGGGCGCAAAGAAGGAGGAGCTGATCCTGAAGGCGCTCGAAGAACGGAAGCGCTTCGCCGGCCGCCACCTGCTGCCCGACGCGCACGACGCGGCCGCGGCGTTCGTCGCCTATCTGCGCGAGCGCGCGCCGGATGCCGCGATCGAACCGGTCGGCAGCCTCCGGCGCGGCTGTGACACTTGCGGCGATCTCGACCTCCTCGCGTGCGGCGCCCTTTCAGCAATGACGTCGTTGATGGACGACTTCATCGAGTATCGTCTCGTCGAGCGCGTGCTCGGCCACGGCGACACGAAGTCGAGCGTCCTGGTCCAGGGTGGATTTCAGGCCGATCTCCGTCTCATCGCGTCGGACAGCCGCGGCGCCGCGATGCAGTACTTCACCGGATCGAAAGCGCACAACATCGCGCTGCGCGATCGCGCGATTGGGCGCGGATACAAGCTGAACGAGTACGGCCTCTTCACGATCGCCGAGGATACGAAAATCGCCGGCGAGCGCGAGGAAGACATCTACACGGCGCTCGGACTCGATTGGATTCCTCCCGAGCTGCGCGAGATGCGCGGGGAGATCGACGCCGCCCAAGCGCATGCGCTCCCCCGCCTCGTCGACCGCGCCGATCTGCGCGGCGACCTTCACATGCACAGCACCGAGACCGACGGCAAAGATGAAATCCGCACGATGGCGGAGGCGGCGCGGGAGGCAGGGCTGGAGTACATCGCCATCACCGACCACAGTCAGGCGCTGGCGATGGCCAATGGACTGGACGAGCGGCGCGCGATCGAGCACGCCGAGCGTGTTCGTGCGATCGATCGCGAAGGCATCGGCGTGCGGCTGCTCGCCGGCATCGAGTGCGACATCAAGCCGGACGGTTCGCTCGATCTGGACGACGAGTGTCTCGCGGCGCTCGATCTCGTCATCGTCTCGGTGCATTCGGCGTTCAACCAGGATCGCCAGCAGATGACCGACCGCCTGCTCCGGGCGATCGCGAACCCGCACGTCGACATCCTCGGCCATCCCACCGGCCGAAAGATTCTGCAGCGCGCGCCGTACCCGGTCGACATGGACGCGGTGGTCGACGCCGCCGCAGCTCACGGCGTGGCGCTCGAAATCAACTGTCAGGTGGACCGGCTGGATCTGAACGACGTGAATGCCAGGCTGGCTCGCGACCGCGGCGTCCGCCTGGTGATTTCAACCGACGCGCATTCGAGGACGGCCTTCGGACGGCTGCGGTGGGGCGTGCTGGTCGCGCGCCGCGCCTGGCTGCAGCCGGCGGACGTGCTCAATACGCGGCCGTTCGAGGAATTTCGCGCGTCGCTGCGGCGCCATCGATAACGCACCCATGCGACTCCCGATGCTGTCCGCCGACGACAAGCTGACCGAGATTCGCCGTCTGTACTTTTCGACGACGCGCCAGACCATTCACGACGATCTCGCGAAGGCGCTCGACCTCTTGAAATCGATGGCGAGCGAAGAAGAGCGCGAGCGCGCAACGGTCTACATGGAAGGGCTCGCCCAGATGCGATCGGATTGGACCCGGTCGCGCAAGGGGAGAACCAAGAGCCCGGAATCGCGAGCGTCGCGGAAGAAGCGTTAGTCGACTTCCGCTTGAAAAATGCAACCACGAAAACACGAAACGGAAATGGTCTTCTTCGTGCTTTGGTGTTTTCGTGGTTGCGTTTAGCGTGGCTCGTCCCGGCGCAGCCGCTCCGCAACGGCGTCGGCAATCAGGTGAGCGGCGCTCGGGTTCGGGTGCCGGTCCCACGGCAGGCGCCAGGCGGCATCGATCGTGACACGCACGTACGGCAAGCCGGGCTCGTCGAGGATCCGGCGCCGCAGCGTCCGCTCGACCGGCTCCTCGGCGCCGAACTGCGGCACGACGATGAGCGGTATCGCTCCGCGCGCCCGCGCCAACTCCACCATCGCGCGAAGCACCTCGCGCGTCACCGTGACGCCGCGTTCAACAGTCTCATCGCTCCGGTACGGAACGGCCAGCTTCGCGATCGACGCCAACCGCGACTGTTGTTCCGCCGGCCGCCAGACGAGTCCCGGCGCGAGATGCGGCCGATCGTCATCGAGGTTCCGGCCGAAGAGCGCCATCATGAACAATGAGACGACGGCGACGGGACGGCGAAAACGCGGCAGCTCGATCTGAAGCCGCAGATACGCCTGGTCGCTGCCATAGCCGTGGACGGCCAGGTTTGCGCTCTGCATCCCCATCATCGCGCCGACCCGCGCCGGCACGCTCTCCTCCCACCTCAGTCCTTCGCCGAACATCATCGACTCGCCGGTAAAGAGAATCGTCGGGCGATCGGGATCGACAGGCTCGTCGACGCGGCGGACGCGATAGCCCGCGGAATCGATGGCGTAGTCGACGACACGCCCGGCGATGGTGTTGTGACCGGTGCGCGACGGCTCGAGCGTCCAGCCGAGCCGCGCATCGCGGCGGCGGCGCGGTTCCTCGTCGGGAAACAGCCACTCGGCAGGGCGGAGGTGCAGGCCGCGAAGCGCCAGCTCGCTCGCGCCGAACGCAAGGACCGCCGCAACGCCGACGGCGACGAAGACCGCCGGCGCTCGCGCGGCAAAGCGGCCGGCGCGAGGCCGCACGACGAGCGCGAGCCACACGCCGAGAACGGCGATCGCGACGCGGATGCACGTTTCCAGCAGAACGTACCAACGCCGCGGCAGGAAGTAGGACGGCAGGAAGTGCCGATCGAGCCACGGCTGATTTGCCGCAACCGCGCAGAGCACGAGCGCGGCGCCGAGCAGCGCGACCACTGTCTCGGCAATCACGCGCGGCACGCGTTCGTGCCGGCGCGCTTCACGCATCGCAGTCACGGACGGATTCACGGCTCCAGAGGATATGTTAAGGTGGCCATCACGATGGGTCTTCCACGAGAGGCGCACGTCGACCGCATCCTGCGGCCGGTCCATCGGTGGGTGTGGGGTGATTTCGATCGGCGCGTAAGGAAACTGATCGCCTTCGCCGAAGTCGAAGGCGACGGCGGACGCGACATCTTACGAGCTGCCGAGGTCACCCCCGATCCGCTGCTGCGCCGGCTCTATCTGGCGCACGCGATCGACGAGCTGCACCACGCCGATTTGTTCCGCCAGCGCAGCGCCGCGCTCCTTCAGACGCGCTCCACCCGTCTCAAGACGCGGTTCAACGCGAGCCCGCTTCCCGGCGGTCACGGGCTCGACGACCTGCGCATCGATGGCGAGCCCGACCATCGTTTGCTCGCCTTCCTGCACGTCGCCGAGAAAGCGGCTGCCAGCCGGTTCGCGATCTATCGCGACGTCGTGGACGACGATCCACCGACGCGCGCGGTGTTCGAAGAAATCCTCCGCGATGAAGTGTTTCACATGAACTACACGTACACGCAGCTCGCCCGTATCTCACCCCGCTCGTACCGGCGCCACGTGTGGCGGGCGCGCGCGAGCCGCCTCTGGAAACGATACCTGCGTGTGGCCGTTGCGCTCGCCGGTGTCCTCGGCACGGTCATCCTCACGATTCAGTATTTCGTCCTGCTGCCGCCGTTCGCCTGGCTCGCCAGACGCGCTCAACGCCGTGAGCCGGCCGGCTGGACGCCGATCGCCCGCGACCGCCAGGATTCGCCCGCCAGCGAATACTGAGATGAAGATCCTCGGGATCTCCGCGCACTATCACGATTCGGCGGCGGCGCTCGTCGTGGACGGCGTGCCGGTCTGCGCGGTGCAGGAAGAGCGCCTGTCGCGGCGGAAGAACGACGCCGCCTTTCCCGTCGCGGCGATCGAATGGTGCCTGGATCACGCCGGTCTCGATCCGGCGGCTCTCGACGCGGTGGTCTTCTACGAGCGCAGCATGCTGAAGTTCGAGCGGATTCTCACCTGCGCGCTGCGCGCCTTCCCCCACTCGTGGCGATCCTTTCCGAAGGCGATGAAGAGCTCGCTCGGCGACAAGGTCTGGGTGCGCGGCACGATCTCGTCGTACCTCGGCGTGCCGCGGTCCAAGATGTTCTTCACGCGCCATCACGAGTCGCACGCGGCCGCCGCGTTCCTGACCGCTCCGACCGATCGCGCGGCGATCCTGACCGCCGACGGCGTCGGCGAGTGGGCCACGCTCACCGTCGGCCACGGCCAGCGGCACTCGGACGGCGGAAACGGCCGCACCGAAATCACCGCGTTGCGCGAAATCAGGTTCCCGCATTCGCTCGGCATGCTGTATTCGACGTTCACCGCCTATCTCGGCTTCGCAGTGAACGAGGACGAGTACAAGGTGATGGGGCTCGCGGCTCATGGGCGTCCGAGCATGGTCGACGAGGTGCGCAGGTTGATCCGGCGCACGCCGGATGGCGCGTTCACCCTCGACCTCGATTACTTCGAGTACCACACGACGGCCGCCCGATCGTACTCGTCGCGGTTCGTCGATCTGTTCGGACCGCCGCGCAACTCGTACGATCCGATCGATCTCGAGACCGCAGACGGCCGGCGTTTTGCCGACTGCGCCGCCAGCGTCCAGCGTGTGCTCGAAGACACGCTGGTGGACATCGCGCGCGCCCTCCATCAGGAGACGGGCTTGCGCGATCTGTGTCTCGGGGGCGGCGTGGCGCTCAACGGCGTGGCGAACGCGCGAATCCTCGCCGAGTCCGGCTTCGAGCGGGTGTTCGTGCCGCCCGCTCCCGGCGACGCCGGCTGCGCGTTGGGCGCAGCGCTCTACGCCGACCGCATCTACTTCGGCCGCCCCCATCGCGACGTGCCCGATCATCCGTTCTGGGGCCCGCCCGTCGACGCGAACGATCTCGCGCGGGCGGCGCGCGAAGACGATCAGCCGGTCCAGGAGCTCGACGAAGGCGCGCTCGTCGAGCGCGTCGCGGACGAGCTCGCCGCGGGCCGCGTCATCGGCTGGATGGACGGCGCGACGGAGTTCGGTCCGCGCGCCCTGGGCCATCGCAGCATTCTGGCCGCGCCGCATTCACGCGAGATGCGCGACCGGCTCAATCGCGACATCAAGTACCGCGAGGAGTTCCGGCCGTATGCGCCGGTGACGCCGATCGAGGCGGCCGACCGCTACTTCGAGCTGCCCCCGGGCGGCGTGCGGCTCGCCCGTTTCATGTCGGGCGTGTTCCCGGTGCGGCCGGAGTGGCGTGCGCAGCTCGCCGCCGTCACGCACGTGGACGGTTCGGCGCGGCTTCAGGCGCTCGACCGCAGCATGGCGCCGCGGCTGTACGCGTTGCTCGAGGCGTACGGGCGCCGCACCGGGATTCCGGTGCTGCTCAACACCTCGTTCAACGTGGCCGGCGAGCCGATCGTGAATGGCGCGCTCGAGGGCTATTCGACATTCCGGCGCTGCGGAATCGACGCGCTCGTGGCAGGGCCGGCGCTGGTGATGAAGCGCGCCGCGTCTCTGGCACGACCGGTGACGGAGGGAGTCGCATGATCACGAAACGTAGTGGCTTTCGGCGCAAGATGGTCATGCTCGGGACCGCCGGCGGATCGATCGCCGATCTGGCGCGCGGGTTGTGGCGAAGTGATTCCGGCAAGCGCTGGCTCATCCCGCTCGCCGTCTTTCTCTGCTTGTTCGGCCTGGTGCTGATCCTCGCGACGACCGTCGAGGCGCTCGCGCCGTTCATCTACGCGATCTTCTAGCCGCCTTTGCCGGAGGTGTTCGCGACGACTTTCTTGCGCGCGGCGATTCGCAGCGGCTCCGCGACGTTGCGATCGACCGACACCTGCGCCAGATCGCGGCCGCTGAGGCGGTTGAGAAAATTCAGCGAGAGCGCGAGCGGGGTCTTCGGATTTCTCGTCAGTCCCAGCACGATGTTGTAGTTCTTGGTCCAGGCGCGGTTGCTGGCGATGATGCGCAGAATCTCGTCCGACAGACTCGCCATCCGCGCAAAGCTCTCGATCTCGGGCTCGCTCAGCTTCGGGCTGCTCAGCACGGCCGCCGAAATCATCTTGTTCGGATCGCGGATCAGCATCGCGCGCATCTCGCGCGAGCCCTTGACCGCGGCCTTGAGCCGCTCCGAGAACCCCATCCTCGCCAGCCTCTGGGTCGCCGTGACGCGATCTTCTTCCTCTTCGCCGAACTCGTCCTGCGCGCCGACCTCGAGCAGCGGTTCGTCGACGTCGATCATCGCGGTGATGTCCGGCATCTCGTCGGGAAAGACGCCACGGTCGCCGAAGAACTCGCGCAGCCCGAGCGGGACATCCGACCGCGCGAGAAACGTTTTGAGCGCCGCTTCCGGAATCTGATTCAGCGTCTCCTCGGCGGTCGTCCGGATCTCGGCGTCCGGATCTTCGAGCAGCAGGACGAGAATCTGCAGTTGTTCGTGAGCACGCGGCGCCAGCGTGCCCTGCGCCGCTTCCATGCGCACGTCGCGGGCAACCTCGCCGCGCTTGAAGAAGTCGAGGAGTGGAGTGGGGCCGCTCACCGGTTTTGTAAATATCCTTTGAAGTTCGCCGGCGTGAGACGGAGCGTGACCACCTCGCCCGTCTTGCCGATCGGTTTGGCTTCGGCGCCGTTCAGCGTGAGCGTGAGTGCCGACGCGTCGCCGGCGGCGAGCACGAGCTCTTTGCCGACTTCGATCGTGTTCCTCTCGCCCGGCTGCAGCAGGCGATTGATCGTTCGCTGGCCGTCGACCGTCGCGGTGACCCAGCACGGACGCGTCACGCTGAGGCCGACCGTCAGGCGATCGTCGGCCGGCGGCGCGGCGGCGCCGTCTGGCGTGATCGGCGGCGCGGCCGCCGGCGCAATCGCCGCCGCGGCTGGTGGCGCCGATGTCTCAGGCGCGGACGGCGTGGCGGGCGGCGTGTCGGCGCCCGGCCGCGTCATCGTTGCCGGGGGGGCGCTCGCCTCGCCGGCCGCCGATGGTACTTCCAGGGCCACGTCGCTGTTGCCGGTCCGCCGTCCCGAGATCGTGAAGTAGACGACCGCCGCCGCGATCGGCACGCTGATCGCGATCAGCCGCACGAAGGTCGACGCCATCCGGCGATCGCTTTCGTGCGCTTCGTGATCCTCCGCCTGAACGGTCGTCGGATGTCCCGCGGTCACCGAGTCGGATGGAAATTGCGCGATGAAATCCTGGATCGTCGTTTCGGGATCGAGCCCGACCTCGATCGCGTACGAGCGCACGAACGCGCGCCCGAAAATCCCGCCCGGCAGACGCGAGATGTCGTTGCGCTCGAGCGCCTCGAGCACGGCCACGGAGATTTTCGTCGCGTTGGCGATCTGCCGCAGCGAGACGCCGCGGCGCTCGCGCGCGGCGCGCAGCTTGCCGCCGAAGTCGCCCGTGGGCCGATCCGCAGCCATGTCCCGCGAGCTATGTTAGGAAGCCGTTTTCAGACTGTCAATGAAGAGACCGATCGCCGCGATGCCCGCCGCGCCGGCGGCGAGCACGCTGTCGATGCGATCCGGTGTGATGCCGCCAATCGCGAGAACGGGAACGGCGCTCGCGTTCACGATCGCGCGCAGGCCCTCGATGCCGAGCAGCTCGGCCGCCAGCGGCCCGGTACTTTTGGAAGCCGACGGGAACACTGTGCCGGCGATCAGATAATCCGCGTCCGACGCGGCAATCGCCTCCTGCACGGAGTGTACGGATCGGCCGACGAGCCGCGGCGCCGGGAGGAGACGGCGAGCTTCGGCCACCGGCACGGAATCGGCGCGCAGATGTACGCCGTCGGCGCCGCACGCCAGCGCCACGTCGATCCGATCGTTCACGACCACTCGCGTCGCTGAACCGCGTGTGACGGCCACCACATCGGCGACGAGCGCGGCGAGATCCGCGGCTGCGAGATCGCGCTCGCGGACGTGGATGAGATCGATCCCATCAGCGGCGGCGCGTCGCGCCTGCTCGACGAGGCCGCGTCGCGCGTCAGCGAACGATCGCGCGCCGGGACAGAGACGGCGGCGATCGGTGACGAGACACCGCGTCACGAGTGACCGCTGCCGTCGCGCAGCGACATGTCGGGCCGCTCGCGTCCATCAAGGCCATCAACGCCCTCGGGGGCGTCGCCGCGTCCGGAGCCCGCGGACGAGCGCGCCACGAACACGCGCGCGAGATCGGCGAAGCCGGCGCACAAATTCACGAGGCCGAGTCCGGTGACCGCGCCGCGCACGAAGTTGTTCGTGAGCATCGTTTGCAGCGGCGGCCACGCCGCGGCGAAGTAGTTGTGCTCCCAGAATCCGGACCACGGCAGGACGATGAGTAACAGCCCGACTTCGAGGAAGAACGCGACGTAAACGAGGCGGCGGATCAGGAGACTACCCTGCCTGCACCTTGGTCAGCCGATCGATGCGCTGATCGATGTCGCGATACGCGCCGGCGTCGGCCTGCAGCTCGAGCAGGACCGCCAACGCGCGCGCGCCCTCGCCCGCTTTCTCGAGTCCGTCGGCGAGCTCGAACAGCAGCTGATGCCCGTCGGCCACGTTCGGGGCCGGCGCCTGCGCGGCACGCTCGAGCCATTCGAGCGCCTGCGGCAGCTGCGTGCGATCGCGATACAGCCGCGCGATGAGCCATGCGGCCGAGAAGCGCAGCTTTGGCGCGCGCGACGCTTTCTCCAGCGCCGCGATGCACCCTTCGATATCGCCCTTCGAGCGCAGCGCGAGGCCTCTTTTGTACTCCTTCTCGGCGTCGTCCAACCCGGATCGGCGAGACGCCTGATCGCGCATGCTTCCGAAGACGGCGTCGATGTCGCCCGACTCCGGCTGCTTGGCGGCCGGCGGTGGCGGCGGTGGCGGGGGCGCGGCGCCAGGGTTGATCCCGTCGAGGCTGATGTCGACCTCCACATCCTCAGCCGCCGCTGGTTGTGAATTCCGCGCCGGAGAACGCGGCGCCGAGTCGAAGTCGCCGAGGATGCTCTCGAGGTCGATTGCGTTTGCGCTCAACTCGAATTGATGCTCTTCAGCCTTGTGACGCACCGGCTTCCTCGCCGCGGGCTTCCTGGCGGGCTCTTCTTCTTCTTCCGCTTCGGCCCGCGACAGCGACTTCATCAGCTCATCCATCGCGACGGCATCAGCCGATGGCGCGGCCTCCTCGGCCTCGACCGGTGTCTCCTGCTCTGTCGCCAGACTACTGGAGTAGAAATCGGTGCTCATGAACGGCTCCTCGCCGCTCAGCCGCGACGCGATGAGCGCGTCGGGATCGGGCTCGCCGAGCAAGACGAGGGCGCGTCGAAAGCGCTCGATGTTCGCTTTGTCCCACGGCTCGCGCGCCACGAGGTCCTCGGCGATGAACCGCGCCTCGGTCGCCGAGCCGGCCTCGATGTAGGCATCGGCCAGTTGGGCTTGCGCGCTGAACATCGTGGCTTCGAGCCCGCCGTCCACGCAGATTTCAACAAGCCTCATCAGCGCCGGAATGTGATTCGGCACGCGCGTGACGAATTCCTGCAGGACTGCGGCCGCGGCCGGCCAGTCCGACGCGGCGACCGCGTGATCGGCCGTCAGCTCGACGACGAGGAATCCCGCTTCCGGCTTGCTTTCGGCGACCGTCCAGCCGAGCTGCGCGAGGCGCTCCCGGCGCGAGGCGTCCTCCTCGAGCATCTTGCGCACGATCGCCATGCCCTCGTCCGGCGTCTCGCCGCGAAGCCGAATGTCGGCGACCGTGAGCAGCAGCTCGGGATCGTTGCCCGCGCTTTCGACCGTGAGGTACTGCGCGGCCGTCGCCATATCGCCTTTGGCGAGGAACGCGCGGGCGACGTGCGCGCGCAGGTCGTTGTCGTACTCGTGCCGGGTGGCGGCCTGCCGCAGCGTCTCGAGCGCGTCATCCGACTTGCCCTGCGCCTCGAGCGCCGCCGCGACCATCTTGAACTGCTCGACGCTGGTGGCGCACTCGCGCGCGCGCGCGAGATCGCCGGCGGCGAGGTAGATGTCCAGCAGCCGTTCCCGAATCTCCTCGTCCTCCGGGTTGAGCTTGGCGCCTTCGCGCAGCGCCTCGATGGCCTCGGCGTGCCGCCCTTTCTCCGCCAGTTCGTTGGCGATGTCCTTCAGGTCGCTCAGCGCGCCGCCGACGTCGCGCATTTCGATGCGCGCGCTCACCGCCTGCATGCGGCCGTCGTAGTCCTCCGGGTCGAGCGATCCGAGCCGGATTTTCGCCTGCAGCGCGCCGCGCACATCGCCGCGGCCCTTGCGCAGCTCGATCAACGTGTTCAGATGCGCGCGCGCATCCGCGTACAGCTTCTGCGTGCCGAGGATGTCGGCGATCTGCATCAGCGAATGTTCGTGATCGGGTTTGAGCTTGAGGATCTTCTTGTAGAGGGCGCCCGCCTTCGCCATCGCCCCTTCGTCACTCAGGTTGTTGGCGATTTCGACGAACTGCTGGACCGCCTTGTCGGTCTGACCCGCGCGCGAATAGAGATCGCCAAGGGTGTTCTTCGCGGCCCAGTCCTGCGGCTGATCCTCGACGATGCGCACAAACTCCGCGATCGCGGCGTCGACCTTGCCTTGCCGGATCAGCTTTTCAGCGTTGCGGAGGGTGACGGCGCGATCAAAGGCCACGGGCGAAATCAGTCAATGGTATCAAACAGCGTTGGAGGCCGGAACGAGCGGCGGTGCGCGTCGGAGTAGCCGAATCGCGCCACCGCGTCGAGATGATCGGCGGTGGCGTAGCCTTTGTGGCGATCGAAGCCGTAGCGCGGATCGCGGCCGTGGAGCTCGAGCATCAGCCGATCGCGCGTGACCTTGGCGATGATGGACGCGGCGGCGATGGCCGAGCACCGGCGATCCCCGTGCGGCACGCCGCGCTGCGCCATGGGCAAGTCCGGGACACGGAATGCATCGACGAGCACGATGTCGGGGAGCGGGGCCAGCGCGAGGATGGCTCGCTGCATCGCCCGCAGCGAGGCCTGGTGGATGTTGATG
>DASYQZ010000044.1:0-3570 GCA_036004865.1 Vicinamibacterales bacterium
CTGCGAGGTCGTGGCGCGCGTGTAGTCGCGCTTCTCGCGGCCAAGGAACACGTCCTTGAACTGGTTCATCCCGGCGTTCGTGAAGAGAAGCGTCGGATCGTCGGCGGGCACCAGCGATGAGCTCGCGACGATGCGGTGTCCCTTCTTCTTGAAGTACTCCAGGAATGACGCCCGGATTTCGTTGGCGGTCATCCGATCATTCTATAAGACAGGCCGCACGTCCCGCTTCCGGGACGCCGGTGTCCACGGCCGACCAGGACGACTCGCGCGATCGGCCATTCGGCGGCGCCTCCGCATGGGCACCGTCCTTGCGCGCACGTCCGCATGGAATCGCTCTGGCAGGACGCGCGATACGCGATCCGACTGCTCAAACGGAGTCCCGGCAACTCCGCCGTCGCCATCGCGATCCTGGCGCTCGGCATCGGTGCGAATACCGCGATGTTCTGTTCGCCGCGCTCGTGGCGTGCGTGACGCCCGCACTCATTGCCGCGCGCCTCGAACCGGTGGTGGCGCTGAAGCGCGATTAAACTTATGGGTTATGGGGACTCGCACAGTTGTATCGGTCGCGCTCCTCACGCTGACGGTCGCGGCACGCGCGCAGCAGCCGCAGACGGGAACGGCGCGGCCCACGCTGGTCAAGGCTGCGCGGCTGGTCGATGTCCGCGCGGGTGCGTATCGCACGAATCAGGGCATCTGGATCGACGGCGGTCGCATTCGCCAGGTCGGCGCGTTCGATGACGTTCGCGGCGCGGCGCCGAAGGACATCGCCGTCATCGATCTCGGCCGCGCCACGGCGCTTCCCGGCCTCATCGACGTCCACACGCATCTGCTCGCCGCCATGGACCCTGGCGGCGCGGCAGCGGACAACCTGATTCTCACGCTGACGAGAGACTCGCCGACCAAGCGCGCGCTCCTCGGCGTCGCGATGGCGCGCGAAATGGTCGAAGGCGGATTCACGACGGTGCGAAACGTCGGCCATTCGGGCATCGACGGCGACGTGTCGCTGCGCGACGCCATTCGAAACGGCTGGCTGCCCGGTCCGCGTGTCGTCGCAGCCGCGCGCAAGATTGCGCCGTACGGCGGTCAGGAGCTGCCGGTACAACCGAGCGTCATGCAGACGCTCGTCGATCTCGAGTTCCTCACCGCGAGCAATCCGGCGGAAGGGCGGCGAGGCGTCCTGGAAAATCTTCGAGTCGGCGCGGACGTGATCAAGGTCGTCGCCGACTTCGAGACGCGCGTCATCGACGAAGAGACGATGAAGGCCATCGCTGACGAGGCGCATCGCGTCAACATGAGAGTCGCCGTTCACGCGATGAGTAAGCTCGGGATCCAGTCGGCGATCGCGGCCGGCGTCGACTCGATCGAGCACGCAGACGAGGCGACCGACGAACAGTTTCAGGCGATGAAGACCAAGGGGATCGTGCTCGTGCCGACCGTGTGGCCGCGCGATCTCCTGCCGATCCCGCGATCGATGCAGAGCCTGCCGAACGTCGACGCCCTGGCGAATGGCTACGTCGCCGGCGAGCGGACGAAAGTGGATCGCGCGCGCAAGGCCGGCGTGAAGATCGCGTTCGGGTCGGATAATTGGTTCGGCCAGGCGGGGAAGACGCGCGGGCAGTTGACGCGTCTCGTCCTCGAATCGATGCAGACGACGTTCGGCATGGCGGCCGCGGACGTCCTTCGCATCGCGACGGTGAACGCCGCCGAGCTGCTGAACCTGCCCGACGTGTCGGGCGCCATCGAGGCGGGGAAGGCCGGCGACCTGATCGCGGTCGATGGCGATCCGCTTGCGAGCGCCGGCGACCTGGAGAGAATCGTTTTCGTGATGAAGGGCGGCGCCGTTATTCGCGACGACGCGCGGGTGCGGCCTGGGCCGCAGTCCTGATGTCGACGGCGGACGGCGAGAGCCGACCGCTCATCGCATCCGCACCGTCGATTGAGATGGTCACGGTCGCCGCTTTGCCTTCGACGAACGGATCCTCCTGCTCCACGATGACGAGCGCCGAGCGCTCCGGCCCGCCGTTGGGCCCGCGCACGCGCGCGGTGAAGCTCGCCCACTTGTCCGCGGTCTGCAGGGTCCCGACCTCGGTCGAACTCCATGTCGTCGTGTTCGTCGCCGGATCGTCGACGCGAAAATCACCCGTGGCGCGAGGCGCACGCGATTTCTGCGTGAGCGCGAGCGACAGGCGCAGATCGCCGGCGGCCGTATTCAGTCGGCCCGTGCCGAGGATCGACAGCTCGCGCGCCGTTGTCGTCATCGGCCGGCTCGGCATGTGCCGCGTGCGGCCGAGGACGCGTCCTGCCTGCTCACCAGTCACCTTGCCGTCGCTGAGCGCGACGCGGCCGTTGACGAGCACGTGGCGAATCCCTTCGGAGAGCTGACCGGCATCTTCGTACGTCGCGTGATCGATCACCGTGTTTGGATCGAACACCGCGACGTCGGCGGCCATGCCGGGCGCGAGGAAGCCGCGATCCACCATGCCGATCGTGTTCGCCGGCAGCGCCGTCATCTTGCGGACTGCCTCCTCCCACGTCAGCACTTTCTGCTCGCGCACGTAGCGGCCGAGCACGCGAGGGAAGGTGCCGAAGGCGCGCGGGTGCTGGCGCGTTTCGGTCGAGGCGCCGCAGTCACACGCGATCGATGTCGTCGGATGCTTCAGGAGTTTCACGAGGTCCGCTTCCGAGCCGAAGCGCAGGATCGCGGTCGTATTCCCTTGCTCGAGAATCCGGATGACTGCTTCGCCAGCCGACGCGTTCATCTCGCGCATGACGTCCACGAGCTGCTGCTTCGTCGCCGGCAGGAACACGCCGTCGGCACCGTTGAACCGCGCGTTCATCGCTTGGTCGATCTCCATGGCGATTCGCGCGCGCGATTGCGGATCCTTGAACCGCTCGAGCATCGCCTGGCGGCCGCCGTCCTGCGCCCATGCCGGAACGAGCAGCGCACCGAGCCCGGTCTGGCCGGCGAGATACGGATATGCGTCCGCCGCCGTGTAAGCGCCGCGGCGCGTCGCCCGCTGCATCGCGCCGAGCAGATCGCCGGCCTTGCCCTGCTCGCGCCCTTGCGCCTTCATGTGCGTCACGACGGGCACGAGGCCCGCCTTTTCGCCGATCGCGATCGTTTCATCCACGCCGGCGCGCGAGCTGAAGTTCGACTCCGGCGTCAGCCGATCGTGATTCGGAAAGTTCGTGCGCCACTTCGCGGCCGGCTCGATGACGCGGACCACTTCTTCCACTTGCGCGTAGTACGCCGGCTTGTAATCGAGGCCTGCCGACACGCCCCAGGCGCCATTCTCGAGTCCCTTGACGATGATCGCGCGCATCGCCTCGACGTCCTCGGGAGCGGCGCGCCGATCCGCCGGACCGATCACTTCGGACCACGCGGCGTTGAAGCCGATGTAGCCGCCGATGTTGACGGCGAGTCCGGACGCGCTCGCGCGCGCGAGCTGCTCCCCGAGATCCGTCGAGCCGCCGCCATCCGGATTCAGAATCTCCGTCGTGACGCCCTGCGTGAGCATGTTCTCGGCGCGCGGCAGCGCCGCCGGCGACGCGTGGCTGTGGATGTTGATG
>DASYQZ010000045.1:0-4272 GCA_036004865.1 Vicinamibacterales bacterium
CGCGCCGCGGGCCTCAATTGCCGCGCCGCGGGACTCAATGGCCGCGCCGCGGGACTCAAGGGCCGCGCCGCGGGACTCAATGGCCGCGCCGCGGGACTCAATGGCCGCGCCGCGGGACTCAATGGCCGCGCCGCGGGCCTCAATGGCCGCGCCGCGGGCCTCAATGGCCCGCGTTACAGATTAGACGCGGAACGCCGACAGCAGCAGCAGCCGCACGGCCAGGTACGTGAGCACGAGCGCGATCGCGACGCGGTGGCGCGTCGCGAACCGCACGACCCGGTCGCTCAGGCTTTCCGGCAACGCGTCGACGGCGAGGCCTGCCATGAAACGGGAGACGTCGGCGCCGAGCGCGCTGACGTTGCCATATCGGGCAGCAGGGTCGGCCGCTGCCGCCTTGGCCGCAATCGCACGGAGCGCCTTGCGATCGTCGCCAAGCCCCGCGAGCAGGACACCGAGCGAGAACACATCCGCGCGTTCGTCGACAACGCCGTCGGCGCGCAACTGCTCCGGGGCCATGTAGTCGGGGGTCCCGACGAGCGTGCCGCGCCGTTCCGATTGACCGTCCACGCGGGCGATGCCCCAGTCGAGGACCAGCACCTCGCCGAACTCGCCGACCATCACGTTCTCGGGCTTGAGGTCGCGGTGGATGACGCCGTGCGCGTGCGCGAAGGCGACCGCGTCACACACGCGACGAAACGCGTTGAGGCGCTCGTGCACGTCGCGGCCGGCCGCCCACCGATCGAGCCGCTCGCCGCGGACCCGTTTCATCGCGTAGAAGAGCCGCCCATCCGCGAGCTGGCCGAAATCGTGGACCGGCACGATCCCGGGATGCTCGAGGCGCGCGAGGATCCGCGCCTCCTGCGCGAGTCGCGAGGCCGCTGATTCGTCGACCGTCCAGTCGAGCACCTTGAGCGCCACGTCGCGATCGAGCGTCGTGTCGCGCGCCAGATACACGACCGCCATGCCGCCGCGGCCGAGGACCGAGACGAGCGTGTAGCGCGTCGCCGACAGATCGGGCGCCGTGAACAGCGCCTGCAGGCGGTCGAGCGCGGACTCAGAGATCATGTGACGGTCCGAGCGCGCGCGCTTCGGCCTCGAACTCTTCGTCGGTCGCGCACTGCTCGCGGAGGACGGCGATCACGAGGCGCCGAAAATCGCGGCGCGCGGCCGCGAGCTCGTTGGTGACGTCCGTGACGCTCAGGTTCATCTCTCTCGCCAGCGCGGCATACGTGGGCTGGAGGGACTCGTCGGCCGCCAGATCGTAGCGTTCGAAGATCGTGAATCGGAGCGCCCGGCCGTTGTCGGCGCACTGCGCGCGAAGCCGGTCCGCCGCGAGCGTGAAGAGACTTCGCAGCCACTCGCGATGGAAGAACGCGTCGAGCTCCTGAGCCGCATCGCCGCTGTGCTGTCGCTGGAGCTCGTGCTCAGCCGCCGCGAAATCGAACGGGACGAATTCGATGCCGCCGCCTCGCTTCAGCCGGCGGCTCTCCTGCCGCACGTTCGCGACGAACCGATCCAGACAGGTCCGCAGGTACGTGCGGAACCGCGCACGCGCCGGATCGAAGCTCGCGAAATACTTCTTTTCGTACGCCCGCAGAAAGAACGCCTGCGTCAGATCCGCCGCTTCGTCGGGCGTGGCGCTCCACTTGAGCCGCACGTACTTGAACACCGGCTTCCAGTACGCGGTCGCCAGGGCGTCGAACGCGGCACGGCGTACGCCGGATTCTCCGCTTCCGAGCGACGAGACGACGGAATGGCGCGTCAGCGGAAACCCAGCAGGCATCGGCCGCCAATTGTAGTCGGCAATCTGTCGATATTGCGGCGGCCATTGCAGGCGCCGTATCGTCTGATTGGGCACATGCGCTCGCCTGCCGTCATCCTGGTCGTGCTCGCATTGGCGCACATGCACGGTTCGGCTCAGACGCTGCGGCGGATCGACGGTTTCGTGACCGACGCGACGGTCGGTGTGGCCGAAGCGAACGTCAGGCTGACTTGCGGATCCAACACGGCGGAGGCAAACACAGCCGGAGACGGCTCGTTCGCCTTCGACGTGGCTGTTATCGGTACGTGCACGATCACGGTATCGAAATCGGAAAGGACGCTCCTCACCCGCGTCATTGAAGTGGGCGCATCGGAATCCCGCCTCGACCTTGAAATCCAGCAGCCGGCCTCGCCCAGCCGCTTGATGCATGAGGCGACGTTCGCGATCGATTCCGTCACACCGGAGCCCAATTCGAAGGCAGAGCGAGATTCCCGTCCGACGTTGCGCATCGACTTTGCGGCCATCCCGCAAAGCGCGCATGATGTTCTCGATACGACCCACGATCCGACGGCGTTCGGCACTCGAGATCGGTTGTGGGAATTTCGCAGCGGCGGCGCCTATGGGCTCGGCAAAGGCGTCGTCGCGAGTGCACACGTGATCGGTCGTCGCGGCTATCGTCTGCCTCTCTACGTCTCAGACCTGCTTGGCGCGAATCAGTCGTCTGTCGACATTGCGAACACCTCCATCGTCGACATGTCGCAGTTCAACGTCGACTGGACCGCGAAGATGCGAATCGAGAAGAGGTTCGTTCAGCGCAAATGGGACATGCGCGTCGTCGGCGAACTGATGGCTCCGCTCGGCCGCACCGATCGAACCGTCGTAAATCCATCAACCGGCATTCTCAGCTCGCGCGCGATCAGAGTCGGGCTTGTATTGGGATTCTGAACGGTCCTCGCCTGGACACGGCTTGGGGCGATGTGAGATAGTCCGCGCCGTGAAACCCTCGCGCATCGCCGCGCACCTTCTGCTGCTCGTTCGCCTGCTGAGTAACGAGACCCGCAGCTGCGGCTTGTAATCCACAATCGTCAATAAATCCACAATCGTCAATAAATCCGCAATCCGCAATCCTCAATCCGCAATGAAATACGACGCCATCGTCATCGGTGGCGGCCATAACGGGCTGACGGCCGCTGCGTATCTCGCGCGGGCCGGGCGAAAGGTTCTCGTCCTGGAGCGGCGCCACGTGGTCGGCGGCGCCGCCGTCACGGAAGAAGTGTTTCCAGGCTTCAGGTTCTCGGTCTGCTCGTACGTCGTCTCGCTGCTGCGGCCGGAGATCATCCGCGATCTCGATCTGCCGCGTCATGGTCTCGAGATCCTGCCGCTCGACGGCACCTTCACGCCGATGCCGAGCGGCGACTATCTGTGGCGGGTGAACGATCACGCGAAGACACGGCGCGAGATCGCGCGGCATTCGAAGCTCGACGCCGAGGCCTACGACGAGTACGGCAAGGCGATGGTCGACATGGCGCGGTTCGTCAAGCCGATCCTGAACATGACGCCGCCCGATCCGATGTCGCTGGATCCGCGCGAGCTGATGAAGCTGCTGTTCCTCGGCCGGCGCTTCCGCGGCCTCGCCGACGTCGACCGCTACAACCAGGTCCAGTTGATGACGATGAGCGCGGTCGATTTCCTCGATCAGTGGTTCGAGACCGACGTGCTCAAGGCGACGATGTCGGCGTCGGGGATTATCGGGACGTTTCTCGGCGTCCGCTCGCCGGGCACCGCGTACGTGCTGCTCCACCACTACATGGGCGAGATCGACGGCGCGTTCCGCTCGTGGGGATTCGCGCGGGGCGGCACCGGCGCGATCTCGAATGCGATCGCGAGCGCGGCGCAAGAAGCCGGTGTGGAGATCCGTACCGAGGCGCCGGTCGCGCACATCCGCGTGCACGGCGATCAGGCCAACGGGGTCGTCCTCGCCAACGGCGACGAGCTCGACGCGACTCTCGTGGTGTCGAGTGTCGATCCCAATCTCACGTTCCTGAAATTTCTGGATGCGGGAGACTTGCCACCCGATTTTCTAGAAGAAGTCCGGCGCTACAAGTTCCGCGGATCGTCGGGCAAGGTGAACCTCGCGCTCGACGCGCTGCCGAACTTCACATGTCTGCCGGGCGAAGGGCCGCATCTGCGCGGAGCGCTGTCCATCTCGCCGGGCGTCGACTACATGGAGCGCGCGTACGACCAGGCGAAGTACGGCCAATACTCGCGGCGGCCGTACATCGACATGGTCATCCCGACACTCACCGATCCGTCCGTCGCGCCGCCGGGCAAGCACATCCTGTCGTGCTTCGTGCAGTACGCGCCGTACAAGCTCGCGTCCGGCACCTGGGATGACCAGCGTGAGGCGTTCGGCGACACCGTCATCGACACAATCGCCGAGTACGCGCCAAACATCCGCGACATCATCCTGCACCGGCAGGTGCTGACCCCGCTCGATCTCGAGCGCGAGT
>DASYQZ010000046.1:0-93561 GCA_036004865.1 Vicinamibacterales bacterium
CGAAGGCGCTGATTCAGAAAGAAACGCACCCGCACGATCCGCGCGGCAAGGACGCGATCTGTCACTACCGGGTGCTCGAGCGGCTCGCACGGGCGTCGCTTATCGAAGTGACGCTCGTCACCGGACGGCGGAATCAGATCCGTCTGCAGGCGCGGTTGCGCGGGCACACGCTCGTGGGTGAGCAGCGCTACACATACGGCCCCGACACGCTGCGTCCTATCTCATTCCCGCGTCAGGCGCTGCACGCCTTCCGCCTCACGTTCACGCATCCAAACGACCGCCGCGAGCTGCGCTTCGAAGCGCCGCTGCCCGACGACATGCGGCGCCTCATCGCACAGTTGCGGCCGTAGGCCGCTCTACCGATTCACCGTCAGCGCTGCGCTCTTGCGCACGCCGTACACGGTCGCGTAGATCGACACGCTCGTCGCCGCCGCCGGGTGTGTCGTGCCGACGCTGAACGAGCCGGTCGTCGCACCGGCGGGAATCGTCACGCTCGTCGCGGTCGGCGTCGCGATGGCCGCGTTGCTGCTCGAGAGCGAGACAACGGTACCTCCCGCTGGCGCCGCACACTCGAGCGTCACCGATGCGTTGACGGTCGTCCCGCCGGTGGCCGGGTTGGGTGAAAGCGCGAGGGTCTTCACGCGGATCGGCCGCACCGTCACGGCAAGCGTCTTCGAGACGCCGCCGTAGCTCGCGGTCGCCGAGCCCGACGACGGCGTCGTGACCGTCGCCGTTGTCACCGTGAACGTGGCGGTGCTCGCCCCGGCGGGCACGGTGACGCTCGCCGGCGCCGTCGCCTTTGCGTTCGTGTTCGACAGCGTGACGACGGCGCCGCCGGCCGGCGCCGAACCGCTGAGCGTGATCTTGCCCGCCGAGGTCCCGCAGCCGCCGATGATGGTCGTCGGCGTCAGCGAGAGAAGCGACAGTTGCGGCGGCACAACCGTCAATGTCTTCGTGACCGTCACCTGGCCGTACGTCGCAGAGATTTCGACCGGCGTCGGCTCCGCCACGACCTTCGGAATGATGTTGAACGTGCGCGACGGCGAACCGGAGAAGTACGGCACGACGATGGTCGACGGCACGGGCGCGATATCCGGGCGGCTGCTGGCGAGGCGGACGGTCGCGTCGTTGGAGTAGGGCGCGATGTCCGTGAGCGTCACCTTGGCCGACGAGGCCTTGCCGCCGGCGAGCGTGGACGGCGTGAGCGTCAGCGCCGACAGCGCGACGGCCCGGTTTTCTTCGGACACCGTGGCATCGGGCTGGCTGGAATGTTCGGGATCGCTGAACGCGGCCGCTGTATGAGAGATCGAGCCGGGACCGGTCGTTCGAATCTGCGTGTAGATTTCGGCGCCGAGTCCTGCCGAATCGATTGAGGCGATATCGCACGTCACGACCTTTGGCGTCACCTGACATGTCGCGTCGTCGCTCATGGCCGACACGTACTCGGCCGGGCCGGTCAACGTGTCGGTCACGCGCGTGCCGTACAACGTGACGCCCTCCTCGACTGCGACGACAGCCGAGAACACGAAACTGATTTTCCTGCCGACTTCGGCGCCGCGCGGCAGGTTGCTGTCCTGGTTGCTGCGGACGCCAAACGGATAAAGCGAAACCGGGAATGGCGGAGTCAGCAAATAGCCGCGCGTCACGCCATTGAGTGTGCCGGTGCCGACAATCTGGCCGCCGTCAGAGATCGCGGACGCCGATTGCAGAAGCCATCCCGACCCGGCCGGCAGCAGCGTGTTCAAATCAGTCAGCACGCCGTTTCGCCAAAGAAAGGCGTGCCGTCCGCCGCCGGCCGTATCTGACGTGCCGACGACATCGCCCCGGCCGTTGACGTCGAGCCCTTCGCTGCTTGCTCCGCCAAGCGTGCCGAGGTCGGTCAGCGTGCTGTTCGCGTATCGAAAGGCGTGCGTCGTCTTCTGGTCGGCGAGCGTCGAGGTTCCGGCGATGTGCTCGCTGTAGCTCACCGCGTTCGCCACGCTGTTGCCGCCAAGCGAACCGAGCTTCGTCACGACGCCGTCTCGGAATGAAAACGCGCTGCACGCGGCGTTGCCGGCCGTGCAGGCTTGCCCGACGATCAAGCTTCCGGCCACGGCTCTCGCCACGCTGTCGCCGCCCCAGTCCAGCGCGAGCGCCGACATCGCGCCGTTGGTGTGAACGAACGCGCGCAGCCCCGCGTCGCCGGTCGTCTTCGACGCGCCGACGATCGTGCCGTACTCCACGCCGTACGCAGCGCTCCAGGTGCCGCCCAGCGTGCCGAGATCGACAAGCGGGCCGGCCCGGTAGTACTCCGTTGAAAACGCGTGCTCCTGTCCCGATGCCGTCTGGGCCTGGCCGACAACGAATCCACCGCCGATCGCAAATGCCATGCTCCGTGATCCGCCGAGCGCGCCGAGATCCCTGAGGCCGGCGCGTCCTCGTACGAAGGCGTGGTACGTGCCGGTCGATGTCTGCGCCTGGCCGACCATCGCCTGACCGAGCTCCTCGATGCCGTAGCCGGCTGCCGACGTCCCGCCGAGCGTTCCGAGGTCGGCAATACGATACGGCGCGGGTTGTGTGGGAACGTCGGTGCTGGAAAGTGCGATCGCGACGCCGAGAAACGCGACCCGGATGCTTGTCGCAATCGTGTAGCGACGCCTGTCCGAGACCATAGACACAACCTCCCTACGGATGCGGATGAGATCGCCGATCCCCTCCGAGCATCAGGGGGCCCTGAGCCGATTCCGCTTGTGCAAACCGAACGCCGGGAGGGCGCCGAGCGGCAGCGTTTGTCGGGGAACCCGGATTGTCAGCGTGCTTCGGTTGGGTCGGCACGGCCGATCGGTGTTCGCGGACCTGAACGTGTATCCGAGAGGACCGTGGATGTGTATCTGAAACGATAGCGTCCGATCACGAACGCAACCACGAAGAGGCCTTTTCGTGCCGTGTTCTTCGTGGTTGCGCTCGCTTCAGCGCTACGGATTCACCGTCAGCGTCGCGCTCTTCCGCACGCCGTACACCGTCGCGTGAATCGACACGCTCGTCGCCGCGGCCGGACGCTTCGTGCTGACGCTGAACGAGGCGGTCGTCGCGCCGGCGGGAATCGTCACGCTCGTCGCGGTGGCCGCGATCGCCGCGTTGCTGCTCGACAGCGACACGACGGTGCCGCCTGCCGGCGCCGCGCATTCGAGCGTCACCGAGGCGTTGACGGTCGTCCCGCCGGGTGCCGGGTTGGGCGTAAGCGCGAGGGTCTTCGCGCGAATCGGCCGCACCGTGACGGCCAGCGTTTTCGACACGCCGCTATAGCTCGCAATCGCCGAGCCCGCCGACGGCGTCGTGGCCGCGGCCGTTGTCACAGTGAACTTGGCGGTGCTCGCCCCGGCCGGCACGGTGACGCTCGCCGGCACCGTCGCCTTGGTGTTCGCGTTCGACAGCGCCACGACCGCGCCGCCCGCCGGCGCCGACCCGCTGAGCGTGATCTTGCCCGCCGAGGTTCCGCAGCCGCCGATGATCGTCGTCGGCCTCAGCGAGAGCTGCAGCAGTTGGGGCGGGACGACCGTCAACGTCTGCGTGACGGTCACCTGACCGTACGTCGCAGAGATTTCGACCGGCGTCGGCTGCGACACGACCTTCGGAATGATGTTGAACGTGCGCGACGTCGAACCAGAATAGTGCGGCACGACGATGGTGGACGGCACGGGCGCGATGTCGGGACGGCTGCTGGCGAGGCGCACGGTCGCGTCGTTGGAGTAGGGCGCGATGTCTGTGAGCGTCACGCGAGCAGACGAGGCTTTGCCCCCGGCGAGCGTGGACGGCGTGAGCGTCAGCGCCGACAGCGCGACGGCCCGGTTCTCTTCGGACACGCTGTTGTTGCTGCTGTTCGGATCGGGAACCTGCCCGGAAAGAACCGCCTGGTGAGAGATGACGCCCGGACCGGTCGTCCGCACGGTGACCTCGATTTCGTTGCCCATTCCGGTCGAATCGACTGGCTCGAGATCACACGTCACCGTCCTGGGCGTGATCTGGCAGACGTCGTTTCCGTAGCTTTCCGCATCGACGTACTCGGCCGGTCCGGTCACCGTGTCGGTGAGGCGCGCGCCGTAGACGGTCACGCCATCCTCGAGCAGCGCCTGAGCCGAAATGACGAACGTGATTTTCCGGCCGACCTCCACGCCTCGCGGCAGGTTGCTGTCGAGCTGACTCCGCACGCCAAAGGAAAACAGACCGATGTCAACCGGTGCGGTCAGGAGGAATCCGCGCCTCACGCCGTTGAGCGTGCCCGTTCCGGTAATCTGCCCGCCGTCAGAGATCCCGGAAGCCGACTCCAGAATCCACCCCGAGCTGGCAGGCACCAGCGTGTTCAGATCGGTCATGACGCCGTTCCGCCAGATGAACGCGTGCCGCGCGCTGCTCGCGGTATCGGACGTGCCGACGATCTCGCGGCGCATGTTGATGTCGAGGCCTTCGCTGTTCTTGCCGCCGAGCGTTCCGAGATCGGTGAGCGATCCGGTGGCGTAGAGAAACGCGTGCGTGGTCGTCTGGTCGGCGAGAAATGACGTGCCCACGATCTGCTCGTTGAAGTTCAAGGCGTTCGCGACGCTCTTGCCGCCGAGCGATCCGAGCTTCGTCGCGACGCCGTCTCGCAGTGAGAAGGCGCTGCACGAGGCGTTGCCGGCGGTACAGGCGTAGCCGACGATGACGCCGCCGACCACCGCGCGTGCGACGCTGTCGCCGCCCCAGTCGATCGCCAGCCGCGACATCGCGCCGTTCGTGTACTGGAACGCCTGCAGGCGCGCATCGCCGGTTGTCTTCGAGGCGCCGACGACTCGCTGGTACTCGGCGCCGTACGCCGCGCTCCACGTGCCGCCCAATGTTCCGAGGTCGATCATGCGGCCCCCGGCGAACAGGTCGTACGAGAACGCATGAGGCTGCCCTGTCGCGGTCTGGGCCTGGCCGACGATCGAGCCGCCGCCGATGCCGAATGCCGCGCTCTCCGCGCCGCCGAGTGTGCCGAGATCCTTCAATCCGGTTCGTCCCTGCATGAACGCGTGAGAGTTCCCGGTTGACGTCTGTGAGTGTCCCACCATCGCCTGCCCGAACTCGGCGATATCGATGGCCGTCGTCGAGGTCCCGCCGATCGTTCCGAGATCGGCGATGGCATATGACGCAGTGGATTGAGTGGGAACATCAGTGCTGTAGAACGCGACCGTCGCGGCGGCGAGCGCGACGCGGACGATCATCAGGATCGACTTGCGACCTTGACGCGACATGAAACAACCTCCGACGAGCCCTGACTGCGATTTGAGCCGTTAACTCATCTCAGGGAAGCTGGGCCCTGAGCGAGCGCGTCAGGTGCATGCGAAGCGCCGCCAGCGCTGTGCTGGCGATCGACGCTGGATTTTCGGGGCGATGTTCGCGCAGAGCTCGGTTCGTCAGGCGCTGGATGCTGCATGAAGCCGCAACGCTCCAGAGCCTCGACGACGAGAATGGCTGGGATAGGCCGAGATACGGACTTCGTGATCACCTGAGCCGTTTCGCGACATGCTCACGCCAAAGATGACGCTCGTTGCACGGATCGGCACGGGCACTGGGCTTGCGGGCTGACGGTCTCCGGAGGTGTCCCGTGGAATCCTTGAGCGCGCACGCGCCCGTTGAAAGCGAGCTGACGGCTACCGAGTCTACCGGCGCGTCACCCGCGCCCGACGTCCACGGAGTGGAAGTCACGCCGACGAAGGTGCACATTCACGACGTCAGCATCGATCGCGCGGCGGTGGTGAAGTATCTCGAGGGGATCGCGCCGGAGAAGCAGGAGATCGCGCTGGTGCACGCGCTGGAAGTGGGCGTCACCGAGCTCATCGCCCGCCGCGCTCGCTTCAAAGCCTGAAGTCTGAAGTCAGATTTTCTCGATTTCCATAACGCGAAAGCCGCGATCCTCCGCAATCTCGACGCGGAACAACTGATCGAATCCCTCGGCGAGAGTCGGTCGTTCGAGCCGTTTGGCGACGGTGAAAATCGCCACGTTCGGGACCTTGCCGCGCCCCGATCGCTCCGCGTTTCGCGCGACGGCGACTCGCGTCGTCACATCGACGAAATAACCGACGACCTGCGCTCCGCGCGCACGCGCCACCGCCATGACCGCGGCACGCTCGGCGGCCGTCGGATTCGTGTTGTCGACGACGACCGATCGGCCGGCGGCCAGCGCTTCGTCGAGGAGGCGCCGCTGCCGCGCGTCGCGGCCGCTCGCGTTCGGCCAGAGATCCTTGCTGATGTGGGTGTGGGTGGCGGCGAAGTGGCGCCGGTAGAAGAGCGTCTTACCGGCGCCGGGCAGACCGATGAGGATGACGCATTCAACCACGCTCGGCTAAAACCTCGCGTTCCATTCGACCTTAGGCGCGCACGGCGCGCCTGCGAGGGAGCGGAGCGGGGCGAAGGGGTCCCCGCGAGCGACCGAGCCGGGGTGTGGGGCGGAGCCCCACTTTAGTTTGTCCCGCGCGTGCCTGACGCGACGTGCTTGTAGATTTTCCCGCCTTTCATCACGAACACGACACGCGTCACCGCCGTGATGTCGCTCAGCGGATCGCCGTCGACCGCGATGAGGTCCGCTTCGAATCCCGGGGCGAGCGTGCCGATCGTCTTGTCGAGCCGCAGCGATTTCGCCGCAAGTGAGGTTGCGGAGACGATCGCGTCCATCGGCTTCTGATTGCCCTGGCGCACGCGCTCGACGATCTCGTCGGCGTTATGGCCATGAGCGCCGGCGACGGCGTCGGTGCCGAGCACGAGCTTGAGATTCGGCGTCGCGACCGCCTTCTTGATCATCTCCTTGTTCAGCCCGAGCCCCTTTTCCATATAGGCGAAGCCTTCCTCGGTGTAGTTGCCGATGTTCAGGAACTTCGCTTTGTTCGTCAGGTAGTTCTGCAGCACGACGCCGATGTTCGGATCGAAGTAGACGCCCTTGTCCGCCATCAGCTTCAACACCTCTTCATTCGCGAAGACGCCGTGCTCGATCTGCTGGCAGCCGGCGTTCACCGACGCCTTGATCGACTCGGGGCTGTGCGCGTGGACCATCGTTCGCAGATCGAGCGCGTTGGCTTCGCCGCATACCGCCTGCAGCTGCTCGTCGGTCATCGTCTGCTTGCCGCCGTCGCGGATGCTGGCCGACGCGAAGATCTTCACGACATCGGCGCCGTCGGCCTTCAGTTGGCGGACCTTCTCGCGAATCTCGCCTGGCGTGCCGCTGCGCTCGTTGATTTGCCGGATCGACGTCAGGATGCGCGGACCAGGCAGCACGCCGCGCGCGATCGCCTCGCGCAGGTCGACGTCGCTCGCCGCGCCCGGGCTTTGAATGGTCGTGAAGCCGGCCGACAACGTCGTGTACGCGTTCTCGGCACCATAGAGAATTTCACTCGCCGGCGATCCCGGACGCGCCGCATAGCGTCCGTCCTTGTCGAAGTGCCAGCCGATGTGCGCGTGCACGTCGATCATCCCAGGCATGACGGTGAGTTGTCCCAGGTTGTAACTCGCGGGCCCGGCATTGCCCGTGTCGATCGACGTGATTTTGGATCCTTGGACCACCACGGTCGCGTTCCGCACCACCTTGCCGGTGCCGTCGAGGATGGTTGCGGCACGAATCCGAATCGTCGGACTTTGCGCCGCCAGACTGGTGGCCGCGGCGATAACTGAAGCGAAGAGAAGAACTTTGAATCGCATGGCGCGCATTATAATCCTCTGACTCGCGCACCATGTTGAGCAGGTCGAGAGTGTCGAAACGGTCGAGACCCGTCGCCGCGTTGCTCGTGGGAGCAGCACTCGGCGTTGCCACGCTCGCGATCCCGGCCGACGCCCCCATGGTCGAGTGGCCGTTCTACGGCGGCGATCAGGGCAGTACGAAGTACTCGCAACTCGCCGACATCAACGCGTCTACGGTCGGCCGGCTCGCGGTCGCCTGGGAATGGAAGACCGGCGAGAAAGCGCTCGCCGAGTTCGGCACGCGCCCCGGCAACTTTCAGGTCACGCCGCTGATGATCGACAACGTGCTGTATTTCAGCACGCCCTACAACCGCGTCATCGCGCTGAATGCCGACACCGGCGCGGAGCTCTGGTCCTACGATCCGAAAACGTACGAGGACGGCCAGCCGCCGAACGGCACCGGCTACGTGCATCGCGGCATCGCGGCGTGGCGCGACCGTACTGACAGGGCCGCCGGCAACAAGCTCCGCATCTTTCTCAACAGCCGCTACCGATTGATCTGCCTCGATGCCGCAACCGGCCGGCCGGTCGAATCGTTCGGCGCGCATGGCGCCGTCGATCTGAGCGAAGGCCTGGTGTGGTCGATCAACAAGCTGCACTACACGAACACGTCGCCGCCGATCGTGTACAAGGACCTCGTCATCCTCGGCAATGGCGTCGGCGATCGCCTCGTCTATCGCAACGATCCGCCCGGCGACATCCGCGCGTTCAATGCGCATACCGGCAAACAGGTCTGGTCATTTCACACAATCCCTCAGCCCGGCGAGCTCGGCAACGACACGTGGCAGAACGATTCGTGGAGCATCACCGGTCACACCAACGCGTGGCCGCCGATGAGCCTCGACGCCGAACGCGGGCTCGTCTACGTGCCGCTCGGCACGCCGAGCAACGATTTCTTCGGCGGCCGGCGCCCCGGCGCGAATCTGTTCGCCGAGTCGATCGTCTGCCTCGACGCGAACACCGGCGCGCGCAAGTGGCACTATCAGTTGATTCATCACGGATTGTGGGACTACGACAACCCGTCGCCGCCGAGCCTGGTCACGATCAAAGTCGATGGCCGAACCATCGACGCCGTGGTCCAGCTCACCAAGCAAGGCTTCGCGTTCGTCTTCGATCGCGTCACCGGCAAGCCCGTGTGGCCGATCGAGGAACGGCCGGTGCCCGCGAGCGACGTCGAGGGCGAGCACGCGTGGGCGACGCAGCCATTTCCCACCAAACCGCCCGCGTTTTCCGAACAGGGCGTCACCCCGGACGATGTGATTGATTTCACACCGGAGCTGAAAACGGCGGCGCAGGAAGAGCTGAAGAAGTACCGCATCGGTCCGCTGTTCACGCCGCCGAGCCTGCGCGGCACGGTGCAGCGGCCGGGCCTGATTGGCGGCGCGAACTGGGGAGGCGCCGCGTTCGACGCGAAGAGCGGCGTGCTGTTTTTCAAGACCACGAATCAGGCGGCGATCGTACGCGTCGGAACACCGGATCGGTCCAGCGCGAACCCGCGCGCGTCGGAAGTCGACGCCGAAATGACGCGCGTCGGCGATACGAATGCGGAGTTCATGAACGGCCTGCCGTTGTTGAAGCCGCCGTACGGCCATCTCGTCGCCTTGGATCTCAATCGCGCCGCGATCAAGTGGCGGGTGCCGTTCGGCGACACGCCGTCGCTTCGACGTCATCCGGCGCTCGAGGACGTGAAGCTGCCGGCCGTGCTCGGCGCGGCCGGCGCGCCCGGCGTGCTCGCGACGGCGGGCGGGCTCGTCTTTGCGGGCGGCGGCGACGTCGCATTCCACGCCGTGGATGCCGCCACCGGCGCGGAGCTGTGGCAGACGCCGGTGCCGCGGCGCGTCAACGGCACGCCGATGACGTACCGCTCGCGCGCCGGACGTCAGGTCGTCGTCATCGCAACCGGCAGCGGCGAGGACGCCGCGCTCGTCGCATTTGCATTACCGGCAGCGGCCGGGCGTTAGCCCGGCCCGTGGAGGCTCATCGTGATCGCGTGGCTACTGACCCTGGCGCTCGCGGCGCCCGCTCCCGTCTCCGGCGTCGTAAAGGATCCAACCGGCGCCATCGTGCCCGGCGCATCCGTTATCGTGAAGCCGGCATCGGGATCCGAGCGCTCGGCGCTCACCGGGCCTGACGGCCGCTTCACGGTCGACCTGCCGGCGGACGGCGACGTCATCGTCATCGTGCGCGCCGGCGGCTTCGCCGAGAAATCGCATCGCGTCGTCACCGGCGATCGCGGCCGCGAGATCGAGATCGTGCTCGAGCCGGCGTCGCTGCTCGAAACGGTCACCGTCACGCCGACGCGCAGCGAGCAGCGGCTGGGCGATGTGCCCGCGAGCGTGAACGTCGTGACCAGCGAGACGATCGCGGCGTCGCCTGCACTCATGGCCGACGATGTGCTTCGGCAGGTTCCGACGTTCAGCCTGTTCCGGCGCACCAGCAGCCTCGTCGCCCAGCCGACGACGCAGGGTGTGTCGCTGCGCGGGATCGGCCCGAGCGGCCAGAGCCGCACGCTCGTACTGCTCGACGGCGTTCCGTTCAACGATCCCTTCGGCGGCTGGGTGTACTGGAGCCGCGTTCCGCTCGTCAGCGTGGATCGCATCGAGATCACCGAGGGCACGACGTCGAGCCTGTACGGCAACTACGCGATGGGCGGCGTCATCAACATCATCACGAGCCGTCCCACGCGGCGAACGATCGAGCTCAAGTCCCAGTACGGCAACCGCAACAGCCCGAAGGTCGACTTCTTCGCGAGCGATCAATGGAACAAGGTGGGGGCGGCCGTCGAAGGCAGTTTCCTGAACACTGACGGATTTCCCATCGTGGCGGCGCGAGAGCGCGGGCCGATCGACAACAACGCCAACGTCGAATACAAGAACGTGACCGCGAAGGTCGACTACAACCCGACCGATCGCGCGAACGCGTTTTTCCGCGCCGGGTACTTCACCGAGAACCGGGTCAACGGCAAGGTCGGCGAAGTCAACGACACCCGGTGGACGACGGTGAACGGCGGCGTCCGCGCGCGGCTCGGCGATGAGAGCGATCTGCAGGCGCGCATATTCGCCGACGTTCAGCGGGCGCACTTCAACTTCCTCGCGGTGACCAACGCGGCGACGCTGCGGAACATCGTCCGCCTCGCAACCGACCAGAACGTGCCGACCAACGGGCTCGGCGGCATGGCGCAATGGACCAAGATCATCGCCGGCCGACAGGTTCTCAGCACGGGGTTCGACTGGCGGTTGGTCGACGGTGACAGTCAGGAGGACGCGTACGTCCCCTCGGTTCCGACCGTCATCATCCCGCCCGTCACCCAGCAGGCGACGCTGTCGGTGCACCGCGTGTCCGGCGGGACGCAACAGAGCTCGGGCGCGTTCGTGCAGGACATCATCACGCCGGCGGCGAAGCTCGTGCTCACGCTCAGCGCGCGCGTCGATCACTGGGCCAACACCGACGGCCACAACCTCGAGACCACGGTGGCGACCGGCCAGCCGACGGCGAACAATCGTCCGTCCATTCCCGACCGGCGCGACACCGTCCTCAGCCCGCGTGCCGCCGCGCTCTATCACGTGTCGGATCGCGTCAGCGTGTGGGGCGCGGCGAACTCGGGATTCCGGGCGCCGACGCTCACCGAGCTCTATCGACAGTTCTCGGTTGGCGCGGTCACCACGCGTCCGAACGATCAGCTCGGGCCCGAGCGCCTCGTCGGCGGAGAACTGGGCATCAACGTCGCGCCGGCGCGGAACGTCTCGGCGCGCCTCACGTGGTTCGACAATCGCGTGAGGGATCCGATCTCCAATGTCACGCTGACCGCGACGCAAGCGCAGAAGCAGAACCTCGGCCGGACTCGCATCCGGGGCATCCAGAGCGATGTCGAGTACCGCATCGGCACCGCGTGGAGATTCTCGGGCGCGTATATGTTCGACGACGCGAAAGTGACCGACGGCGGCGTGGCGAACGCCGCGCTCGTCGGGAAGTTCGTGCAGCAGGTGCCGAGGCACCGCGGGTCGCTGCAGGCGGCCTACTCGAGCTCGAAGTACGCGAGCGTGGCCGTCGGCGTGCAATTCGTCGGCTTGCAGTACAACGACGATCTCAACATTAATTTCATTCCGCCCGCGACGCTCACCGAGGCGGGGTACGACGCCTCCTTCGGCGCGGGGCTGCCCGGTTACGGCGTGGTCGATCTGACGGCGTCGCGCGCCCTCGGGCGCAACCTGCAGGTCTTCTTCGGCGTGCAGAATGTGTTCGACAAGGAGTACTTCGTCCAGACGAATCCGTCGACGATCGGCACGCCGCGGCTCGTGAACGGCGGGGTGCGCGTGCGATTCGCAGGCCGGTGAGCCGCAAAGGCTGACGCGAACTCTTCGTGACGCTTGGTGATGACCCGACGGAGCGCCAGAGCTTGACGCGGCCGAGTTGGCGAGCAACTTGCTGGCGCTCAGATTGATGAAGCTCATCGTTCAGCCGGATGCCGGCATCACGCCCGTCGTCACCGCGATCAAGCAGGCGAAGAAGACGATCGACGTCGTGATCTTCCGGCTCGACCGCTACGAAATCGCGCGCGCGCTCGGTGAAGCCGTGGCGCGCGGCGTCCACGTGCGCGCCCTGACGGCGCACCAGAACCGCGGCGGAACGAAGAGTCTGCGCAAGCTCGAGATGCGGTTGCTCGAGGCCGGCGTCACCGTCTCCCGGACGGCCGACGACCTGGTCAGGTATCACGGCAAGATGATGATTGTCGACAGCCGTGTCTTGCACGTGTACGGCTTCAATTTCACCAGCCTCGACATCCAGAAGAGCCGCAGCTTCGGCCTCGTCACAAGCAACCCCAAGCTAATCAAGGAAGCGATGAAGCTCTTCGAGGCCGATTTCGAGCGCCAGCCGTACGTCCCCGGCAGCGACCGGTTCCTCGTCAGCCCCGAGAACGCGCGCGAGGGCCTGGCGAAATTCATCAAATCGGCGCGCAGGCAGCTGCTGATTTACGACCCGCAGGTGACCGACGATGCGATGCTGCGGCTGATCACCGAACGGATCAAGGCGGGCGTCGACGTGAAGATCATCGGCAAGGTCGAAGCGAAATGGAACATCAAGGGTGAGAAGTATCAGGGCAAGCGCCTGCACATCCGCGCGATGATTCGTGACGGCAAGCGCGCGTTCGTCGGCAGCCAGAGCCTGCGGCGCCTCGAGCTCGAGAAGCGGCGCGAGGTGGGCGTCGTCATCACCGACGAAAGCGTCATCCGCGACATGCAGGCGATCTTCGAGAGCGACTGGGCGCAGACCGAGTCGGGACAGAAGAAAGCAAAGAAAGCGAAGAAGGTAGAGAAGAAGGCGCGGAAGGAAGAGAAAGTGCTGGCGAAAGCGTCGTAATCAGGTGGGGCTCTGCCCCACACCCCGGCTCGGTCGCTCGCGGGGCCCCTTCGCCCCGCTCGACTCCCTCGCAGGCGCGCTGTGCGCGCCTAAGCAGTCTTTGGCGCGCGAGTCTTCAGACGGGCGTCCTGCGGCGATCTCCAGAAGTCCATTGTCGACACGCGATGGACGCAGCCCACGGTGCAATACGGCGCGCACGGCTTGGGCGTCGCGAACTCGCGGCGGATGTCGTCGATCGTGTAGGTCTCGAGCGGCACGGCGGGATAGCCGCGCTGCTGCGAGCAGTAGTGGACCAGGCCGTCCTCGCACACGTACAAGTAGCGCGCCCCCGCCCGGCATCGCCAGTCGTTCGGCTTGCCGTCCGCCAGGTGGTCCTGAAAGCTGCGAATCCCCGAGTAGAGATTTTTCAGCACCTGCCCCGCGCCGTTGATCGCCGCGGACACGTCGTCGTACACCTTGCGCTCGACCGGCCCGAGCGGCTTGAGCCGTCCCGATCCGTCGTGGATGATGCCGATTGACGTCGAGAACCCGAGCGCGCGCGCGCGCGTGTTGATCGTGCGGGCGTCCTCGGGATTTTTGATCCCGCCGCCGAGAACCGAGTTGATGTTGACGTCGAACGCCGCGTACGTCTTGAGGTCCTGCAGCTTCCTGTCCAGCAGGCGCAGGCTCTTCTTCGACACGTCGTCGGGCTCGACGTTGTCGATGCTGATTTGCAGGAAATCGAGGCCGGCGCCGTTCAGTTCCTTGATCCGCTTCGGCACCAGGAAGTAGCCGTTGGTGATGAGCCCTGCCATCATGCCGCGCGCGCGAATGTGGCGGATGAGATCGTCGAGATCGGGGTGCAGCATCGGCTCGCCGCCGCTGAACGCGACGACCGAGGTGCCGAGCTCGGCGAGCTTGTCGATCCGCCGCTTCAGCATGCCGGCTGCGACCGGCGGCGACACCTTGTCGTACTCGTTGCAATAGCCGCAGTCGATGTTGCAGCGGCGAATCGGGATGATCTGCACGAGCAGAGGGTGCGCCGTGTGGACGAGCCCGCGGACGAACTCCCGTACCGATCGCGCTTTGCGGCTGGCGGTGGTGAGCAAGCCGGGAATTATAGCATTCACGCAGCCGGCGACTCGGCCGGACGCAGCCGCTTCACGCGCTCGCCAATTTTCATAGAGCTCGTGAAGAGCGATCCGACCGGAATGAATCCCCACAACTGATGCCGCGCCATCGCCGCGAGTCCGGCCGACGCGATGCAGCCGCACTGGTTGCAATCGGGCGCGCCGCCGTACTGACAGGGCGTGATCCGCGTCTCGAGATCGGCCGAGATGCACTTGGTGGTTTTCGCGAACACGCACTCGTCCGGCGACTTCGGCGGGCGGGCGTACACCTCGAGCAGCCCCTTCGGCGCGAAGAGCTTCGGGTATCGCAGCCGCAGCGCCATCAGATCCTCGACGACCTGCTCACGGTCCGCGGGGCTCAAACGCTCCGCCGACACCTCGCCGATCTGCGGGGTGTACAGGCTCATCCAAATCTTCTCCACTTCAGGGCGCGCCGACCAGATGCGGAGGAACTCTTCGAGGTATCCGGGGCGATTGACTTGTTGCCGCGTCACGGTGCAATGAACCGTGATTTTGTGACCTTCGATGTGCTTCAGGATGCGCTCGTAGGTGGCCGGCTTTCGGCGCTCGTCGTGCTCCGGCTGGAGCCCGTCGATCGACACCACGATCGAGAGGCGAAAGAGTCCGCGCCATTCTTCCGGGATCTCGCGGACCGCGCTCGTCACGAGCTGCGCGTGGATGCCGCGCTTCGAGAGCTCAGGCAGGATCGCCTTCAGCTCGCGATACCGCACGAGCGGCTCGCCGCCGACGATCGACACGTGCAGCGGACGGTGGCTGTCGACGACGTCGATGAAACGGTCGACGAGCTCCTGTCCCTTGAAGTCGCGCAGTTGCCGGAGTGTGACGCCGCCGCCGAGATGTTCGTCGCCGTACGCGTAGCAACCTGGACAACGGAGCGGACATTCGCGGGTGATTTCAATCGAAAGTGCCGGGATGTACCCCGTGAGAATTCGCCCCCACGCCGCCAAAATCGCTTCCATAGACCGACAACTATAGCATTAGGATTCGAGCATGCAACGACGCACGATCCTCCAGTGGATCGCATCGACCGCCGCGATCCTTCCCTTCCAGCGCCTGCGCGTGCTGGCGCAGCCGCGCGAGCTGACGCCGGCCGCGATCGCGATGCTTCACGAAATCTCGCCGACCGTGCTGCCCGCGTCGCTCGGCGTCGAGCGCCTGCGCGGGACCGTCGACAAGTTCGTGCAGTGGACGCGCGGCTACCGCGAAGGCGTCGCGCTGTCGCACGGGTACGGCCATCCGCGGCTGCAGAAGACCGGCGCGTCGCCAGTGCCGATGTATGTGTCCCAGCTTGCCGCGCTCGAGGCCGGCGCCCGCGCGAAAGGCGGGACGTGGTCGACGCTCGATCTCGAGACGAGGCGTGCGCTGCTGGATGCCGCGTTCACCAAGGCAGGCGTACGCGCCCTGCCGCCGCGTCCGATCGGCCAGCACGTCGTCGCCGACCTGATGGCGTTCTACTTCAGGAGCAGCGAAGCGAACGACGTCTGCTATAGCGCGATGATCCAGCGCGAGGTCTGCCGGCCGATTGCGATCACCGTTCGCAAGCCGCAGCCGCTGCCATGACACACGAAACAGATATCTGCATCATCGGCGGCGGGATCACCTCCGCGATGCTCGCGCAGAAGCTCTCCGAGCTGCGGCCGGGCGTCCACATCACCGTCGTCGAGGCCGGCCGATCGATCTTCGACGTCCAGAATCGCGGCCGCTATCGCGAGCGCGCCAACGACTACGGCGAGCATCCATGGCACGACGACTACATCGAGGATCAGCAGGCATCCGGCATCATCTCCATGACGATGGCGGTCGGCGGGCTCGCGCTGCATTGGGGCGGCGCGTGCAACCGGTTTTCGGAAGAGGACCTGCGGCTGAAAGCGATGTACGGGCTCGCCGTCGACTGGCCGATCGCGTTCAAAGAGCTCGAGCGCTACTACTGCGAGGCGGAGCGGCGCCTGAACGTGAGCGGCGCACCGAGTCAGTACTCCGAGGATTGGCGGTCGCAGCCCTATCCGCAGCCGCCGATTCCGCTGTCGTACAACCTGCAGATACTGAAAGCGTGGGCGGAGAACAGCGGCCTGAAATTCGACGGGCTGCCGATGGCGCGCAATCTGACGCCGTACGGCGGCCGGGGCGCCTGCTGCGTCTACGACACGTGCGGCGAAGTCTGTCCGTCGGGCGCGCGCTACTCGCCCGACTTCACGTTCCGCCAGTTGATGGAGCCACAAAAGATCGTCCTGCACGATCGCACGCTCGTGCGGCGGCTCGTGCTCGACGAGCGGCGTCCCGACGTGGTCGCGGCGCAAGGCGTTCATCAGGATCGGCCGGCCGATCCGGTCGAATACCGCGCGAAGACGTTCGTCGTCGCCTCGGGATACTGCTGGAGCTCGCACTTGCTTCTGCTGTCGTCGAGCTCGCGGTTCCCGAACGGACTCGCGAACAGTTCGGGTCTCGTGGGCCGGTACATGAACGGCCATTCGTTCATCTCGGCGACCGCGAACATCGACGACCAGACGTTTCCCGGTCAGAACATGACGCACAGCCTGATCTCGCGGCAGTACTTCAGGTGCGCGACCGACAAACCGTTCGTGCGTCACGACACGCGCGTGTGGGAAAGCTCCGCCGGACGGGATCCTCGACTCCGGACGCCGGAGGGCAAGCTGCTGCTCGGCGACGAGCTGATGGCGGACTGGCGATCGCGGACGAAGGGCAGCTCCGTGCGTCTGCGCGCGTACGTCGACGTGCATCCGTCGGCTGACAGCCGACTGACGCTCGACGCGTCGAAGAAGAATCGCTACGGCGATCCGATGCCGAAGATCGAGCATCGCTTCGATGACGCGACGCGCGCGCGGCAGGCGGCGACGACGGCGCACGTGCTGAACGTATTCGGCACGCTGGCGAAGGCGAGCAACGGACGAATCGCCAATTCGAGCGAGAGCGACTACCTCGATCATCCGGGCGGTGGGTGCCGCATGGGCGCCGATGCCGCGACGAGCGTGTGCGACAGCTACGGCCGCACGCACGATCACGCGAACCTGTTCGTCGTCGGCGCGCCGACGACGCCGACCGGCGGCTGCACGAACGGCACGCTGACCTTCGTCGCGCTGACGCTGCGGTCCGCGGACGAAATCGCGAGCGAATTTCCGACACGACGTTGAACGCAGAACACGCGGAATCCGCAGAAAAGACGGCTCTGCGAGTTCTGCGGTTTCTGCGTTGATCGTCGTCGGCCAGATTACGAGCGGACGACTTGCAGATGAATCCCGCATTCGAGCTTCTGGCCCTGCCAGCGTCCCGATCGCGGATTCGCCGGATCGATCGGCAGCGACGTGCATGGCTCGCAGCCGATGCTCGTGTAGCCGAGCTCGTACAACGGCAACAGCGGGATGTCGTGCGCCTTCGCGTACTGCCAGACGTCTCGCATCGTCCACGCCGCGAGCGGACTGACTTTGCGGAGCACCTTCGCCGTCGGCAGCGTGAACGGCTCGACCTCGGCGAGGTTCGCGCGTGACGGCGACTGCTCGCGCCGGAGCGCCGTGAACCACGTGTCGTAGCCCTCGAGCGCCGCGAACAGCGGCCCTACCTTGTGACGCGCGCAGCACGCGTGCGTGTCGGTTTGCCACAATCCTCGCTGAGGTTCGACGGCGCGCAGATTCACGAGATTGAGGCGCCAGCGCGCCGTCAGCTCGTCGCGATACGTGTAGGTCTCGGTGAAATGATGCACGGTGTCCAGAAAGAGCACGGGGATGTCGGGCCGCACTTCGCGGAGCATGTGCACGAGCACGACGCAATCCGCCTGAAAGCTGGCGGTGACGCACGCCGCGTCCGCCCGCGCGAGCTCTGCCGCCACGATCGAATGAACGTCGCTCACGTCAGCACCTCCTCGAGCACGTGGCGGACCGCCTCGATGGCATCGCCCTCGGTCAAAGCTGCACGTGCGGCCATGGCGATCCGCTCGGCGACGCCGCGATGCCCCGTAATCGGCGTCGCGGCGGGCGTCTGTCGTACCGCCGCAGTCATCATGCCGGCCCCGGCCGTGAAATGCGTCGCCGGGTCGATGACGATGAAGCTGCCCGTCGCGCGATTGACGGCGTACGCATCGAAGGTCAGCGGCCGAGCCGTCGAAACGGTCACCGATCCGATCTGATTGAGGACGAGACCGCGATCGATCTCCGCGGTGACCGTCCGCGTGCCGTGCTTGAGCAAATAGACCCGCGACGGATCCAGCGGACGCTCGTCCATCCAGACCATCTGCGCGCCGAAGCGCGCCGACACCTGGATGTCGCTGCCAGGGCCGGCGGCGAGGACGTCGCCGCGGCTCACGTCGATCTCGTCGTCGAGGACGATCGCGATCGACATCGGCGCGATCGCCTGCTCGAGATCGCCGTCCCACGTGACGATGCGACGCACCGTCGTGGAGCGGCCGGTGGGCCACGCGGCGATCGCGTCGCCGACGCGCACCGTGCCCGACACGATCTGGCCGGCGTACCCTCTGAACTCCTGATCGGGCCGCAGCACGAGCTGCACAGGCATCCTGAACGCACCGCCTGCGGCATCGCCGTCGACATGCACGGTTTCGAGATAGTCGAGCAGCGGCGGGCCGTCGTACCACGGCAGGCGATCGCTCGGCGTCGTCACGTTGTCGCCGTGGAGTGCGCTGATGGGAATCGCCTGCAGCGAAACGTCGCCTGACAGCTCGGCGAAGGAGTCGCGGATGTCGTCGAAGACCTCGCGATCGTAATCGACGAGATCCATCTTGTTGACCGCGAGGACGAACGTCGAGATGCCGAGCAGCCGGGCGATGCGCGCGTGCCGCTTCGACTGGACCCGTATGCCGTGGCGGGCGTCGACCAGCAGCACCGCGACGTCGGCGGTCGAGGCGCCTGTGGCCATGTTCCGCGTGTACTGCTCGTGGCCGGGCGTGTCGGCGAGGATGAACTTGCGGCGGGCGGTCGCGAAATACCGGTACGCGACGTCGATCGTGATGCCCTGCTCGCGCTCGGCGCGGAGCCCGTCGGTGAAGAGCGAGAAGTCGATCGGCCCCGCGGTGCGATTTCGCGACGCGCGCTCGACGGACCGCACCTGATCCTCGTAAACGCCGCGCGAGTCGTACAGCAGCCGTCCGATCAGCGTGCTCTTCCCATCGTCGACGCTGCCGGCGGTACAGATGCGCAGCAACTCCTTCATCAGAAGTACCCCTCCCGTTTCTTGAGCTCCATCGACCCGTCCCGATCGTGATCGATGATGCGAAGCTGCCGTTCCGAGTGGCGCGCGCCAATCAGCTCGTCGATGATCTTCGGCACGGTGTCGGCCTCGGAGCGCACTGCGCCGGTGCACGGCGAGCAGCCGAGCGACCGCATGCGGCACACCACGCGCACGGGCCGCTCGCCCGGCAGCAACGGCACGAACGGCTGTTCGACCAGGATGAGCGCGTCGCCGCGCACGACGACCTCGCGTTCGCGCGCGAAGTACAGCGGGACCACCGGAATCCGCTCGGCGTGGATGTAGTGCCACACGTCGATCTCCGTCCAGTTCGACAGCGGAAACACGCGGATGCTCTCGCCCGGCTGGACGCGGCCGTTCAACAGGTGCCACAGCTCGGGACGCTGCCGCTTCGGATCCCACTGACCTCGCGCGTCGCGCAGCGAGAAGATCCGTTCCTTCGCCCGCGAGCGTTCCTCGTCCCGCCGCGCGCCGCCGAACGCGGCGTCGAAGCCGCCGGCCTCGAGCGCATCGAGCAGCGCGCGCGTCTTGAGCAGCCCGCAGCATCGCTCGGTGCCGACCAGAAACGGCTGGGTGCCCTGCGCGATGGCTTCTTCGTTGGTGTGCACGATCAGCCGTGCGCCGATCTCGGCCGCATGGCGATCGCGGAACTCGATCATCTCGCGGAACTTGTAGGTCGTGTCGACGTGCAGCAGCGGAAACGGAATCGGTCCGGGATGAAAGGCCTTCTGCGCCAGCCGCAGCAGCACGGACGAATCCTTGCCGATCGAGTAGAGCATGACCGGCCGCTCGAATTCGGCGACCACCTCGCGGATGATGTGGATGCTCTCCGCTTCGAGCGCGCGCAGATGATCAAGCGGCATGCTTCACCAACTGCCCGCGATCGACCGTGAAGAATCGGTAGAGCAGACACGCGTCCGTGGCGATGACGGCGGCCATCACCAGATAGGCGGCGCCGCCGTCGACCAGATGGAGATCGCGCAGCAGCGTCGAGACGCCGAACGAAACGACCCAGGCGTCGAAGCTCATACAGACGCGGCGAAATGTTTCGGGCGAAATGTGTTGGATGAGGAGCGCGCCAATGGGCACGCCGATGGCGACGCTCGGCAGAATCCACGGGACGAGCGCGAGGCTCTCGCGCGCGAACAGACCGGCGGCAAGATACGCCGCCGCCGTCATCGTCGATTCGGCGAGGCGGACGAAGCCGAGCGCGGCGCGGAATTCCTGTTTCGAGAACCCCTGGTTGTTGAGCGCCACGGCGAGCGGCGGACCGGAGATGGTCGTGACCGCATACAACACGCCGATGCCGGTGCCGAAGGCGAGGCCCGCGGATCGCTCCGCCCGGATCGGCCGGCGGTAGCCGGCGGCCTGCACGAGAATCAGCGGCAGCAGCGCGGCGAACGTCGCCAGCTTGAGCCAGCCCGGATGCACGAGCGAGAGGATGGCCGTGCCCGCCGCGACGCCGGGCGCGAGCCCGATGACGATCGGCAGCACGCGACGCCACACGTGCGGCAGCGCCGCGCGATTCACCCACAGCACGTACGCGTTCAGCGCCACCTCGATGAGGACGAGCGCCGGGTTGAGGACGCGGTTCGTGAGGAAGAGGAGCGCGAGCGGAACGGTCAGCGACGAAAAGCCGTATCCGAGCGCGCCGTTGACCACGGCGGCGCCGAATGTGATGAACGCAAGGGCAACGCTGCTGAATGACATGTGCGCTTCTCCGCCCGCGCAACGTTGAGCGCGCAAGGGCGATTCACTGCCGCTGATCGGGAATTTGAACGGGGCCGACCGATCAGCGAGGGGAGAAGCGTGAAAGTCGGAAAACTATGAAAGGCTTCTCACCGGGCGATCGCCGGCCGCATACACGCGCATCGACAGATCGATGCGGCGCCGGGACGACAACAACAGGTGAGGGAGGAGGACATCGAAACTACAGACCAGAGAGATAACACGGAAGCCCCGCGTCCTGTCAAGCGCTCATTCACGCCGTTCCACGTCCCGTTCGTGCCAAACCGCTAGGCCGGTCACAGACTTCACCGCATGCTGATCGCAGGGAGGGATGCGCATGCGCATCATCAAAGTCATCGGGATGTGGACGCTGCAGATTCTGCTCGGCGCGTTGTTCGTCGTGGTGGGCGCGGCGAAGTTCGGCGATCCGGGCTGGGCGCGGAAGTTCGCCGCCTGGGGATATGCCGACAGTTTTCGAATCGTCGTCGGCGTGCTCGAGATCGCAGGCGGGCTGATGGTGCTCGTCCCGCGTGTGGCGCCGTACGGATCACTGCTAATCATGACGATTATGGTCGGCGCCGCCATCACGCATCTCCAACACGGCGAAATGCAGCGGCTCGCCGCGCCGCTGGTCTATCTCGCCGTCGCCGCTGCGGTCGGTTGGCTTCGGCGCTCGTCCGCCATCTCGCCGTCACGCGGCCGGGGACCTGAGCGGGCAGTGGTATAACCCTGCGCGTGGCGTGGTGGCCCATCCTCGGTGTCTATACGGTCCTGGGCCTGCTGTTCACCGGACAGGTCGTCATCGACTACGCGTACGCGGGACATCCGCTCGCATGGTGGCGCGCGATGGCGCTCGCGTTGATCGAGTGGTACCTGTGGGCGCTCGCGACGCCGATCGTCGTGTGGCTCGCGCGGCGGTTTCGTCTCGATCGGCGCCATTGGCTCGGCTCGCTCGCCGTGCACATGCCGGCGAGCGTGGTGTGCACCGTCGCGAAGCAGATTGCCGACACGGTGGCCGCCTCCACGATTACCGGCATCGCGCGCGGACCCTTCTCGTTCATCACAATCAACATGGCGTTTCTGACGTACTGGGTGATCGTGGGCGCCACGTACGCCGCCGAGCACTATCAGAAGTACCGCGAACGGGAGCTGGAGGCGGCGCGTCTGGAAACCGCGCTCGCGCGATCGGAGCTGCAGTCGCTGCGCATGCAACTCCATCCGCACTTTCTGTTCAACACGCTCAACACGATCGCCGCGCTCATGCGCGAAGATGTCGAGGCCGCCGACGTCATGATGGCGCGGCTCGGCGATCTGCTGCGCGTGACGCTCGCGTCGGCCGACGTCCCGGAGGTGCCGCTCAGACGCGAGCTGGAGCTCGTCGAGATGTACCTGGAGATTCAGCGCGCGCGGATGGGCGAACGCCTGACGGCCCGCATCGATGCGGCGCCCGACACGCTCGATGCGGCGGTGCCGACACTCCTGCTGCAGCCGATCGTCGAGAACGCCGTGCGGCATGGGGCGGGGGCGAGGCCGGGCGCGGCGCGCATCGACGTCTCCGCTGTTCGCGAGGGCGACACGTTGATTCTCGACGTGCGGGACGATGGGCCGGGGCCAGCGCCGGCGGCAGCATTTCGACACGGTCTCGAGAACACGCGCGCGAGACTGGCCGCCGCGCACGGCCCGGCGGCATCGTTCGAGTTGAGCCGCGCGGCCGGCGGCGGCGCGCTCGCGCGCCTGCGGATGCCGATTCGACCGGTCGAGTTGGCGGGGACCGGCACATGACGCTACGCGCGCTCATCGTCGACGACGAGCCGCTCGCGCGGCGCCGGTTGAGGACGCTGTTGAAGGCCGAAGCAGATCTCGACATCGTCGGCGAGTGCGAAGATGGCGTGTCGGCGATCGCGGAGACCCGGCGATTGGCGCCCGACGTGCTGTTCCTCGACGTGCAGATGCCCGGCCTGGACGGCTTCGACGTCATCGAAGCGCTCGGGCCGTCGGCGCGCGCCGCGGTCATCTTCGTGACCGCGTACGACCAGCATGCGCTGCGGGCGTTCGAGGTCCATGCGGTCGACTATCTGTTGAAGCCGTTCGATCGGGCCCGACTGCGGCAGGCGGTGGCGCGCGTCCGCGCGCTCCGTGTGGACGCCGCCGAATTGGGCCGGCGCCTGCTCGCGTTGGTCGGCGACGTGACGGCCAATCGGCCGCTCGATCGGGTGGTCGTGAAGTGCGCGGCCGCGTGTACTTCGTCCGCGCCGACGAGATTGATTGGATCGAGGCCGCCGGACATTACGTGGTCTTGCACATCGCGCGCGAGGAACATGTCATTCGCGAGTCGATCAAAACGCTTGCAGAGCGGCTGGACGCCGATCGGTTCGTCCGGATTCACCGATCGATCATCGTGAACATCGATCGCGTGAAAGCGCTCGCGCCGACGTTCCACGGCGAGTACGAACTGGAGCTGCGCGACGGTACGCGCCTGGCGTCGGCCCGGGGTTATTCGGACCGACTCCAGGCGCTCGCCAGGGGACACTTCTAATTGCAGATTGCAGATTGCAGATTGCTGATTCAAATTGCTGATTTGCTGATTGCTGAATGCGTTTGAATTCAATCTGCAATCTGCAATCTGCAATCTGCAATCTGCAATGTCGCGAGGCTATTTCGCCGCCGTCAGCATGATCTCGACAAGGCCGTCGGCGCCCATCAGGCCGCTGCCGACGGTGGCGCGAGCGGGGAAATCCTTCTTGAACGTCTCGCGGTAGCCGGCATTCATACTCTGGTAGTTCGCCATGTTCGTCAGATAGACGACGCCGTCCACGACGTGATCCCACTCGAAGCCGGCCGCCTTCAGTGTGCGGCCGATCCGCGCCAGCGCCTCGACGGTCTGTGCTTTCGCGTCGCCCTTGTTGGTCTCGGTGTTGCCGAGGATCCCCGCGACGTACAGCCGATTGCCGACGCGGATCGCCGAGCTCAGATTCGGATTCGGCTTGCCGGGTGATCCGTCGGCGGCCGGAGTCGTGATGGCCGTCCGGCCTGGATCCTTCACTGCGACCATGGTGATCTCGACGACATAGTCGGGGCCCGCCAGTCCGGTTTTCACCGTCGCACGTGCCGGTGGAGACGACGGGAAGTACGTCCGGTATGCCGCGTTCATCGCCTGGAACGTGGTGTCGTCGGTCAGATAGACACGCGAGCTCACGACGTCCGCGAAGGTCATGCCGGCCTGTTTGAGAATCGCCCCCGCGTTGTCGAGCACCGTCTTCGTCTGCGCCGTGATGTCACCCTTCACGACGGAGTTGTCCTTGCCGTTCCGGCTCACGAGCCCGGCAAGGAACAGCGTGTTGCCGCTCTTGATCCCGTAGCTGTAGGGGCTCGGCGACTTGATCCAGTCGCTCGGGTGCACGACCACGCGCTCGGCGCCATTCGGCACGGCGACCATCGAGATCTCAATCAGCCCGTCGGGGTTCGCAAACGGCTGCGGGACGATGACGGTCGTGCGCGTTGGCGGATCCTTCGGCCAGTAGGTCGAGTACACCTCGTTCATCGCGGCGAAGTCGCCCGCGTTCTGCAGGTAGACCATGACGCTCGCGGCATTGGCGAAGCTCGAGCCTGCCGCCTTCAGCGTCGCGCCGATGTTGTCGAGCGTCTGTCTGGTCTGTGCCTTGATGTCGCCCTTGGCGACCGGGCCGCTGGCGGGACCGATGGTCCCGGCCACGTAGATGAGCCCGCCCGCCTTGACCGCGCCACTGAACGGCCGCGTGGCGTCGGGCTTGAAGATTTGTTTCGACGATGACTGAGCGAGCGTCATGGTGATGGCGAGGCTCGCAAAGGCGAGCACGAGAAACAGGCGCATGTGTAGCTCCTGAAAAAAGAGAGGGTCATTCTACACGTTGTTTCCCTCCGTCGGCCGGCTTTCGCCGTCCGCCGTGAGCTGCACTTTTGGCGCGAGCGACCAGTCGAACTCCTGCAGGCGTCCGGGTCCCAGGCGCTCGACCTCGTGCAGTGCCGCCGCCGCCGCGTCGACGAGCGCCTGGACATCGACGCGCTGGCACCGCGGCAGAAACGGCGCGAGATATCGCGGACCGCGCGTCAGGAGGTACACCGTCCCGTGGTGATTCAGCCGGCGAAGCTGGTAGAACGCGACGCCGATCTGCAGGATGCCCTGGTAGAGGTAGCGGATGTCGCGTCGCTCCGCGATCCAGAGCCGCTCGAGCGTCTCGTGCTGCTCGAAGTACTCGCCGCGATTGAACTGCGCGATGCCCTCGAGAAGCAGCGGCGGCGGCGGTTCGTCGCATGGTCTGGGCGTCAGGCGCTGTATCTTAATAGAGATGATCGAGAAGCGGCGATCGAAGATCCATGGATGGGGCGTCTACGCGACCAAACGGATTCCAAGGAACAAGCGCATCATCGACTACGCCGGCGAGAAGATCTCGAACCAGGAGAGCCTCAGGCGCGAGCGGCGGTACATTCAGCGGGGCCACATCTGGTGTTTCAAGCTGACGAACCGCACCGTCATCGACGCCGGCATCGGCGGCAACAACGCGCGCTTCATCAATCATTCCTGCCGCCCCAACTGCTACGTGCACATCGTCGGCGGAATCATCTGGATTCGCGCGGCGCGGACCATTCGAAAGGGCGAGGAGCTGACCTACAACTACAACACGGACGGTGACGGCCTGATCAAATGCCGATGCCGCCCCGGCTGCCAGAAACTGTTGTGAAGGCCCTTCGACCGGCTCAGGGCAGGCCGCGCGTCGTCTACCTCCACGGCTTCGCCTCGTCTTCTCGTTCGACGAAGGCGGCCTATTTCGGCGACCGGCTCCGGGAGCACGGGGTCGCGTTCGAATGTCCCGACTTCAACGAGCCGGACTTCGAGACGATGACCGTGACGCGGATGCTCGATCAGCTCGGGACGGCCCTCGCTCGCGGCGGCGACGGCCCCGTGGCGCTCATGGGATCGAGCCTCGGCGGCACGCTGGCGATTCTCGCGGCCGCGAAATTTCAATCGTCGATCGATCGCGTCGTACTGCTCGCGCCGGCGGTCATGTTCGCCAAGCCCGGGGATCACGTGTTGCCACCAGAGCGCATCCAGGAGTGGCGGCTGCGGGGCGCGATGCCGTTTTTTCACCACGGGTACAACGAGGAGCGCCTCCTGAACGTCTCGTTCTACGAGGACAGCCTCGAGTACGATGCGTTCCACACAGCCGTCGAGCAACCGACGCTCGTCTTTCAAGGTCTGCGCGACGCGTCGGTGGACTACCGCACGGTCGAAGCGTTCGCGCGCACACGACCGAACGTCACGTTGTCGCTGCTGGACGATGATCATCAATTGATGACGAGCCTGCCGCGCATCTGGGAGGGCGTCGCGGATTTCCTGGAGCTCGTCGAGTGATTCGCAATCGCCACAGCCGCGACACACGGAAACGCAACCACGAAAGCACGAAAGCACGAAAAAGATTTTCTTGTACAAGAATGCGTTCGTGGTTTCGTGGTTTCGTGGTTGCACTTTTCGTCGTGGGTTCACTCGCGAGTGCGATCCAGGAGTCACCCATCCAACTCCGCGTGGGCCTCGCGAGACCCGGCGGCGGATACGCCATCGCGACGCTGCCGCTGGAGACGTATGTCGCGCGCGTGCTGGCGGGCGAAGCGGCGCGTGACAGTCAGCCGGCGGCGCTCGAAGCGCTGGCGATCACGATTCGCACGTTCGCGCTCGCGAATCGCGGGCGGCACCGCGCCGATGGATTCGACCTCTGCGATCAGACGCACTGTCAGGTCGTGCGGACCGCGACATCGTCGACCGAGCGCGCGGCGCAGGCGACTGCGGGCCGCATCCTGCTGCGTGGACGTGACGTGGCGAGTGTGTACTACACAGCATCGTGCGGAGGACGGACGGAGATTCCATCGGCCGTCTGGCCCGGTCACGACGATCCGCCGTACTTGCCGTCGCACGACGACGATGCCTGCGGAGGCACGCCGGCCTGGGTCGCGGAGATTCAGAACGCGGATGTGTTTCGTGCGCTGCGCGCGGCCGGATTCCGCGGCGAGCGTCTGCGCGACATGCGCGTCGTGTCGCGGAACGGATCGGATCGCGTCGCGCGGCTGCGGGTCGAGGGTCTGCAGCCGGATCAGATTTCAGGACAGGACCTGCGCGTCGCCGTCGGCCGCACGCTCGGATGGCAGCACATCAAGAGCACCGCGTTCGAGCTGCGCAAGCAGGGCGATGCGTACCGGTTCAGCGGTCACGGGTCAGGGCACGGCGTCGGCCTGTGCGTCATCGGATCGGCGCGCCTCGCCGCGGACGGCCGTGACACCAACTACATCTTGGGCCGCTATTTCCCCGGCCTCAACATCTCGACGCCGCCAATCATTACAAGTCGGAGTGAAGTCGGAGTGAAGTCGGAGTCCAGTCCGACTGCAGTCGGAGTGAAGCCGGAGTCCAGTCCGGCCGGAGTCGGGGTGAAGTCGGAGTCAAGTCCGACTGGAGTCGGAGTGAAGTCGGACTCGAGTCGGAGTGGAGACATTTGGGTGGCGCTGCCGGATGACGATGGGGGGGAGCAGGCGGCGATCGTCAGGCTGACGCTGCGCGCCCGCGACGAGCTCGCGCGGACGCTTGGCGTTGCGCCGCCGCCGCGCGTGACGCTGCGGTTCCACCCGACTACCGACGACTACGAGCGCGCCACCGGCCAGCCGTGGTTCACCTCCGCGGCGATCGTCAACGGCGAGCTGCACTTTCTTCCGCTCGCGGTGCTCCGCGAACGGGGAGTCCTCGATCGCACGATCCGCCACGAGCTGGTGCACGCGATGACCGACGCCGCGCTCGCGCGCCGGCCGCTGTGGGTCCGGGAAGGCGCGGCGATCCACTTCGCGGGCGAGCCGCCGATTCCGGGCGAGCCGCAGCAGCGGCCCGCGTTCATGCCGGAGCCGCGCGCCTCATGCCCCGACGACCACGAGCTGCGGCGCCCCGTCTCGGTCGGCGCGCTGACGAACGCCTACGCGCGCGCGCGCGCGTGTTTTGCGAAGCAGATCCAGGGCGGTAAACCGTGGCGGGATGTGAAGTGACATGACATTGCGGATTGCGGATTGCGGATTGCGGATTTATTGACGATTGCCGGATTGTGGATTGTTGATTCGATCGGGGTTACGAGCGGCGATTCGGTTGGGGGACTCGCGAATGACGAATGCCCAAATCATCGATGACAAATCAACAATGAATCCGCATTCCGCAGTCCTCAATCCGCAATGACACGATTCACCGATCTCCCCACCGCACTTCGCTGCCGTGCCCGAGCAGGATCTTGCGCAGCTGCAGGTAGCGTTCGCCGCCGACGCGCTTGCTGATCTTCTTCGCGTTCCACACCACCGCCTGCCGCGCGCACGGGAGCCACTCGCCGGCGGCGAGCCGGGCGGCCGTGTCCGCCGCGGTCCAGCGTGTGATCGTGAAGCGGCCGAGGAGCGTGAGACCGAACGCATGGCGCACGTGGCGCGTCGGCTCGGACGTGAAGAGGCGCGTGAATCCCGCTCTGGCCGCTGCCTCGGCGACCTGCGGCGCGAAATCGCCGCCGGGGACCGAGGCGACCTGGACGTCCTCGCCCAGGACGTCGGCGAGCATCGATCGGCTGCGCGTCCATTCGTCCAGCAACTGCGGCCACGAACAGTGACCCATGCGCAGTGGATGCGAGCACGAATGACTGCCGACCACGTGGCCGCGCGCGCGCAGCTCGCGCAGGTCGCGGTCAGCGACGAATCCGCGCGTGCCGATGTACTTCGTGGTGATGAAGAAGTGCCCGATGAAACCGTGCCGCTCGAGCGCATCGGCCGCGACCATTGCGCTGATGCCCCCGTCGTCGAAGGTGATCACAGGGTCGGGTAGGTCGAGTGGGTCGCTCGCGATTGCCTCGAGATGCGCCTCGAATTGCTCCGGCGTCACCTTGTACAACGCCGCATCGCGACCGGGGAATCCGCTCGCCTCCGCATCGTCTGCGGCGACGACGTCGTGATACATCAGCGCGGTCGTCACGGCTGTGACTTGAAAGTCTGAAGTCTTAGGTCTGAAGTCTGAGCTGTCGAAAGGATCCCGGCTCCGTCAGACTTCAGACTTCCGACTGCAGACTTACGAGTGCGTCGTCGCATCGTCAGATAAGCGGACAGCCACGGTTGTCCCCACGTGGCCGAGTGGCGGCCCGCAGTGTCGATGCGTTCGGCGGTGCCGGCCTCGATCTCCAGCAGTTTGTCGCGGATGGCGTCGAGATGTTCGAGCACGACGCGGTGCTGCGTGATGACGTGCGATTCGGCGTTGTCGGCCCCGTCGGCCCCGTCGGCCCCGTCGGCCCCGTCGGCGTTGACGCGGAAATAGCCGTACACCGGACCCGTGTCGACACCCGTGTCGATGCGCAGCAGCGTCATGCCGACGTTCCGGTCGTCGCCGGTCGCGCGCGCCCAGAAACAGCCGTGCGCGTTGCGGTACTCAGGACAGATACCTGGATGCATCACGTACGTCCCGAGCTGCGGGATCGTGAAGATCCGCTCCTTGAGCAGCGTTTTGCAACGCGCGAGCACGAGTTCAGGCTGATGCTCGCGGATGAACGCCTCAGCCTCGGGCGAGTTCGGCGACGACACGATCAATTCCGGCGTGTCGGGCCGTTCGGGAAACCAGGTGCGCAGCCGCGCCAGCTCGCGTTGCTCCCACACGCGGTCGCCGCGCGCATGCGCGAGCCGGTAGTACAGACGAAACGCCAACACGTCGAAAAATCGCCAGAAGCCGACGCGCGACATCTCGCGTTTGATCCGGTTCTTCAGCCGGCCGCCCGGTTCGCGGATCACGACGGTGCCGGTGAAGGTCGAAAACGAGGCGAGCCATCGCACGAGCCCCTCGCGATCGAGCGCGGCGTCGTCATGGCAAATGAGCAGTGTCTTCATTTTTGATGCTCGCGGGGCCCCGCCCCCACTCGCTACCAGCAGATACCGCGATAGTCTGCCTTCACGAGCGAGCCGTCGAACGGCAGCCGCACGAGGTCGATGACGATCTGATCCGGCCGCGTGCGGGTGAGCGCGTCGACGAACTCCGGCGACTGGTTGCCGACGACGATGACCTCGGACTTCTCGATGATTTCGTCGATGGTCGTGCAGAGCAGCGACGAAAGATGCGGAATCTGCTTCTCGATGTATTCCTTGTTCGCGCCGACCAGCTTCGCGAGCGACACGTTCTTGTCGTAGATGCAGAGCGATCGGCCCTTGCCGAGCAGCTGCTCCGCGAGGATGACGATCGGGCTCTCGCGCAAATCGTCGGTGCCCGCTTTGAAGCTGAAGCCGAGCAATCCGATCTTCTGCTTGCCCGTGTCCATGACCTCGTCGAACGCGCGCTGAATCTGCAGCTTGTTGCTCGGCAGAATCTGCGAGATGACGGGGAGCTCGACGTCCATCTCCTTCGCGCGGTACTGCAGCGCGCGAACGTCTTTCGGCAGGCACGAGCCGCCGAACGCGAACCCCGGCTTCAGGTAGTACGGCGACAGGTTCAGCTTCTCGTCACGGCAGAAGATGTCCATCACCTCGTGGCTGTCGACGCCGACGCGCTTGCACAGGTTGCCGATCTCGTTCGCGAAGCACACCTTCAGCGCGTGCCAGGCGTTGCTCGTGTACTTCATCATCTCGGCGACGCAGATGCTGGTGCTGACGAGCGGCGCGTCGATCGCCTGATACAGCGCGATCGTCCCGCTCGCGTCCGCCGCATGGTTGTGGCCGACGAGCGTCAGCGGCGGCTTGCGGAAGTCCTTGAGCGCCGTGCCTTCGCGGAGGAACTCGGGATTGACCGAGACGCCGAAGCCGTCGCCGTACTTCTTGCCCGACTCGCGCTCGAGCGCGGGAATCACCATCTCGTGCGTCGTGCCGGGCAGCACGGTGCTGCGGACGACGACGACGTGATAGGACGACTTGTTCTTCAGGGCGACGCCGATCTGCTCGGCGACGCGCTCCAGATAGGTCAGATCGAGGCTGCCGTTCTTCCGGCTCGGCGTGCCGACGCACAGCAGCGAGACGTCCGAGTCGGCAATCGCGTCGGCCGTGTTCGTCGTCGCGCGCAGGCGTCCGTCCGCCACCGCGCGCGCGAGCAGGCCGTCGAGCCCGGGTTCGACAATCGGGCTGCGGCCGGCATTGACCGTCGCGACCTTGTCGGCGTTGACGTCGACGCCGATCACTTCATGACCATCAGCGGCGAACGAGGCCGCCGAGACGCTTCCAACGTAACCGAGACCGAACACTGAGACTCTCATAGGGCGGACCTTTGTATTGCGGATTGAGGATTGCGGATTGCGGATTTATTGGGGATTGACAGGTGAGCGGCTTGCGAATCGCGCAAAGAATCCGCATTCCGCATTCCGCAATCCGCAATGACTTGGAGCGCGCTTTCCAGCGCTCCGGCAACGGCAGACCAGTCGTACTTCTCGACTACGAGCGAGCGGGCGGCGGCTTCGAGCTGGCGCCGGCGATCGATGTCGCGCAACAGGTGCACCACCGCGCGCGCGAATGTGTTCGGCTCGTCGGCCAGCAGCACGTGCTCGCCGTTGGTGACGGGCAGCCCCTCGGCGCCGATCGTCGTCGACACGACCGCCTTGCCCATGGCCATCGCTTCGAAGATCTTCAGGCGAGTGCCGCCGCCGATGCGCAGCGGCACGATGTACACCGCTGCATCCCGCATGTACGGCCGCACGTCGTCGACGCGACCGGTGACGCGGACGTTCGCGTGGTCGGCGAGCTGTTTGACCGCAGGCGTCGGCGCGCGGCCGACGATCGAGAGACGCACATCCGGCTCTTCGGCGCGAATGAGCGGCAGCACGTCGCGGCAGAAGAACAGCATCGCGTCTTCGTTCGGCAGCCAATCCATCGATCCGGTGAACACGATCTCGCGCGAGACCGCCTCGCTCGCTGACGCGGTGAAGTAATCCGTGTCCACGCCGGTCGGCACGACATGCGCCGGATTGCGGACCGCACCGGGATAGATCCGTGCGAACGTGTCGCGATCCGCGTCCGAGACGGCGAGGACGCCGTCGAAGCGGGCGAGCGTGTTCCCTTCGTAGCGCAGCATCCGCCGATACTGCATGCCGTACAGCCATTTCGAGAGCGCGCTGGTCTTCGTTTCCGCATGCCGCCGCCAGATCTCCGCCTCGACGTTGTGCGTGAAGATGACGGCGGGGCAGGGGAGCCGCTTCGGCAGATTGACGGCCGGGAAGAGGAAGTCGCAGACGATCAGATCGAAGTTGCCGTTGGCGAGCAGCGCGTCGAGCCGCTGCCTGAATGCGGCCGAGCGGTATTTGCCGACGGCGTACGGCAGCGGATCCACGAGGTGCTTGGCGGCGTCGGCGTAGAACTCCCACGTGCCTTTTGTCGGCTCCGATCGCGTGATGGTCTCAACCCGCGCGGCGACCTCGCGCATCGCATTGCCGCTCGGGCTGGCGCCCACGCCATGTCCAGAGGTGTCGCCAGGCTCCGCGAACGCGAGATACGTGATCTCGTGATGCTTCGCGAGGTGGCGCATCAGGTGCCACGTGCGGAGCTTGCCGCCCTTGTCAAGCGGCAGCAACAGATCGGTCTTCAGCCAGAGAATGCGCATGGGGTAGCGTTTGAATGCCTTCGTTGTCGATGAACGTGCGGTACCAGAGCTCGAGGTTCAGCAGGCTCCAGATGCGGTCGCCGCCTTCCGTGCGCCCTTCGGCGTGATCGCGCAGCAGGCGATCGACCGCCGCAGGATCGACGATGCCGCGCTGGCGCGAGCGCGAATCGAGCAGCACGTCGCGCACCGATGCGTTCCACGATCCGCGCGTCCAGTTGGCGAACGGCACCGGGAAGCCCATCTTCGGGCGATTGAGAATCGACTCCGGGAGCAGTCCCTTCATCGACTCGCGCAGCACGCGCTTGGTCGTCAAGCCGCGAAGCTTCCATTCGTCTGGGAGCACGGCGGCGAACTCCACGAGCTTGTGATCCAGAAACGGCACGCGGCTCTCGATCGAGGTCGCCATGCTCATCTGGTCCTGCTTCATCAGCAGTTCGACCAGATAGGTCTTGATGTCGGCGTAGAGCAGACGATCGAGCAGCGTGCTGTGGCCGTTGAGCTTCTCGAAGTACGCGCGTGACGCGCCGTACGCGGTCGCGCGGGTCGCGGCGCCGCGCAGGCCGGGCGCGAGCAGCGACCACTGGTCGGCGAGCCGGATCGACGCGAAGTTGTCGAAGAACATCGCCTCCGGCGTGCGGTCCATCGCCAGGAACGTGCGCCTGGCGTAGCGGGCGAATGTGCGCGGCAGGTTCGGGACCACGCCGTTGGCAATCGACGTCCGCAGCGCCTGCGGCACGACCTTCTCGTAGACCGACCCGGCGCGCCAGTTCCACGCGAGGCGCAGGTATTTGCCGTACCCGGCGAGCAGCTCGTCGCTGCCTTCGCCGGTCAGCACGACGGTCACGTGCTGCCGCGCCAGCGCCGAGACGAAGTAGAGCGGCACGCTCGACGTGTGGGCGATCGGCTCGTCCTCGTGCCACACGAGCTTCGGAAGCGCGCCGAAGAAGTCGGCGTCGTCGATGACGATCTCGTGCGAGTCGGCGCCAATCGCGCGCGCGACCTCGCGCGCGTACTCGAGCTCGTTGAACGCGCGCTCCTTGAACGCGACGGAGAAGGTTTGCAACGGCCGATCGATCATCCGCGCCATGATCGCGGCGATGGCGGAGCTGTCGATCCCGCCGGACAGGAACATGCCCAGCGGCACGTCGCTCATCAGGCGCAACCGCACAGATTCTTCGAGCAGCTCGCGGAATCGCGGCACGACATCGTGATGGCTGATGGCTGATGCCTGATGGCTCTCGCGCGATGGAACATCCCAATACTGCGTGATGTCGATGTTGCCGTTCTCGAAGACGAGGCGATGGCCGGGCAGCAGCTTGTGGATGCCGCGAAACATCGTGTCGGCGCCCGACGTGTAGCGCGTGCTGAGGATTTCGGGGAGGACGTCCTCGTTCGCCTGCGGCGTGACGAGATCGCTCGCCAGAATCGCCTTGATCTCCGACCCGAACAGCAGCGTGTCGCCGGTGCGCGCCCAGTACACCGGCTTGATGCCGAGGCGGTCGCGCACGAGCAGCAGCCTCCGCTTCGGCGCATCCCAGATCGCGAACGCGAACATGCCGCGGAAGCGATGCACGCAGTCGTCGCCCCACTCGTCGTAGGCGTGGACGATCGTCTCCGTGTCGCACCGGGTTCGGTACCGATGACCGCGCGCTTCGAGATCGCGCCGGATGTCGGCGTGGTTGTAGATCTCGCCGTTGAAGACGATCCAGACCGTCCCGTCTTCGTTCGACGTCGGTTGCTGGCCGGTGCTCAGGTCGACGATGCTCAGCCGCCGATGCGCGAGGACGGCGAAGGCGTCGGCATGCAGCCCCGCTTCATCGGGTCCGCGATGCGTGATGACGTCGCGCATCCGAATCGCGCGTGACGAGGCGTGCTCGTCGAGCCCGTCGGCCGACACAAATCCGGCGATCCCGCACATGACTACGCTGCCTCGCTCGACCGCGCCGCCGCCGGCGTCGCATCGACGAATTGCCGGAACCAGAGCTCCAGCATCACCAGGCTCCAGAGACGATGACGGTGGTCGGCGGCCTGCGTGCGATGCTCGCGCCAGAGGCGCGCCACCTCGCGGTCGTCGAAGATGCCGCGGCCCCGCAGCCGGCCGTCGAGCAGCAGGTCGTCGACCATCGGGGCGAGCGGTCCGCGCAGCCATTCGCCGGTCGGCGCCTCGAAGCCGTGCTTCGGCCGATCGACGATGGATTTCGGCACGCGCCGCTCGAGCAGCCGGCGCAGCAGGTATTTGCTGCGGCCGTTCTTCAGCTTGAGCGCGCTCGGCACCTTCGCCGCGAACTCGAGCAGCGTGTGATCGAGCAGCGGCTCGCGCGACTCGAGCGACACCGCCATGCTCATCCTGTCGACCTTGGTCATGATGTCGTCGACGAGGTACGTCTTGACGTCGACGTACAGCGCGCGATCGACCGGGTCGGGCGACGCGCACGAGTCGTAGGCGAGGCGGAAGCCGATGAACGGATCGGCGTCGCGCACTTCGGTCGCGAAGTCGCGCGAGTAGAGCGCCTCGCGCGCGTCCGATTCGAAGAGGCCATACGCGTGCTTGCGCGCGCACGCGTCGGCAGGCGAGAGCGCGAGATGCCGCAGCGATCGCGCCCCTTTGAGGCCGAGCGGCAGGCGATTCGCGAGCCGGCCCACGAGATTCGTGCTGCCGCCGAGCCACTGCCGCGCCGACGCCTCCCATCGCTCGACACGATGACGCGCGTAGCCGGCCCACAGCTCGTCGCCGCCGTCGCCCGACAGCGCCACCGTCACGTGTTCGCGCGCCGCTTTCGAGACGTAGTACGTCGGCACCGCCGAGGAGTCGGCGAACGGTTCGTCCAGGTGCCATGCGAGCGCGGGCAGCAGATTGACGATGGCCTGGCCGCCGGGCTTGACGATGGTCTCGTGCTGCTCGGTGCCGAGATGCTGCGCGACCACGCGCGCGTGTTCGAGCTCGTTGAACGCGTCCTCGTCGAAGCCGACCGACGTCGTGACGACGCGGCCGGCGCTCGTCGCGACCATCGCCGCCACGACGGCGCTCGAGTCGATGCCGCCCGAGAGGAACGCGCCGAGCGGGACGTCGCTGATCAGGCGCAGGCGCACCGACTCGGTGACGAGCGCGTCGAGCCGATCGAGGTATTCGTCTTCGTCCTGCTTGTCGATCGCGCGATCGGCCTCGCCGGTGAACGCGAGATCCCAGTACCGTCGAATCGAAACGCGGCCGTTCTCGGCGACGAGGAGATGCGCGGGCGGCAGCTTCCAAATCGCGCGATAGATCGTCTGCGGACACGGTACGTACTGCAGCGTGAGGTACGCGTCGAGCGCCTCGGGACTCCAGTCGCGCGTGACGGCCGGATCCTCGAGCAGCGACTTGATCTCCGATCCGAACGTCACGCCATGAGGCGTCACGGCGTAGTGGAGCGGTTTGACGCCGAGGCGGTCGCGCACGAGCACCAGCCGGCGCCGGCGCTCGTCCCAGAGCGCGTACGCGAACATGCCGCGGAAGCGCTCGACCGCGCTATCGCCCCACTGCTCGTGCGCGTGCACGATGACCTCGGTGTCGCTGTTCGTACGGAACCGGTGGCCCGACGCGACGAGCTCCGCGCGAACGTCCGCGAAGTTGTAGATCTCGCCGTTGAAGACGACCCACACCGTGCCGTCCTCGTTCGACATCGGCTGATCGCCGGTCGAGAGATCGATGATGCTGAGCCGCCGGTGGCCGAGGCCGATGCCCGGCCCGACGTGGAAGCCGTCGGCGTCGGGACCGCGATGCGCGACGGCGGAGGTCATCGCCGTCAGACGCTCGGTGTCGATGGGCTGCGTCGGATCGAAATTGAATTTTCCCGCGATACCACACATGTTAGGAAGCTGCCCAGACAGGTTGGTCCGCCGCGACAATGCCGCGGCGGGTGAGCTCGGTGACGTAGACGAATTCGAAGGCGGCGACCATGCGGTCGAATGAAAAGCGCGCGCACACGTCGGCGCGGGCCGCATCGCCAAGACGGCTCGCCAGAGGCGGATCGGCCATCAGCCGGCACAGTCGATCGGCGAGCGACGCCGAATCGCCTGCGGGCGCCAGCAGTCCCGTGCGCTCGTGGTCGATCAGCTCGAGGATGCCGCCGACGCCCGATGCGACGATCGGCAGCCCGGACGCCATCGCTTCGAGCACCGCATTCGGGAACGCCTCCGATCGCGACGGCAGGACGAACACATCCGCTTCCGCCAGCTTCGCCGGCACATCGTCGTGATGCCCGACGAACGTGAAGGCGTGCAGCACGCCGCGCGTCTCGGCGCGCGCCACGAGCGTTTGAAGCTCTGGTCCGCCGCCCACGCATTCGAAGTGCGCGTCGGGGAAGCGGCGCAGGACGTCGACGGCCGCGTCGATCAGGACGTCGTGACCTTTTTCGCGCCGGAGGTTCGCGACGCAGACGATGTTGCGGAGCCGCGCGGCGGGCCGCCGCGCCTGGAATCGCTGAACGTCGAGACCATTCGGCACGACGGCGATCCTGCGCGGTGGGATGCGCTCGGCGATCAGCCGATCGGCTGCCGCGTGAGAGTTCGCGATGATCTTGTGGGCGAAGCTGTAGGCGCCGCGCTGCATGGCGATTTGCGCCGCCGACTTGTCCGGGTTGATTTCGCGCCGGTTGCCGATTCGCACCGGCACGCCCGCGAGCGCCGCGCCCGGCAATCCGAAGATGTTCGAGTAGAGCTCGGTTGTATGGACAACTGCAATGCGCTGCGCGCGGCACCAGTGAGCGAAGGACCAGAGGTGCCGCAGCGTCTTCGGCGAGCTGAAGCTCGTGACCGGAAAGACCGCGACCGATGAGGCGGCTTCCCGCACGCGTTCGAACCACGCACCGCGAGTGTGAAAGCAGGCGACGTGTACGTCCCAGCGCCTCGGATCGAGACGGCGCACCAGCTCGATCATTTGGCGCTCGGTTCCACCAGGATCGAAGCTGGTCATCACGATCGCGATCGGGAGCGTGCTCATCGGCACGCCAGCCATCTGAGCAAGGCAGGTGCCAGCAGAGTTCAGGAAAAGCGGCCGTTTTTACCGTCAGCGCGACCGTACCGCCGCGCTGGAGGGAACCGCTGGTGCGGAGAGTGGAAAGCGTTTGCTGTCCACATACTCCTGATGCCAACGCTCGAACACGACGAGTTGCCAGAGGCGCAGCGTGTGGTCGCGCTTGCCCGCGACGTGCTCGTCGACGAGCTGACGGACGAAGAGCGGCTGGAAGTAGCCGCGCTGCAGGCTCGCCGGCGAGAGCAGCGTGTCGGCGAACAGCTCGCGCAGATTGCCTCTGAACCACGTGCCGAGGGGCACGCCGAAGCCCTGCTTGCGGCGGTTCAGAATCTCCGGCGGCAGCAGTGTCGCCGCCACCGCTTTCAGCACGTGCTTGCGGCGGCCGTCTTTGATTTTCAGTGAAGCCGGCAGCGTCGACGCGAGCTCGATGACCTCGTTGTCGAGGAGCGGCACGCGCGATTCGATCGAGTGCGCCATGCTCATGCGATCGACTTTCGTCAGCACGTCCTCGGGGAGATACGTCTCGGCGTCGAAGCGCATCATCTGACTCGGCCACGGCAGATGCGCGTACCGCTCGAAATGCGACGCGAGCCGCGTCTCGGGATCCTGACCGTCGAGCCGCTGCCGGACGTCGCCGGCGAGCAGCGCCGGCTTCTCGTCGGCGCTGAAGAAGCGGATCGAGTCGAGATAGCGTCCCTGCTCGTCGCGCGCGACGTGGCGCAGGAAGTTCTTGCCGCGCGCGCCGTGCGGCAGCTTCGCGGCGGCAATCGCGGCCACGCGGCGAAACGCGCGCGGGCTGTAGCGATCGAACGCGACGACGCGCGGATGCGGGACGTAGCGATCGTAGCCGCCGAACAGCTCGTCGCCGCCGTCGCCGGAGAGCACGACGGTGACGTGCCGGCGCGCCATCTCGGAGACGTACCACGTCGGGATCGCGGACGAATCGGCGAACGGCTCGTCGAAATGCCAGACGAGGCGATCGAGGATGGCGACGCCGTCCGGCTTCACCACGAACTCGTGATGATCGGTGCCGAAGTGCCGCGCGACGCGCCGCGCGTGCTCGAGCTCGTCGAACGCCGGCTCGTCGAAGCCGATGGAGAACGTCTTCACGCGCGCGCCCGACGTCTCGGTCATCAGCCCGACGACGAGGCTCGAATCGATGCCGCCCGAGAGAAACGCGCCGAGCGGCACGTCGCTGACCAGGTGCGATCGCACGGCGTCCGCCAGCACCTGCCGCAGATCGCGGATCGCGTCGGCCTCCGATCCGGTGTACGTCTCGGCGGCCGGGAGCTGCCAGTACCGCTCGATCGCGAGGTGGCCGTCGTGCCAGGTCATCAGATGTCCGGGCGGCAGTTTCCGGACGCTCTTGAAGATGGATCCGTCGCGAGGCGTGTACAGGAACGACAGGTAATGGTCGAGCGCGTCGAGATCGAGATCGCGCGGCAGATCCGGCGCCTCGAGCAGCGACTTCAGCTCCGAGCCGAAGTACAGGCGGCCGTTTTCTTCCGCGTAGTAGATCGGCTTGATGCCGATGCGATCGCGCGCGACGAGCAGCGATTTCGACCGGTCGTCCCAGATCGCCAGGCCGAACATCCCGCGCAGCCGCGCGATCGCGTTCGCGCCCCACTGCTCGTAGGCGTGCACGATGACTTCGGTGTCCGTGGCCGTGTAGAAGCGGTGCCCCTCCGCCTCGAGCCGGGCGCGGAGCTCGCGGAAATTGTAGATCTCGCCGTTGAACACGATCCAGATCGTGCGGTCCTCGTTGTGAATCGGCTGGTGGCCGGTCGACAGATCGATGATGCTCAGGCGCCGCATCCCGAGCGCGACGCCTTCGGCGACGAACATACCCTCATCGTCCGGACCGCGATGCCGGATGACGTCGCACATGCGATGAATCAGATCGTGCGCCTCGTCGGGGCCGAACGGAGCGTGCGCGCCGGAAGACTCTACGAAACCTGCGATACCGCACATACATAGTCCTTGGTCGTTGGTCGTGGGTCGTGGGTCCGACGGCGAAACAGCTTGCGAACGTCTGATTCGGCAAACGCCACGTCGTCTATCGAACGCGCGCGAGTGATGCGGAGCGTGGTGTCGGCGAGCCATGCCACGTCGGAGATTGGATTCGCGGCGTCGAGGCCGAACACGGTCGCGATCGAGAACGGCCCGTCCGCCTCGCGCCTCACGCGTACGGTGGTGGTCGGCTCCACGCGTCCGTAGGCGGGCGAATACCAGCCGAGGCCGGACGGCTCGCCGTGGAAGACCTCGACGACGCCCTCCGGAACGATGAGCGACACGGCACAAGGCGTTGAGCGCGAAGAACCCTTCTTCAACGAGCACGTGACACGCCGTCCGCTGACGTCGACGATCCACCGCGGATCGAAATGCCAGTGGACGGCCGCCGCGTGCCGGCCTTCCGCGTCGACGAAATCGGCGACCACGAGCAGATCGCCATGTCGCGCGAGAACGCGGCGGCGATGCTCGATCGGCGCGTAACCGTCGTGCGCGCCGTCGAAATAGTCGAAGCCGTCGACATTTTCGACATTGTCCCCAGGCGCCCACCGATTCATGCGCGCCCGGGCGATATGCGTCCAGTGAAACGGCCCGTTCGGCACCGACTGCGAGCGGCCGTCAACGGTCAGCGTGTTGTGCATCGCCGAGGAACGCAGGCGATCGCGCAGCTCGGGGTCGGTCGTGTAGGAGGCGGTGCCGGGATCGATCAGCAGCGGAACGCCGCGCATCGTGAAGGTGAGCGACAAGGCATCTGCGTGCGCGTGGCCGCCGTTCTGATACCCGTGAGGGCCCGCGTCGATGACGAGATGATCGCCGTTGGTCGATCGCGAGACGTAGTAGCCGGTCTCGGGCAGAGCGTTCGAAGGAATGTGGAATTCGGAATTTGGAATTTGGAATGCGTTCTCGGCGCCGAACCAAAGTGTCTCTTCGGCGGCTCCGCCAGTCTGGAGATCGGGCCGGTTGAGCAGCGCCGCCGCGATGGCGAGGCTGTCGCGGGCATCGTCCGGCTCCCGGCCCGTGAGCGGCAGCAGCGCGCCGCCATCGTCGTCGCCGAAATGCGGCAGACGCCCGGCGTCATCCGCGAGCAATCGCGCGGCCGATGACAGACGGCCGGCCGCGCGCTCGAAGTCGGCGGCCATCGAATCGCCGGTCGCGCGCGCGACGGCGAGCGCGAGGAGATAGAAATCGAGCGCGTAGCGATGGTAATGCGCCGAGCGCTCACAGTGACCGCCGTCCGCGGCGATTTGCCGATCCATCTCCACCGCGAGAATGCGCCGGCCGGTCGCGGCGCGGCGCGCGCTGGCCGCGAGCTCAGGGAGCGCGCACCCCGCGACGTACAGCGCGAGCGCTTCCCCGAGCAGATGCGTGTTCGGGCTGAAGTAGTACGAAAGATTCCGCTCGACGTGTGCGAGCTGACGATCGAGGCCGAGCAGCAGATCGACCGTCCACGGGTGGTCGTCGGCCACCTCGGGCTCGACGAAGAACTGCAGCGCCCACAGCCACGAGAGCGATCGAAAGGCGAGCTCGAGCATGCTCGCCCAGTTGATGCCGGTCAGCGGCGGGTTCGCCTGCATCCAGCTCGTGAGCTCGGCGATGACGCGCGCGCGGTACTTCGCATCGCCGGTCAGCCAGTACGCGCGGCCAAGCGAAAGCCAGTGCTGATGCCGATTGAGCTCCCAGATGATCTTGTGATCGCCGCACACCGGATCCAGGTAAGGGATGGAGGACCAGAACGCCTGCGGAGCGCGGCGGTCGTGGACGGGATCTCTGTGCCAGTCTGGTAGGTCCGGTAGGCCTGCCAGGACGGGTGGGGCTGGTGGGGCAAAACGCAGACCTCGATAACCCAGCAGGTCGTACTCGCCGGCGAGGATTCGATTGGCGCGGACGGAGGCGTCGTGTGCGCTGTCCGGAAATTCGCCGCGGATGCGATCGGCGAGCGCATCTTTCATCGCTCGACGGATCACGAAACGCTGTGGCGTCGAGATCGTTGCGAAGTGACGCGAGAGCTCGCGGTGCGCATCGCGCCATCGTCCGGCGGCGAGTGCCGTCCGCACAGCGGCAAGCTCGGGAAGCGGCGCGAGCGCCGCATGCAGGTCGTACCGGTCCCAACGCGGAGGAGTGACGGCGGCTCGCATGCGATCGCCGGCGATTCGCGCCGCGGCAGCGCCGCGCCACGCCAGTTCCGCGCGATCCATGCGCGCGACCCGCGACAGGAGGCGGCGCATAAGCAAAATCAGCTCTCCACCACAGAGGACACGGAGGACACGGAGGTTAAATCGGTTTTGTCCTCCGCGTCCTCCGTGTCCTCTGCGGTGGAGATGTCGCGGATATCCGCACTCGAACCAAGCACGTCGCGATATGCCGCTAACCACTGCTCCCGGACCGACGACCACGTGCACGATTGCACACGCGCGCATGCCGCGCGGATGAGACGGTCGGCGTACGGCTGGTCATCGAGCAATCGCAGGACGTGCGCGGCGAGGCGCTCGTGATCGTTGAGCGGTGCGAGCAGTCCGCGCTCGCCGTGCGTGAGAATCGCCGGTACGCCTCCGGCTTCGGTCGAGACCACCGGCAGGCCGCTCGCGAACGCCTCGAGCACGGAGGTCGGCATGTTGTCGATGTTCGGCGACTGAACGTAGATGTCGTTGGCGGCGTAGTAGTCCGCGATCCGATCCGGCGGCACGCGGCCGGTGAACTCGACCCCCGTCACACCCAGCTCGGTGACGAGGGCGCGGAGTGCGGCCTCCTCACTGCCGGCGCCCACCAGTGTCAGCGTCGCGTGGGGATGCCGATCCTGCACGAGCCGGAACGCGCGAATCGTGCAGGCGACGTTGTAGAGCTCGTCGAAGTTTCTCGTCGAAACCAGCCGCGGGCGAAGCGGGGCGCGCGCGCGAAACGCGAATCGATCGAGGTCCACGATGTTCGGGATGACGCTGGCCTGGATGCCGAATTCGCGGAACACGTCGACCAGGAACTGCGACGGGACGATGTTCGCGTCGGCCTCGGCGACGGTCTTCCGCGCGATGGCCGATCGGCTGAGGTGATCGGGCGCCTCGCCGCTCCGGTAGTTCAGGATGACCGGCTTGCCCAGCGCCCGGCCGATGAGCATGGCCGGCAGCGGGGCGAGCAGATACGAGGCGTACGACGCGGAGAACACGTGCACGACGTCCGCGCGTGCGAGCTCGCGCACCAGCAGCGGCAGGTAGGTGAGCTCGTTGATCACCGTGCGCAGGTACTTGATGCCGAGCGCGAACCGCAGGCCCCTGGGCGGTAGAGGATTCACGGGCACGAGCCACGCGTCGACGTCCGGATCGTTCTCCCATGCCCGCAGCAATCGATCCGCCTGCACGGCCTGCCCGCCAAGAATCCGCAGCGAGGGCGCCACCACCGCGACCTTCAATCGCCGTCCGCCATCCATCGATCCACCATTACGCAAGAGCCGCGCCGCAGCTCGTGTGTGTCGTCTGTCAAGACAGTTTTCTGCCGCGCTCACACCTGATTGATCGCAGTGTTTCTGATCACGACGCGACCGTTTCGGCACTCCAGCTTGAATCGGCTATTTTCCGAGCGAATTTGCATGCCCGCTCAAGCACCGTGTAGAAGAGGTCGAACGGCCGAGTCCGCATTCGCAACGCAGCGATCGCTTCGATCTGAACATCTCGAGAATTCCTCGGATTTCCAGCCAATGCCGGGATTGGTCACGGCTTTGCCCTGACGCGCGCGGTTCCCTACAACTGATCAAACGGCTGACCTGGAGGCTCAATGCGGAAGGACGTGTCTCGTGTGTGCGCTCGCGCGATGTTCGGAGTGGTTGTGTTCGCGGCGTCGGTGTCGGCGGTGGCCGCCCAGACGACGGTCACGTTGAACCAATCGAGGCCGCAGGTGGTTTACGCGACGCTTCGCGCCGGAGCGTATGCCAACACGAACTATCCGACCGTGCTGACGACGCGCGCAGCCGACACGGCCGACAACCACCGCCGAGCGCTCCTGAAGTTCGACACGCAGAACACGATTCCCGCCGGGAGCGCTGTCACCTCCGCGCTGCTGACGGTGACGGTCAAGAGCGGTGGCGCGACGACGCCACGAACCATCGGTGCCTATCAGGTCACGACTTCGTGGGCCGAGACCGAGACAACCTGGAACCGCCGCCGCACGACCGCCGAATGGATGACCCACGGCGGCGATCTCGGCTCGCTCATCGCCCAGTGGGACGTCTCGAACGTCGCCGGCACCAAGGTGACCTTCGACGTCACGCCGCTGGTCAAACAGGCCGTCTCCGGCGCGCTCGGCAGCTCGCGCTACACGCGCATGGCGCTCGTCGATCTCGATCCGGCGAGTGGCGATTCGACGCGGAATTTCTACACGCCCGATGAATCGAACTCGGCGCTGCGCCCGACACTGAAAGTCGTCTACGGCGGGACGACGACGACCGCTGGAAGCACGACGACGCTGCGCGTGCTCGACTGGAACACGCATCATGGTGGCGTCGGCACCGATGGCAAGCTCGACGCGGATCGCCTCATCAAGAAGGCGGCGAGCTTCAAACCCGACATCGTGTCGTTCAACGAAGTGGAGCGCTATACCGGCTGGGGAAATTACGACGGACCTGCGGTCATGGCTGCCCTGATGAAGAAGTACACCGGTCTGACCTGGTACTACAAGTTCGCGACCGCCACCGGCGCGGCTACGGGCAACGGCAACCTGATCCTTTCGCGCTTTCCGTTCGCTGCGACCGACGTTCAACTGCTCAGCCACAATCGGTCCGCCGTGAACGCCACGATCAACGTCAACGGCCGGTCGATCAACTTCTTCTCGACACATCTCGACGCCGATTCGACGAGCTACAGGCTGCAGGAGATCGGAGAGCTGACCTCGTGGGCGAAAGGCATTGCGGAGCAACGCATCATCGCCGGCGATTTCAACGCGTGGCCCGGGTCGACCGAGAACAAGACAATGACGATCACCTACGTCGACTCGTGGGCGCAGGCGCAGACCGACGGCACGGCGGTCGCGTATTCCGCCAACACCGCGGGCAACACGCGCAACAGCCGCATCGACTACATCTACTACTCGAAGGGCGCGACGGCCCTGAAGCTCGTGTCGTCGCAAGTGTTCGACGTCCGCGACGCGAACGGCGTGATGCCGTCGGATCACCGTCCGGTGCTGTCCGTCTTCACGGTGAAATAAGTCAGGACTCACGACGTTCAACGCAGCACTCGCAGAAACCGCAGAGCCAACTTTTTCTGCGAGTTCTGCGAGTTCTGCGTTGCATGTCGTGTTCAGGATCCCGGGTTCTCAGTCAGGATCGTCGCGTCGTTCTGACGAGGACCCGGCGGCGTGCTCAGATACGTGTTCGGGCTGAGCACGATTTGATCGACGATGGCGCCGTCCTCGCGTTGCTGAATCCGCAGCGTGTGCGTCCCTGTCGCGGCGAAGAACACGTCGACGCCGGCCGCGCCCCATCCATTGTCGGCCCAGCCCCAACCCTGATCCGCCGTACCGCTCGGACCATTCTGCAGGATGACCTCCGCGGAGCTCGTGGATCCGATCTGCATGGTCGACCCGCCGGATGAATTGACCGAGTCGCTGAACTGCACGTGCACCGAGTCGTTCGAGAACGAATCGTTCTGCGCGCGCAATCGCACCCAGAGGTGATACGGGATGCCGGCGGTGGCGCTGAACGTCAGCTCGACGTAGCTCGCCGGATTCGCGATCGCGGGTGAAATCTTCGGCTGCGCCGCATCGGGATTCCAGGTGGCTGATCCGCTCGCGGCGGACGCGTCCGTCAGCAGTTGCCACGCCGTGCCGACCATGCCCGACGGCGGCGCATGCGCCGTCCACAGGACGATCGTCGGATCGCCCGGCGGTGGAGGCGGCGGGGGCGGGGGTGGCGGCGGCGAGCTCGATCCGTCGTTCTCGGGCAAGATCGTCGAATCGTTGTCGCGCGGCCCCGGCGCGTTCGAGAGGTACGTGTCGGGACTCAGGACGATCTCGTCGACGATCGCGCCGTCCTCGCGTTGCTGCACGCGAACCGTCTGCTCGCCGTCGGCAGCAAAGTAGATGTTCGAGCCGGGCGCGCCCCATCCGTTGTCCGCCCATCCCCATCCGTTGTCCGATGGATCGCTCGTACCGTTCTGCAGCACGACCTCGGCCGAGCTCGTCGTGCCGATGCGCCACGTCGCCGTGCCGAGCGAGTCTACCGATCCGCTGAACTGGAGATGGACCGAGTCGTTGCCGAGCGAGTTGCTCTGCGCGCGCAGACGCACCCACACGTGATACGCGACACCGTGGAACGCGACGAACGTCCGCTCGAAGTAATTCGTGGGATTCGCCAGCGCGGGCGAAATCTTCGATTGCCCCTGGTCTGGATTGTGGAGCGCGGCGCCGCCGGATGCGCTCGCGTCGGAGAGCAGCATCCAGTTGCCGTGCAGGTTGCCGGCCGACGTGTTCGACGACCAGAGAACGATCGTCGTCGCGCCCGACGGCGGCGGTGGCGGCGGCGGCGGCTCGCCGGTGGTGGTGAAGCTCCAGATGTCGCCGGTCTTCGTGAGGTTCGCGGCGGTTCGCGACACGATCTTCCAGTAGTACGTCGCACCCGACGTCAGCGTGGGCAGCGCGAAGGTCTGATTCTCCGACGTCGTTTCGCTGGGCCCGAGCGGCTGATTCGCCGCGAAGAGCGGCGGATTGGGATTGGTGCCGAAGTAAATGTCGTACGTGTGCGCCCACGGTCCGCCGGACCACGTCAGGGTCTGCCCGGTGGTCGGGACGCCGACCGCGCCGTTCGCGATCGAGATGTTCGACGGCTTGTCGGGCGGCAGCGGCACGAACGGCTGCGATTCGACGAAGCCGCCCGGCGCCGTGTTGTTCCACTTCCGCTCGAACTGATCCACGAACCAGGTGAAGATCCAGCTCTTGGTCGTGAAGTAGTTGTGCTCCTGCTGAGAGTTCGCCGACGGCGACGTCCAGTTCGACGACCCGAAGATCGTGAGGCCTTGCGAGTAGAGCAGAACCACCTTCTCGTGATTCTGGCCGTCGCTGGCGCGTACCCGCATCGGGATGCCGGCCGCGTACATCCGATCCATGTTCCACGAGACCCAGAGCCGATCGACGTCGCGGTACTCGACGGTCTCGCCCAGGTAGCGGACCGGAATGCCGCGCGCCTGGGCCGCAATCATCGCGTCGCTGTGCCGCTTGTCGGTGATGCGGTACATGATCACGTCGATCTTCTGCGTCTCGGCGTTGTATTTCTTCACCGCGCGGGTCGCGTAGTCCTGCCCCGGCGGGAAATTCATGTCGGCGCTGATCGTGAACGTCGGATAGACGCGCACGCGCGAGGTGACGTTCGCGTACGGGCTGTAGTTGACCGTGTCGGTCCACAGATCGTCGAATTTGGTCTTGAAGCTGTCGACGATCGCCGGATCGTCCTCGAAGAAAATCGTCTCCGACACGTAATTGCTGTACGGCGCGACGGGCACGAATGCGTTGTCGCTGTAGTTGGCCGATCCGAACTCGACGACGTTCTGGCCGGCGAACAGCATCGTCTTCCAGTGCATGATGCCGCCGGCGGTCTTCTTCATCATCGGAATGCCGGCGTTCTGCAACTCGTTGAGGCTCGTGGCATTCAACGGATACGTCGGATTGGCTCTCGGGTCGACGATGAGCCGCACGGGGACGCCGGCCCGCTTGCGCGCGATGAGCTCGTTGACGTAGCGCTGGTCCTCCATGAACCAGAAGCCGACGTCGATGCCGGCGGTTTCGGCGCGGATGAGATTGATGAGCGGCGTCCGGCAATCCTGGAACGATGAATCGCAGAGGCTTTCCGCGGCGTGTGCAGGCGCCGCGACGGCCAACACGAACGCGAAAACAATCGATAAATTGAGCTTTTGCACGCTGTCGGGATTGCCAGATGAGTGCCACGGATTCGCGTGGCGCGCGAAACCGTGAGGCGTCAGATGCTTGCGACGAGTGAGAAAACGGTGTGACAGACGAGCGCGGAAACGTATTTCCGCTTCTGGGTTGTTGCGCGGCCCAGATTAGGTCGGCGCATAAGGCCCGAGGTTGACTTTTATTTCAGATTGCAACGGGCTCGACCGATGAGCCCGGCTGCCGCGCGCATACCCGGCGAAATAGCAGAGCATGGCTTCGTGACGCATGCGGCGCACGGCGTCGCGCGCCAGCCACGCGCTCAGCCAGCCGGACAGGTCGCGGATCGCGGAGCCGACCATGAAGCGCGGCACGCCGGCGATTCGCGGCACGGTCGCCAGGTCGACGCCGAGCTCGGTGACCGGATGATGCCGATCGAGCCGCGATCGCGCCACGCCTTTCCAGTACCACCACCTTCGAAAATAGTCGCGCGTCAGCCGCCGCGCGGGCACGTGGTGGTGCAGCGACATCCCGGGCACGTAGAGTCCGCGAGCGCCGATCGCGCGCGAACGGCAGAAGAACTCTGCCTGCTCCTGCCCGAGCAGGGAATTGCCGCGGCGGCCCAGCCCGGGATCGAAACCGCCGATGCGATCGATCAGCTCGCGCCGCACCGCCATGTTCGCCCCAAGCGGGACGCGGCGGCGATCCTCGAACACGAACGGCTCGGGCCCGTAATCCAGAATCGCGAGCGTGCCCCAGAGATCCGAGCGCGTTTCATCAAGCCAGGGCGGACATGGCCGTTCCCAGATCGGGCGAACTGGTCCGCCTGTGTAGTCGACACTCGCGTCGCCGGTCGCCGCCAGCATCGGCCGGCAGCCCGCTTCCAGCCAGTCCTCGTTCACGCGCACATCGTCGTCGGTGAACACGATGATCGCCGCGTCGCTTTCCGCGATCCCGGTGTTCAGCGCGTGCGACTTGCCCTGACGCGGCTCGAACACATACCGGAGCTCGACCGGATACCCGGCGATGCGCGATTTGACGACGGCGGCCGTGTGATCCGTCGAGTTGTTGTCGACAACGATGACGTTCCAGCGCAAGCCGCCGCTGGTGCGGCTGAGCGCGAGGCTGTCGAGCGTCTCCGCGAGGAGATCGCCGCGGTTATAGGTGCAAATCAGGACGGTCGCGTCAAGCGGTCGAGCTACGGACATCGGCTGAGTAACGTTGCAAACGGCCTGCCTGATGGGGACGGGCAATCATTGTGCTCAGGCAGCTATCGTGAGCGTCAGACCCACACATTTCGGCAGGCACGATGAGGGCGCGATTCTTCTTTTTCACTCTGCGCGGGGGCCCACCCGGCCGAAGCCTTCGCGCTCGAACGACTCGAACTACCAGACGCGCTTCACGCCGTACTTTTCGAAGAGCGGATCGGCAGAGACGACCGTCAGCTCCCGTTCGAGTGCCTGTGCGGCCATCATTCGGTCGAACGGGTCGCGGTGATGAAACGGCATCTTCTCGACGCGGGCGAGATCGCCGAAACCGACTGGCAGCAATTCGATACGGTTGGCCGGGAGGTGTTCCTGGATGAAGCGACCAATCGGGAGGGGCAACTTGAGACTGCCGATCGAGCTCTTGATCGCCATTTCCCAAGCGGCGGCGATGCTCAGGAACTGATCGTATTCGGCCTTGGCGAGGACTCGACGGGCCGATGCGGGCAGTCGCTTGTCATCGTTGAGCCACCAGAGTGCGGCATGGGTATCCAGCAACAGTCGCACTCACATGTACTCCTTAAAATCCTCCAGGGATTCGTCGAAATCGTCTGACATCCAGATTTGACCCTTGGCGGAGCCAGGTTTTCGTGGCTGCTTCTTCCTATCCTGATACGGGACGAGCTTGAGCAGCGGCTTGTGATGGCGAGCGATGATCACTTCCTCGCCGGCCATCGCTTTGTCCACGAGCTCCGAGAACTTCGTTTTGGCCTGGGCGATATTGTATCGAGCCATATGGTCATTTTAGATGACCATCCTGGCGGGACGCAACCGACGCCGATCAACCGGCTGCCAGACGCGTCGTCGGCGCGATGGCGCGCTGGCGATCGCGCCAGCGCTGCTTCACGACGCCGGCGAAGAAGCAGAGCCACAGCTCGCGATCGAAGCTGGCGATCGGATCGCCTTTGATCGCGGCGGCGATGGACTCCTTCAGCGCCTTCACGGCGCTGCGGAACATGTAGCGCGGGACGCCGGCGATGTGCGGCACCGCGGAGAAATCGAGCGTCGTCTGTTCCGGCTTCTCCATGTCGAGGCCGGTCTCGGCGTAGAGCATCGCCCGGCTGATGCCGCGCCAGTAGAACCAGCGCCGGAAGTACTGCTTCGTCAGCCGATCGGCCGGAATGATGTGCTGCACGACGAGGTCGGGAATGTAGAAGCCGGTGAGGCCCGCGGCGTGCGCGCGCAGGCACCACTCGCGCACTTCCTGACCGAGCAGCGTCCCGGCCTTGCGTCCGATGCGAGGATCGAACCCGCCGACGCGATCGATCGCCGACTTCCGCATCGCCATGTTGACGCCGAGCGGCACGCGCTTGCCGAACTGGAGGGGCGCCCGTCCGTAGTCGAGCAGCGCGATGACCGCCCAGAGCTGACCGTTGGTCTTCGGCAGCCAGCGCGGCGGCTCGGCGCCCCACAGCGGCAGCACGCGGCCGCCGACGTAGTCGCACTGCTCGGACGCGAGACCGGCCTCGATCCGGTTCAACCAATCCGGCTCGACGCGGACGTCGTCGTCGGTCGTCACGATGATGTCGCCCTGTGCGAGGCGGAAGCCGCAGTTGAGCGCCGCGCTGCGTCCCTGTTCGCGCTCGAAGGCATATCGCAGCGGGACCGGAAATGCCGGCATGGCGCGTTCGACGATCTCACGCGTGCTGTCCGGCGAGTTGTTGTCGATGACGATCACTTCCCACGGCGCGCGCGGCTGCAGACGAGCGAGACTGGCGAGCGTGTCGCCGAGCATCGCCGCGCGGTTGTAGGTCGCGATGAGGATCGAGAAGGTCATGCTGGCCTCACGTGTGGCGCAGCCGCCTGCGCGCGGCTTCGGCGTGCCTCGCCGTAGCTCGCCCGGACCGCGAGCGAGCGGAGGCGGGCGCCCTGCGTCGTGCGCCGGACGCGGCCGTGAAGGGCTGCGCCGCATCCGCCCGGAGATCGAGCAGCTCGTACACCATGGTGAGCGCGCGCTCGGTCGCGGTGCCCGGCTCGTAGAACATGTCGCGGACGACAGCATGGCGCGCGGCCGAGAGGCGCTCGCGGTGATCGATCTCGTCGAGCGCGGCCGGACCCGCGTCCTCGGCGGTGCGCACGACGCGCGCGGCGCTGCGGAGCAGCGCGATTTTGTCGGCACTGATCCGCGCGACGCGCGCGAGATCGGGTGCGTCGAATACGACGAGCGGCCGATCGAGCAGGCAGAACTCGAAGCCGATGGAGCTGTGGTCGGTCACCATGACGTCGCTGGCGGCGAGGAGCGGCGACGAGTCGGCCCACTCGACGAACGCGATGCGGCCCGGCCGGTGGAGCTGCGCGAAGCGGGCGCGCCAGTCGATGCCGCCGCTGAACTTCTCGTCCGACAGGTCGAGCGACCGGTCGTGCAGCTTCACGATGACGTTGAAGCCGGCGTTCACGAGGCTGGTGACGATGGCTTCGCCGGCGAGATGCAGCGATGAGGCCGGCGACCACGTCGGCGCGTAGATCGCCGTCGGCCGGTGCATTTCGAGCTGCAGCCGCGAATGGACCGCGGCCGCATCGTATCGACCGTTCACCAGCGAATCCACCTTCGGATAGCCGACGAGGACCGCGGCGTCGCGCCGCACGATGCCGGCGTCGACGTAGCGCCGCAGGCGGTCCGCGTTGACGAATGCGACGCGATCGTAGAGGTCGAAGCCAATCGGCAGGTGCGACGGCGAGTCGAGATCGTACTTGCCCGCCATGCCGTGGAAGAAGTTCGCGCGGCGGCGGCACCGCCGCAGCCGAATGGGATCCCACGGATCGGCCGACAGGCAGAGATCGATTCGCCGCCAGGCCATCGCGGCTCTCGAATGGATCTTCGCCTGAATGCCGGACGCCGCCGCCGCCTCGCCGAGGGCGGCGGGGCGATCGGCGCAAAAGACCACGTCGATCCGCGGATCGCGCTGCAGACGTTCGACGATCGGGCCGAGAATCGCGAAGTTCATCGCCGTCCGGGCATCGACCACCACGCGGCGGCGGCCGCTGAGCCGCGCGAGCGCGGCATCGACGCGGCGAAACCCGGTGCCGATCCAACTCATGGGTGACTGTGTCTCACTGCGTGGGGCCCCACCGCCACGCCGACGTCCTCGCGACGCGCTCCGGCGCTCGCGGGGCTTCGCCTTCGCTCGCCTCGCTCACCGGTTCGCGCTCATGTGATTCACGGGCGCTGCGCTCGGACGCATCGAGCACAGAACGCCGCAGGGTCCGCCGCAGCCGGAGCAGCGCATCTCCCAGGACGGGCGCGCGCATCAGCAGGCGCTGTTTGCGTTCGATCGCCGCGATCTCCGCCTCGAACCGCGCGACCTGGCGATCGAGAATCGCGCGCTCGGGCAATCCGGCGGGCCCCGAACGCAACATCGGACGCGTCTTCGCATACACCCGCAGGATGCCGGTCAGCATGCGCGTGTCGCTCGACGACAGGCTGTCGGGACGGCAGGTGTACCAGCCGAGCGGCTTCGTGTGCCGAGTGAACCTGAATCCGGCCAGCGCGGCGCGGATCCACATCTCGTACTCCTCGTTCGTCAGCAGCGTCGGATCGAAACCGCCGACCGCGTCGACGACCTCGCGGCGGAACACGGTCATGATGAAGAGGCACGTCTCGTCGGCCAGGATCTCGGCGAGCGTGATCGGCAGCCCTTCGCCGCGTACGGGCCGCGACGGCAGGCCGTCGCGCGGTCCGCCGCGATTGCGCGCGTTGCCGATGACGACGTCGACGTCCGGTCGCGCGTCGAGGACGGCGACCTGTTCGGCCAGGAACGTGTCGTCCCACTGATCGTCGCTGTCGAGGAACGCGAAGTAGCGTCCGGCGGCCGCGCGAAAGCCGGCGTTCCGCGCCGGACCGGGCCCGGCGTTGTTCTGCCGCAGCACCCGCACGCGCGGGTCGCGATCCGCGTACCACTCGCCAATCGCGACCGTCTCGTCCATCGATCCGTCGTCCACGATGAGCAGCTCGAGGTCGGCGAACGTCTGCCGCAGCACCGAGTCGATGGCCAGGTGCAGATACCGTTCCGCGTTGTACGCCGGCATGATGACGGAAACGGTCGGCATATCAGCGGCCGCCCGCCACGGGCTGAAGACCGTGCCTGACCTGTCGCGTGACGCCAGGGCTCGCAGGCCTGACGGGCTGCGCCAGATGCGCGGGTTGCAGGCCGATCGCCTCGTACAGCGCCGCGGCGCAGCGTGCGGTCGCCGTGCCGGGCTCGTGAAACAAGTCGGCGGCAATGGCGCGGCGCGTGGACGAAAGCGCGTCCGGATTCGCGAGCGCGCGCTCGACCGCAGCGATGGTGTCCTCGACGTCGCTCGTCGATTCCGAGACGCTGGCGAGCAGGCGGACGTAGTCGTCGTGGATGTTCGCCAGATCGATCAGTTCGGGCACATGGATGCGGACGAGCGGGCGATCGCGGAGCAGGTACTCGAATCCCGCCGAGCTGTGATCGGTGATCATCGCGTCGGCGGCGACGAGATACGGACAGATGTCCGCACCGGGCGCCAGAATGGCGGAGCCCTTTTGCAGATGCGGGACCAGGGCCGCGCGCCAGTCGATGCCCCCGGAGTACTGCGGGCGCCGATCGCACGAACGATCATGCAGCTTGACGATGATGTTGATCGGCAGTTGGCGCAGCCGTTCCACGAGATCGATGCCGACGCGGTTGAGCGACGAAGCGGGCGACCAGGTTGGCGCGTAGAGGACGGTCGGCCGCTCGGGCGGCAGACCGATCGATCGCAGCACCGCATCGCGATCGAGGGAGCCGTCGACGAGGCAGTCGACCTTCGGCATGCCGATGAGCCGAATCGCGGGGCTGCCGGCGTCGACCGCGCCGGCGGCGACGCAGTTGTTCAGCCGCCGCGCGTTGACGAAGAAGAGGCGGTCCCACGCGCGCAGCGAGTCGGTCGGCGCATCGAAGCCGTACTTGCCGCCGACGCCGTGAAACATCTGGATGCGGCACGTCTCGAGGAGCAGCCGCGCCCACATGAAGTCGGAGGTCAGATACGCGTCGAACTTCGTGACGGCCGCGCGCGCCGGTCCGATGACGCGCGCGCCGGGTCCCGCGTCGCGGAAGATGCGGCCGGCGTTCGACGGTTCCTCGCTCGCGACGAAGAAGAACCGCACGCGGTCGTCCTCGTCCATCGCCGCGTGCACGGGCGCGAACATCGTGTAGTGCACCGGCGTCCGCGCATCGACCAATACTCGTTTCATCATGTCACCGGCCGCAGGCGCTACGCATGAACTCGAATCAGCGTCGGCACGGTCTTCGATTCCGATTCGACCGCGTCTTCTGCCGCCGCCGCCGCCTCGGCCCGGCGGCTCGCGACGATTTCGCGTCCCGCCACTGCGAGCGCGAGCACGTAATAGAAGGTCCAGTTGAAGGCGACCGACGCGAAGAACGAGCAGACGGTCCAGCCGACGATCGCCGCCATCATCCCCTTCGCGTTCATGTCGAGGATGACGCGCTCGGTGTCGGTCATCATCAGAGGGTCGGCCTCCGCCTCGGTGTCGGCCTTCGCCGCCCGCGAGGGCCCTGCGGTGCGCTTCTTCCTTGGCAGTCTGAGCATGCGCAAGGCCCGGAAGCTCGCCGAGTACGCGCGGACGACGAGGAACGAAAACACGATCAACCCGAAGATGCCGAGCTCGGCGGCGACCTGAAGCCACACGTTGTGCGTCACGCGCCACTTCTCGATGACGCCCGGCGCGTTGTAGTTCTGGAACTGACCCGCGCCGATGCCGGTCACCGGGTTGTCCGCGAAGACCTCCATGCCCTGATTCAGCAGCCGCACGCGCGCGGCGCGCGATCCGGTCGGATCGGTGTCGGCGTTCGTGATGCTGTCCATGCGGTTCCAGAACGAATCGGGCATCACGGGCAGCGCCAGCAGGCCGGCGACGACGATGGCGAGAATGACGCCGGGCTTCACCCGCGCGGTGTAGTAGACGACCACGAGGCCCATCGCCACGAGGCCGAGGAAGCCGCTGCGCGATTTGGTCGCCACGGTCGCGGCGAGCATCAGCGCGGCGAGCAGGGAGGCGAACAGCCGCCTCGAGGTCTTGCCGTCCTGGATGATGATGAACAGCGTCGGCGCGAGGAACGTGACGAGGTTCAGCGCGAGATCGTTCGGGTTCTCGAACATGCCGCCGACCGCGCCGCGCAGGCGATCGCCCTCGACGAGGTTCACGCCCCGGAGATAGTCGAAGACGCCGCGGCCGGCGATGTAGCCCGAGGCGATGATCATGATCCACGTCATCTGCCGCACGCGGCGCGGCGAGGTGATCGTGCTGATCATCAGCGCGAAGATCAGGATGATTTTCACGTAGATGTCGCTGAACACCTTCAGCGATCCGCTGGGCCAGATCGACAACGGGATCGTCAGCACGATGACGCCGCCCAGCAGAATCACGCCGATGACTTCGGCGTTGACCTTCGCGACCGTCTGCCCTGCGCGCAGACGCCGCACCGCCATCGCGGCGAGGCCGGCGATGGCCGTCAATTCGGCGAGATGCAGCGATTCGAGCGCCTGCAGGTGATCCTGCGGGCGGAAGAAGAGCAGCGTGGTGAACGCCAGCATCCAGAGGTAGTCCCAGTCGTAGCGCTCGCGCGTCGCCGCGAGGTGCTTCTTGATCCGCGCGAGCCGCGAAACCGGCCCCGCTGCCTTCGGCATCGTTCTGCCGGAGACGACAACCGGGCCGCTGCGCGGCGATCCGACGTTGAAGGTTAGGCGCTCCATGACCTGGTCCTCATCTCCACACTCTGCGGCCGCGCGCGGCGGCGAACAGCCCCGCGACCGCGGCGTAGTTCATGAGCACGAACGTGTACGCGACCTTCGCGAGGCGCACGAAGCAGCGCGACATCACGCCACCCTCTGCGCCGGCACCGGCAGCGCGGCGAATTTCCCATCGGCGATGCGTCCGCGGTATTCGATGAGCGCGCCGCACCCCGCCAGCAGGAAGAGGCCGACCTGTCCGCCCAGCACGAGGGCGTAGAACAGGTGATCGACGGCGAGCACGACGCTCGCGCAGAACATCGTGAGCATCGCGTAGGGCACCACGAGACGGCCAATCTTGTGCGACAGGTACTGCAGCCAGACGCGGTTGCGCCACGGCAGCAGCAGCCGCGGCTCGAGCGCGAGAATCTGATAGTTGCCGGCGAGCGTCCGCACCTTGCGCCGCGCCTCGGCGTCGGCGTCGACCGCCGCGCGATCGAAGGCGCGCGCGCGCTCGTTGAACACGACGCGAAATCCCGCCAGCACCACGCGCATCGGCGTCATGACGTCGTCCAGCACCGTGTCGGCCGGCAGCGGCTGAAACAGCGAGCGGCGCATCGCGTAAATGGCGCCCGTGGCGCCCAGCGTCGAGTCGATCGCGCTCTCGAGCCGCCGAATCTGCTTCTCGTATTTCCAGTACAGCCCGACGCCGTCGGCGATGGTGGATCGCACGGTCCGGCGCCGATCGTCGATCCGGCGATCGCTGCCATCATCGCGCGCCACCTGCCGCCGCTCGAACGCCCGGCGGTCGCGGCCGGCGCGGCGGCAGGGCGACTCGGCGTCGAGCAACAGCTCGCCGGTGACCGCGCCCACGGCCGGATCGCTGAGCGGCGCGACGAGCTCGACGAGCGCGTCGGACGCGAACACCTGCCGCGCGTCCGCGAAGACGATCACGCCGAATCTGGCCCGCGCGACGCCGGCGTTCAACGCGAGCGCTTTGCCGCTCGCCGGAATCGTCACGGCGTCGACCAGGCCGTCATAGCGCGCGAGCACGTCGACCGTGTTGTCCGTCGATCCGTCGGAGACGACGACGATCTGCCGGCGGTCGGCCGGATAGTCGAGCGCCAGGAGATTCTCGATGCGGGCGGAGAGCCGCGAACCTTCGTTGCGCGCCGCGATGACAATCGACACGCCGGGCCAATCGTCAATCAATCCGCAATCCGCAATCCGCAATCCGCAGTGTCGCGCTCGTGCCCAAACGCGGAGCATCAACGGATACCCCGCGTAGACGTAGGCGACCACCGCGATCGAGAGCCAGAACAGCAGTGTCATCGTCCTTCACACCACCGCATGTTCGGCGTCGGACGCCGGATGTTTCCGCTTCGACCCGTCGCCCGCCGGCGCCGGCGCGCCGAGCTTCAGCACGTGCGGGTGATGACCCGCAATCGCGTTGCGCGTGTCGACGATGAGCTTCGCCGACTTGACGACCATCGCGTAGTCGACGGTCTTGTGCTCGGTGAGAATCGCGACGCAGTCGGCGGCGGCGAGTGCCGCCGCGGTCAGCGGCTCGCTCTTCAACTCGAACGCGCCGGGCCAGGCGCGCGCGGCGAGCACCGGCACGTACGGATCGGCGTAGCGGACGTCCGCGCCTTTCTTGTGCAGCAGCGTCATCACGTCGAGCGACGGCGATTCGCGGATGTCGTCGATGTCGCGCTTGTACGCGAGGCCGAGGACGAGCACCGTCGATCCGTTCACCGCCTTGTGATGCCCGTTCAGCGCGTCGCCGATCTTGTCGACGACAAAATGCGGCATCGCGCCGTTCACCTGACCGGCGAGCTCGATGAAGCGCGGATCGAAACCGAACTGCTTCGCTTTCCACGAGAGGTAGAACGGATCGATGGGGATGCAGTGCCCGCCGAGGCCGGGGCCGGGATAGAACGGCATGAACCCGAACGGCTTGGTCGCGGCGGCCTTGACGACTTCCCACACGTCGATCCCGAGGCGATCGCACATGAGCGCGATTTCGTTCACCAGACCGATGTTCACCATGCGGAACGTGTTTTCGAGCAGCTTCACCATCTCGGCCGACTGCGTCGAGCTGACGGGCACGATGGTGTCAATCGCCGCGCCGTAGAGCATCGAGGCGAGCACGGTCGATTGGGCGCCGACGCCGCCGACGACCTTCGGCACGTTGCGCGTGTTGAACGTCGGGTTGCCGGGGTCGACGCGCTCCGGCGAGAAGGCGAGGAAGAAATCGGAGTCGGCCTGCAGGCCAGTGGCTTCGAGCATCGGCCTCACGACTTCTTCGGTCGTGCCCGGATACGTCGTGGACTCCAGGATGACGAGCGTGCCGGGATGCAGGTACTTCGCGATCTGCTCGACCGCCGACACGATGTACGACATGTCGGGGTCCTTCGTCTTGCGGAGCGGTGTCGGGACGCAGATGTTGATCGTGTCGAGTTCGGCGACGGCGGCGAAATCGGTCGTCGCGCGCAGCCGCTCGTCGCCGACGAGCCGCGCGACGTCTCCCGCCGGCACGTCGGGGATGTACGACGTGCCGCGATTCACCGCGTCGACCTTCCGCACATCGAGATCGATGCCGGTCGTCGCAAAGCCGGCTCGCGCGAATTCCACGGCGAGCGGCAGGCCGACGTAGCCGAGGCCGACGACGCCGACGCGCGCGGATCGATTCGCGATCCGATCGCGCAGGGACCCCACATCACTCACAGCGAATCCTCCAGAATGGGCTCGGGCGTGCCCAGCAGGGTTTGTTTGACGCGCCGCCAGAAGCTGCTGCGGCGGCGCGGTTGGAACATGTAGCTCGGAGCCTGTGGCCGCGGCGCCGGCGGCCACGCGGCCGCGCCGCCGGAGGATGTCCCCGGGGCCGCTCCGGTCGCCGCGGCTGCGGGCTTGCCTTCGAGCGGATGACTGCGCAGCAGCCGGTACTGTTCGGCGAGCACGCGCCGCTGTTCCGCCAGCTCGCGCTCGCGGCCGGCGATGTCGGCCTCGCGCGCCCGCATCTGACTTTCCCGGTCGGCGAGCTCACGCGCCCGCTTCTCGTCCTCCGCGGTCCGCGCCATGACCGCAGCCGCTGTAGCCGCCGCGGCAAGCTGCGCCCCGTTCGGATCGATGACCGCGCCGACGCCTTGCATCGCCACGGCCGCGGCCGCCGGATCGGCGGGCACCACCGACGCGTGGCGATTCGGATTGGATCGCGGGCCGAGCACGCCGGTCGCATCGAGATCGGCGATGACGTCGTCGATCAGCGCCGCGTCGATTTCGCTCCGCTCCTCGCCGTACCCGAACACGAGCGTCGCGTCGGCGATGACGTTGATCAGCCGCGGCACGCCGCCGCTGCGGGCGTGAATGCGATCGGTGCCGGCGCGCTCGAACTCCATCGGCGCGCCGACCGCGGCGCGCTGGAGCCGGTGATTGATGTAGCGCGACGTCTCCTCGGCGTCGAGCGCCTCGAGGTGATAGCTGACCGTGATGCGCTGGCGGAGCTGCTCGAGCTCCGGCCGATCGAGCTTGTCTCGCAGATCCGGCTGCCCGATCAGGATGATCTGCAGCAGCTTCGACTTCTCGGTTTCGAGGTTCGACAGCATCCGGATTTCCTCGAGCGCCGGCAGCGTCAGGTTCTGGGCTTCGTCGATGACGAGCAGCACGAGCCGTCCGGCCGCACGCTCGTTGACGAGGAACTCGCCGAACTCCTTCAGCATGATCGGCTTCGATTTGCCCGTCGGATCGAGGCCGACGTCGATCATCGCGGCTTCGAGCAGCTCTCGCGGATCGAGCAGCGTGTTCATCACGCGCGCGACCGTCGTCTGGCTGTCGAGGCCGCGAACCAGCGTCTGCAACAGCGTCGTCTTGCCGGATCCGATCGCCCCGGTGATGACCACGAATCCGGCGTGGCTCTCGATGCCGTACCGGAGATAACTGAGCGCCTCTTTGTGAACCCGGCTCGGATAGAGGTAGTCGGGGTCGGGCGTCAGAGCGAAGGGCCGTTCGCGGAGGCGATAGAAGCGTTCGTACATGGGTTCTCTCCGTTACTCGCCGGCTGCGCGAGGCAACGCGGCAACGTCGCCGGCGAGGGGCGGACACGCGGGTCCGCCCCTACCAAACAGCGCGTTGTCTGCGACTCTTGTAGGGGCCGACCCACGTGTCGGCCCTTCGAATTCCTCGATCGCGGGCAAGACGTCGTGGATCGCGCGCTCGTAATCCTCGGGGAAGTCAATTTCCGTCCAGGGATATCCGCGCGTGCCAATCACGTGCAGCGGCCGCCGCTGCGCGAAGTCGCCGAACGCTCTCGGCGCCCAGTCCCGCAGGTGGCCGCCGGCGACCCGCTCGTCCAGCAGCCGGCTCAGCAGCCGGGCGCCGTCGCCGCCGAACTTGACGATGCCGAGGTTCTCGCCGTCGGTGTCCTCGGGCGCGAGCGTCTTCGCGATGTCGACGACGCAGCCGCGCCGGACTTTGATCTTCATTTCCTCATCCGTGAACGGGCCGTCGCTGTACGCCATCAGCAGCGCGTCGGCGTGCCGCGCGGTCACCAGGTCCTCGAGCAGCTGCGGATGGAAGAGCACGTCACAGTTCATCACGACGAAACCGTCGAGCAGCAGAGGCCGTGCCAGCCAGAGCGAATACAGACTGTTCGTCTGCGCGAACCGCGTGTTCTCGACGTAGGTGAGCCCGTGCCCACACGTGCGCCGTACGCGCTCGGCCTGGCAGCCGACGACGACGGCGATGTCGTCGATGCCTACCGCGCGCAAGGAATCGATTTGCCGTTCCACCAAGGTGCGATCGCCGACACGCAGCAGGCATTTGGGCTTGTCGCCAAGCGTCCCGTTCAAGCGCGACCCTTTGCCCGCCGCGAGAATGATCCCGCGCATCTGTCCTCCGACCGGACGGCCTGAAGGCCGTCCCTATCGTGTTGTTCGTCCCAACGCGGCGCGCTTATGCCGCCGCGACGATGTTTCTCCGTGCCCGCATCAACTCCATCGCCTTCGCGATGTACGTCCGCCGCTCATCTCTCTTCACAGCGAATGCCAGAAACGTGACGGCATAGCAGATGCCGCCGACGGCCGCGACGAATCCGACGCTGACCAGCCCCATCGGCAGCGCCTCGCGCAGCGGGACGACGACCAGCGCCATCACCGCAATCGGCCACAACGCCGGCCACACCGCCTCGAGAAACGCACTCGCGGCGTTGACGCCGACGCGGCGGCATGCCGCAGGCCACAGCACGAAGATCGAGGTGAGCGCCACCGGCACGAGCGTTCCCATGGCCTGACCGACGAGGCCGTAGCGACGAATCCACAGCAGGCTCAGCGCGAGGTTCGCGAGCGCCGCGCCCGCGTTGGTGAACGCGAGCAGCCGGTGCCGTCCCGCGCCTTTCAGTAGCGTCGTCGCGGTCGCGCTGCCGACGCGAATGGCGACCACCCCGACGAGAATCTGCGCGACGAGGACGCTCTCGTCGAACCGCGGGCCGACCCAGGCGTGAATGAGGGGCGCCGCCAGCATCACGAGCGCCGCCGCGATCGGCACCACGCTGACGAGCGAGAGCCGGGTCCCTTCGATGAAAATCGCGCGCAGCCGCTCCGGCTTTTGCCCGGCGTCGCTGTCGACGACGACGGGGAAGAGGACGCCGTTCAACTGATTCGTGAGCCGCTGCAGCATCTCGGCGAGGCGCTGCGGCACGGTCCACAGCGTGACGGCGGCGGCCGACATGAAGGCGCCGATCACGATCGCGTCGATCGAGTAGTTCAGCTTGTTCGACCAGTCGATGATCGAGACGTAGACGCTGAAGCCGGTCAGCTCGCGTACGCGCGACCAGAGAAACAGCGACGGCCGCAGCGACAGTGCCGGAAATACTCGATACGCATTGAGGCGGTACACGAAGTAGGTGAGCAGACGTACGGTCGTCGTCACCAGCACGAGCTGCACGAGACCGAAGCCCATCATCAGCATGGCGACGTTCACAGCCGCGACAATCAGGCTGCTCACGACGCCGACGAGGTTGTTCAGGTCGTAGCGCTGGAAGCCGTTGATGATGCCGCCGAAGACGCTGAACGGGAACCCGAGCGAGACGTAGACGCCGATGATGAGCATCAGCGAGCGCGCCGTCGCTTCCTGCTCCGGCGTGATATTGACGATGCGGCCAACGTAGAAGCTCAGCGTGACGAAGACGAGATACGCGAGCGTGCCCGTCACCGCGAAGATGCCGAAGAGCGTGCTGGCGATTTCGTTCAGACTGCGGACGTCCCGCTTCGCGCGATAGTGCGCGACGAACTTCACGATCGATCCGCCGAAGCCGAGATCGAGGACCGAGAAATACGTCGTCATCGATGCCGTCAGCATCCACAGCCCGTACGCCGAGGGCCCGAGATGGCTGATGTTGAAAGGGAGCAGCATCAACCCGATCACCGCGTCGACGCCGATGGCGAGATAGCGAGTCGACACGTTGCGCGCGACGGTCACGAGCCGACGGTCGTCGTCGCCCCACGGATCGGTGCGCACCTGGCCGCCGATCACTTCGCGCCCTTTCCGAAGAGGATGACTTTCACCGTGTCGAGCACGATCGTCAGGTCGAAGAAAATCGACAGGTGCTTGATGTAGTAGAGGTCGTAGCGGAGCTTCTCCATCGCATCTTCGATGCTGGAGCCGTAGCGGTACTTGACCTGGGCCCATCCGGTCACGCCCGGCTTCACCGCGTGGCGCTGCATGTAGAAGGGAATCTCCTGCGCGAGCTGCGCGACGAAGAACGGGCGCTCGGGCCGCGGACCGACGAAGCTCATGTCGCCGTTCAGCACGTTCCAGAGCTGCGGCAGCTCGTCGAGCCGCGTCAGGCGGATGAACCGGCCGACGCGCGTCACGCGCGGATCCCGATCGGTCGCCCAGATCGGCGCCCCCGCCAGCTCGGCGTCGGTGCGCATCGAACGGAACTTGTAGATCTTGAAGACGCAGCCGTTCTCGCCGACGCGCTCCTGGCTGTAGAGCGCGGGACCGGCGGAGTCGAGCTTCACGGCAATCGCCGTCAGCAGCATCAACGGCGACGCCAGGATGAAGCCGATGAGCGAGAGCGAGAGATCGAGCATGCGCTTGACGAACCGCGTCCAGCGCGACGCGCGGAACCCGTCCGAGAAAATCAGCCAGCTTGGCTTCAGGTCGTCGATCAGAATCTTGCCCGTGAGCCGCTCGTAGGTCGTCGTCGCGTCCTCGACGCGGACGCCCGACAGCTTCGCGCGCAGCAGCGGCTCGATCGGCAGCCGGCCGCGCCGGTCCGACAGCCCGACGACGATGCGATCGACGCGGCGTTGAGCGACGAGACGGTCGATGTCGTCGACGCCGCCGAGGACATCGTGCCGGCGGACGACGGAGCGGGCTTCGCGATCGTCCCGGTCGGAAATGAAGCCGACGAGGCGATACGCGAAGTCCTGCTGCGTGCCGATTTGCTGCGCGACTCGCTGCGCCGTGTGGCCGGTGCCCAGAATCAGCACGCGCTCCTCGAGATGCGGATCGCGCGCGAAGTAGTTGAAGGTGACGCGCCAGGTGAGCACGGCGACGACGAAGACACCGAGCGCCGTGACGAACGTGCCGGGATCCAGCGCCAGCGAGGGGGTGACGAACGCGGCGAACGCGAGCACGATGGCCGCGGCCCCCGCCGCCTGCAAGAGACGGACGACCAGCTCACGATTCGAATGGACGACGGTGAGGTCGTAGAGATCGTTGTAGTAGAAGCACAACTGGCAGAGCGCCGTGACGACGGCGATCTGCCACAACGTGGTCCCGAGCGCCGCGCCGTGAAGACTCGTCGCCAGCGCCATTGAACCCGAGATGAGAATCACCTCGAAGCCGAAAACGGTCAGGCCTCTGACCGACACGTTGCGATTGAAGACCTGCATCTCCGTGGATCCCTGTCATTGCGGATTGAGGATTGCGGATTGCGGATTTATTGGTGATTCATTGCGGATTCATGTGTCGAGTCAATCCCAAATCCCCAATAAATCCGCAATCCGCAATCCGAGATCCGCAATGGCTAATGCCGCGTGGCCTCGTATCGATAATCGTCTTCGAGACCCGACTCGTTCAGCACGATGCCGATCAGGCGGGATGAATCGAAGCCGCGCAGCGCGTTCTCGATCGCCGGCTTCGGCGTGACGCCGGCGCGGACGACGAGCAGCGCGCCGTCGACCATCGGCGCCAGCACGGCGACGTCGGCGAGCGGCAGGACCGGCGGCGTGTCGAGAATGACGCGATCGAACCGCGTGCGGAGCTGATCGAGCACGCGCCGCATCGCCGTCGAGCCGAGGAGCTCCGCCGGATTGGTCGGCGTCGCGCCGGCCGGAATCACCGTGAGGTTGTAATCCGGCAGGAACTTCATCACGTCTTTCAGCTCCGCGGCGCCCGCGAGGAACTCGGCGAGACCGGGACCCGGCGGCAGTCCGAACAGATACTGCAGCGACGGCTTCCGCAGATCGGCTTCGAGAACCACCACACGCCGCTGCAGCTCCTGCGCCATCGTCAGCGCGAGGTTGGCGGCCGTGATCGATTTGCCCTCGCCCTTCTGCGGGCTGGTGACGAGCACCGAGCGCAACGCGTGCGCGTTTTCGGCGTGCGCGAGGCGCGTCCGGAGCTGGCGGTACTGTTCCGCCGCGAGCGACTTCGGCGCGAGGCCCGCGACGAGCAGCGGGTTCAAGCGCGTCGTGAAGCTGTCAATCTCGGTCGCGGCCAGTGAGGCCGCGCTCGTGACTGCCGCCGGCGCCGCGGCCGTGGCCCCGGCGTAAGCGGTCTGATTCGGGACCGGCGTGCCCGGAACGATCAGCGCCGGCGCTTCGAGGACCGCGGGCGGCGTCGGAATCTCAATCGTCACGGGAACGGCGGCCGTCGTAATCGGTGCGATCGGAGCGGCCGGCGGCGGCGGAGCCGGCGCCGGCGCCGGAGTCGACACGTGACTGGCCAGACGGCTCGTCCGCAGGGCGGTGCCCTCGCGTTCTGCCTTCTCCAAAATATTCTGAATGCGACTCATCTTCGTATCCTCTCGTCATTGCGGATTGCGGATTGCGGAGTGCGGATTCATTTCGGATTGAATTGACCAATCGGCAATCGTCAATCGGCAATCAATCCGCATTCCGCAATCCTCAATCCGCAATGTCGCTGTCACACAGCCGGTTCGATGCGTGGGATTTCTGCGAGCACCGGCAGCTCGAACTCATCACGCAGACCGCGTGCGTCGTGCACCGAGCGATCCATATATTCGCGGCCGACCATCGCGGCGCCGCCGAGGACGAAGCCCGCCGCCAGCGCCATCAACATCACGCGAAACGGCTTCGGCTTGAACGGCTCGCTCGGCAGGCCGGCGGGCACCAGCACGGCGAACTGCTCGCCGCCCTGCTTGCGCTGCAGCTCTTCGTTCAGCAGCGACGCCTGCTTCTTCTGCGTCAGATCGTTGTAGGCGTTGCGCTCGAGGTCGTACTCGCGCTGCACCGCCACCATCTGCTGCTCGACGCGGGGGGCCGATTCGACGCGCGCCTGATAGCCGCCGATCTGCGAGTTGATGGCGGCGGTCTGCCGCTGCAGCTCGGTGATGCGCATCCTGGTCGTGTCGCGATCCTTCACGAGCTGGCGGTACTCAGGGTTCGAATTGAGGATCGCCATGCGATCGGCGGCGGGACGCGTCCGCTCGGCGGCCGCCGTTTTCTCGGCGGTGGCGAGCTCGTCCTTCAGCCGGATCACCTCGGGGTGCTTGTCGGTGTAGGCGAGCTGCGCGGTGGCGAGCTCGTGGCGCAGCGCGATGAGGCGCGTGGCCGCGGTCTCGCCGGGCGTGCCCTTCGCCATCGCGACGGCATCGTCCGCGCCCTGCTGCATCGATTCGATCTGCCGCTCGATCATCGACAGGCGATCCTGCTCGCCGCGCGTCGCCGTCGCGTTCGACTCGAGCTGCCGCTGCAGCGCCGAGACCATCGCGAGGTTCGCGTTGGTCTGCTCGGGCAGGCGTCCCATGTTGGACTCTTTCGTCTGCCGCAGACGCGCTTCGAGCGAACCCAGACGCGTCTCGCTCGCGCGCAGCTGGCCCTCGATGAACTGCGAGGTGTCCTGCGCGCGAATCTCGCGCGACTTGCTGTTCTCGTCGGCGAACACCTGCGCGAGGCGGTTGACGATGCGCTGCGCGTCTTCCGGCGTGTCGTCGGTGTACGACACGATGTAGGTGTCGAGCGACGCCTTCTGATCGGCTGAGAGCTGCGTGCCCGGACCGCTCGAACCCGGCGTGATCGAGTCGGGCATCGACACGGAGACCCCGCCGCGCAGCTGGGCGATCGCCGAATCGATCGAGCCCTGCTTGTCGAGGTGCTCGAGGCGCGCGGTGCGCTCGAGGACGGGCCGGCTCAGGAGCTGCTGCGACACGGCGCGCATGCGCTCCTGTTTGTCGATTTCAATCGGCTGGCCCACCAGATTCGGCGCGACGCGCGCCAGGCCGACCGCAATCGTGGTGGTCGCCTGGTAGGAGCGGGGCAGCGTCCACACGAGCGCCGTGCCGATGATGATCGCCAGCACGACCGGGACGATGAACCACCATTTGCGCCGATTGAATACCGAGATGTAGTCGAGCGGATCGAAACGAGGTTCTTCCATCACTGCACCCTCACAGGCTTGGACGTCACGATCTGAATTCCCACGCGATTGCGATACAACTGGCCGCCCGCGCGCAGGCTGGTCTGCTGCACGCGCGCGTAGAACCCTTCGAATCGCACCCATCGCTGCGGCTCCCAGCCGACGACCGAATAGGTGCGCAACGACCGCAACGGGAGCTGCTGCACCAGATCGGTGAGCGGCTGGTTGTCGCGGTAGACAATGGAGTTGTCGGTGTAGAAATGGCGGCTGCCGAAGAGCGGCGCGTGGAATCCGAGGCCGACCTCGTCGTTCTGAATCGTGCCGCCGAAGCCGAACGAGGGGATGTACGAACGCGAATAGCCGACGTGGAATGCGGACGCGCCGCGATGCCGCTCGAGCGAGATGCGCCAGGCGGGCCCGGTTCGCGCCGACGTCACCGCCGTGCTTTCGAGGTAGACCGCGCCGCCGCCGCCGCTGAACGACCAGCTCGGCGAGAGCTCGTAGTCGACGGCGCCTTCGGCCGTGTGGATGTTGAACGTTTCCAGATCGCCGACGACGTGCGCGCGGCGGAACGAGTAGTCGGTGCCGAACGCCAGGCGCGAGTCGATCCTGTGGCGCCAGATGTTCAGCGACTCGAGGACGTCGCCGCCGCGCAGGATCGCGCGCACATCGGGCGGGCGATCGAACTCGACGTGCTGAAAGTTCACCGAGCTCGTCAACGAATCGCGCGCGCCGAACGTGTATTCGACACCGCCGCGGCCGTCAGCCGTCTTCGCGCCGGTGTGGCGATACGGGAGGCCGCCGAGCTCGACGAGGTCGGTCGACGGCAGCATCGACGCGGCGGCGCGCGCGAACCAGTTCACCCGGGCCGTCTCCTGCCGCCGGAGCTCGATCCTCATGCGCTGGTCCCAGCGATTCAGCAGGGAGAACGTCCGGTAGTTGAGAAAGCTGCCGCTGTACGAGGAGCCGAACCGCGTGTGCTTGCCCGAGTAGTGCAGATCCAACGCGGGAAAGAACGTCGTGATGTAGTCGTCGTTCTGATTCTCCGCCGTGTTCTGACCGAACAACGAGATGTTGTCGTCATAGGTCTCGGCGAAGCCCAGCGTCGGCGTGATCGTCCACCCTGCGCGGTAGGTCTGCGGCCTGTTGCTCGATCCGACCCGCTCCTGCGCATGCGCAGTCGCGGCGACCAGCAGCGCGGCCAGCACGACGGTTATGCGTTTCGTCATACGAATCCCAATCCCAAATCCCAAATCCCGAATCCCTTACGGAACGATCACCGTATCGCCCGACCGCAGGTAAAACGGCTTCGCATCGCCGTTGATCACGTCCTTGTAGTTGAACCGGATCGTGTCGATGCCGCCGCGGTTCGGCCGCAGCACCTTCACGTCCTTCGTGTTCGCGAACTCCTTGAAGCCGCCGGCCATCGCGAGTGCCTGGAGAATCGTGGTCGGCCCGTGGAGCTGCATCGTGCCGGGGTGCGTCACCTCGCCCATCACGAACACCTGCGACGCGAGCGCTTCGACGACGATGACCGTGACCGTCGGGTTGTTGATGTAGTCCTTCAGCGACTTCGCGATGGTGTCGCGGAGTTCGATTGGCGTCCGGCCGGTCGCTTCCATGTCGCCGACGAGCGGCAGCGTGATCTTGCCGTCGGGGCGCACCTGCACCGACTGTGAGAGCTGCGCATCCTTGTAGACCTCGATGCGCAGCTTGTCGCCGGGGCCGACCTTGTACTCGTCGTTGACCGGGGCGAGCGCCTGCGCCTTGGCTTTCTTGTCGGCGTCCTTGTCGTCCTTGGCGGCGAGCGGCGCCGCGGCGAGGCACGCCGCGAACAGGGCGGTGGAGAACGTGAGCGTCTGCTTCATGGCTGTTCTACCTCAGTTATTTTCCATGGGCGTTTTGATGCCGCCGCGCCAGTTCACGAGCGGGCGCGACATGGCGGTGCGCTTCAGCGAATCGGCGTCGACCGCGTGGGTCGGGTAGCAGGCGGCGCCGACCGCGATCCGCATCTGCGTGGCGAACTCGTAGTTCTCGATCCGCGAGACCAGGCGATCGATGACGCGCGTCGAGTGCTCGAAGTCGGCGTCGAGCAGCACGACGGCGAGCGTCCCTTTGTCGGTGTGGCCGATCAGGTCCGTGTCGCGGACCTCCTTGCCGATGATCTCGGCCACCTCGTGCACCGTGCCGTCGTCGGCGGTCACCAGCACGCCGTCCCACTCGCGCGCCGCCTCCACGGTCACCAGCGTCAGAAAGTTCTGGGACCGGACCGCGCGCTTGAGCTCGGAGTCCAGCACGAATTCGAAGGCGCCGGGCGTGAGGAGCTTCGACCCCTCTTCGTAAAAGGAACTGCTCGTCATTGTTTCCAGGGCCTTTATGAGGCCTTGTCCAGGCCGTTTTCTTTGATCTTGTAGAGGAGCGCTTTGTAGCTGATGCCGAGGATCTCGGCGGTCTCCTTGCGGTTCCAGCGTGTCTGCTGCAGCATCTTGAAAATCAGCTCGCGCTCGGCCTGGCGCGCGGCTTCCCGGGAAATGTCTTTCAGCGAATAGTTGCCGGCGCTGGCGGCGGCGTTCGCAATCTCGGCGGGCGTGGGCAGTGCGGCAGGCGCCGCGGCCACGGGCGCCGACACCGGCGCGCGTCCTGCGGCCGGCGCCGATACGCTGACGCGCCCGATCGACGACAACTGACCGCCGAGCGGCGACGGGTGACCACCGGCTGCGACTCCGGCTGTCGACTGAATGCGATGCGCCGCCATCGCGATGCTGTGGCTGATTTCCTTGCGAATCGGCGCTTCCATCCCGAGCACGACGGCGCGCTTGATCACGTTTTCGAGCTCGCGCACGTTGCCCGGCCAGTCGTGCTCCATGAACAGGCGCATCGTCTCCTGCGAGATCTCGGAGTAGGGCTTGTTGTATTGAACGGAGTACTTCTTCAGGAAGTACTCGGCGAGGATCGGCACTTCCTCGCGCCGATCGCGCAGCGGCGGCAGGTTGATGCAGACGACGTTGAGGCGGAAGATGAGATCCTCGCGGAACTGGCCGCTGGCGACCATGTGCTCGAGATCGCGGTTCGTCGCCGCGATGACGCGCACGTCCACCCTGACGTCGTGCTTGCCGCCGAGCCGCGCGAACTCGCCGTCCTGCAGGACTTGGAGCAGCTTGGCCTGCAGCGGAAAGCTCATGTCGCCGATCTCGTCGAGGAACATCGTGCCGTGGTTCGCGAACTCGAACTTGCCCGGCTTGTGCTGAATCGCGCCGGTGAACGCGCCACGCTCGAACCCGAACAGTTCCGACTCGAGCAGCTCGGTCGGCAGCGCGGCGCAGTTCACCTTCACGAACGGCTTGTCGCGCCGGAGTGAGGAGGCATAGAGCGCGCGCGCGACAAGTTCCTTGCCCGTTCCGCTTTCACCGCGAATCAGGACGGTGACGTCGGTATCGGCGACCCGATTGATCAGGTCGTGCACCTCGGCCATCCGCTCGCTGTGGGCGAAGAGCATGTTGTGCTTCGCCTTCGACTGGAGCTCCTCGCGCAGCGAGGCGACCTCGCGGCTCAATTGGCGCTGCTTGAGCGCATTGGCAAGTGGCACCTCGAGGTCGGTCTCGTCGAAGGGCTTGCTGACGAAATCGGTCGCGCCGAGCTTCATGGCCTGCACGACCGTGGTCGTCCGGCCCTGACCGGAGAGCACGATGATCGGCACTTCGCGATCGATCTTCTTGAACGCTTCGAGCGCCGCGAGCCCGTCCATGCTGCCGGGCATCACGACGTCGAGAATCACGGCCGCGGGCCGCTCGGCGTGGTAGCGCTTCACCGCTTCTTCTGCGCTGCCCAGCGTCACCGCTGCATAGCCGCGCTCCGCGAGAAACGACCGAAGGAAGTTGCACATCGAGAGGTCGTCGTCGACGACCATCACCTGTGGTTTGATCTGCAGAGTCGTGCTCATCACGCGGGCCTGTTGAGCAATGCCAGTGCCAGAAGTGTAAAAAATTGGCGATGTTGGCGAAACCGGAGGGTTTATTCGACGGACAGCGCGCTCAGCGGGAGGAAATTCGGAGGACGCGAGGAAGGAAAGTTCTCAGAGTAGAACGGCGGCGGGTTCTTTACAGTCCCGCCACTGCTTACTCAGCGTGACATCCACCTCTACTTTCGGCTGATACCACACTCTTTTATTTTGTTCAGCAGTGTTTTGTAGCTGACGCCGAGTTGCTCGGCTGCGCGCCGCCGGTTCCAATGCACCTGCTTCAGCGTGTCTTCGATGATCGCGCGCTCGGCTTTGGTCGCGGCCGCCTTCGCGACGTCGGCGAGGCGCGATCCCGGAGGCGTCGTGCCCTCGACCGGCGCGTCCTCTTCGTCGCCCGCCTCGCCGATCTCGCTATCGGCCTCGTCGGCGTCCTCGGCCACGAGGCCGTGATCGGCATGACGCGGGCCCGCGCCGATACCCGCGGCCGCGTACGCGGAGACGTGACGGCCGGCGCGCGTCATCTCGCGGATGACGAGCTGCTCGTCCTGCAGCACGACGATCCGCTTGACCATATTCTCGAGCTCGCGGATGTTGCCCGGCCAGTCGTACGTCTGAAAAAGCTGCGCCAGGTCTGGAGACAGCTGACGCGCCGTCCGGTTGTAGCGCCGCGCGTAGCGGTCCATGAAGAAGTCGGTAAGATGCGCAATCTCGGCGCGGCGCTCGCGGAGCGGCGGCACCGTGACCTCGATCACCTTCAAACGATAGTAGAGGTCCTCGCGGAACTCACCGCGCTCCAGCATCAGCTCGAGATCGCGGTTCGTGGCGGCGACGACGCGGACGTCGACGGTGATCGCTTTGTTGCTGCCAAGCTTCGTGAACTGCCCGTCCTGCAGGACGTGCAGCAGCTTCGCCTGCAGCGCCGCTTTCATCTCGCCGATCTCGTCGAGGAAGATCGTGCCGGTGTCGGCCTGCTCGAACTTGCCGATGCGCATCGTCGCGGCGCCGGTGAACGCGCCCTTCTCGTGGCCGAACAGCTCGCTCTCGAGCAGCTCGGCCGGCAGCGCCGCGCAGTTCACTTTCACGAACGCCCGATCCTTGCGCGGCGATCGCTGATGGATGGCGCGCGCGACGAGCTCTTTGCCGACGCCGCTCTCGCCGCGAATCAGCACGGTGACGTCGCTGTCGGACACCTGCTCGATCACCTGCGCGATCGTCTTCATGTCGGGGCTGTCGCCCCAGAAGAGAAACGCGCGATCCTGATCGTCGGTCAACTGGCGCCGCAGCTCGGTGATCTCGGACACGAGCCGCGTCTTCTCGATCGCGCTCTTGATCGCCGCGTCGAGCGCGATCTCGCCGAGGCCCTCCGGATCGTCGGGCTTGACGACGTAGTCGGCGGCGCCGAGGCGCACCGCTTCGACGATCGTCGACGCGTGCTCGCGGCCCGACAGCATGATGACCTGCAGATCGGGCTTCGCCGCTTTCAGCGCGCGCAGCGTCTCGAGCCCGTTCATGCCGGGCATCATCACGTCGAGCAGCACGATGTCCGGCGGGTCGCCCTGCTTCACGGCCGCCAGCATCTCGTCGCCGCGGGAGTACGACCGGGTCTCGTACCCGCGCAGCGAGAGGAAGGTGCGCAGGTAGTTGGCGAAGGCGGAATCGTCATCAACGATGGTGACGTAGGGCTTCTTCAAGTCTGACTACTCCGTAACCGGCAGGGAGATGATAGCGGACCCGCGCGCCAGCGCGTCGCGCGGTTCACTGCCGTCGGCCGCGCCGTCGGCGGCAGCAGGCGACCAGACGCGGCCGCCGTGACCTTCGATGACCCGCCGCGCGAGCGGCAGCGCCAGCCCGAGGCCGCCCCGCTTTTCATCGAACGGTCCGGGGACGCGCTCGTATGCCGCCTGTACGCTCGATTCGTCGGCGATGACGACCACCGCGGCCATGACGCCGCCGCGCGCGTCGAGGCGGCGCTCCGCGATGACGGTGGCAGGGCCGGGCTTTTCCCGCAGAATTGCCCGAAAAATCGCATCGAATGCGCTGCGCAGCCGGGTCGCGTCGCCTGACACCCGCGCGCCCGCACGTTCGCCGCGCACCTCGAGCCGCACATCGCGATCCCTCGCCTCTTGCACGAGCTCGGCCACTTCGCCGACCAGCGTGAAGACGTCGACCGGCTGGCGCACGAAGACGATCAGCCCCGCATCGAGCTTCGAGATGTCGCTCAGTTCGCCGATCAGCGCAACGAGCCGGCCGCACGATTTCTCGGCCTCGTCGATCATCTTGCGCTGGCGCTCGGTCAGGTTCGCCTCAGGATCCCGCTGCAGCATGCGGAGATATCCACCCACGACGCTGGCCGGCGTCCGGAATTCGTGGACGGCGAGCGAGAGGAGTTGGGGATACCCGTGTTTGGACGCGGTCGACATAGGGAACCCGGCGTCGGCGGATGAGCTGCTTCCGCGTCGCCGACCAGCGCACGCGCCTCGATACATCTCATCGGCGGAGCGCGCACGGTTGAGCGTAGCACAACGGCGGTGCGCCACCCGCGGCGTCGCCAACTTGTGAAAACTCGTTCCGCGCAATGCCTCGCGCCGGCCGCCGCCACGGCGGCGGCGGCGGCGCGTACGGGGCACGAACTCGCGTCTTTTTCATTGAGATCTGCGCGGCGCGCGCATGCGCGTGGCCAATCGACCACCGTGGCATCTTGCTTGTAAATCTGTTCGTGAGCGGGCGATACGGTCGACCTGACGATCGTCCGCGGAGCACGAATCCAGGTCGTCGTGGTTAGAGTGCGGGGAAATGCGTAAACGAACCAGAGTTCTGCTGCTCGCGGCCGTCGTCGCCGCGTTCGTCGTGCCGGTCAGCTTCGCGTGGTCGATCGATTCCGGCAACGTACAAAGTCCAGTCGGTCATCTTCCAGCGGCCGCAGTCGCCGCCTCGACTGCCGCCAGCGTGACCTCGTCGGTCGTCATCGCCGCGCCGGCGCCAACCAACATCGCCGGCCCGCGGTCCGGCGCCGGCTCGCTGCACGTACCCGATTCTGCGAAGCTGCTGCTCGTGGGGACGGTGCTGTTCGGGCTCGCGGCATTCGTGCGCAGAGCCATTTGAAAGTCTGAAGTCTGAAGTCTAAAGTCTGAAGTTCAGACTTCAGACGTTCGTGATCTCCGTCATCATTCCGGTCTATCGGGATACCGACGCGCTGGCACGCACACTTCAGAAAACTGACTTTGGCGGCGCCGAGGTCGCCGAGGTCATCGTGGCCTCGACGCGCGAGGATGCGGAGTCGCTCGCGCCGCTGCGCGCCGCGCATCCCGGCGTTCTCTGGATCGACGCGCCGCGGGGACGCGCGTCGCAGATGAACGCGGGCGCGGCGAAGGCCTCCGGATCGTGGCTTCTGTTCCTGCATGCCGACACACGATTGCCCGGCGGCTGGCCGTCGGCCATCGCCGATGCGGAGCGGCGCGCCGGCGTCGTGTTCGGCTGTTTCCGCTTTGCGCTCGATTCGCCGCGGGCCATCGCGCGCGCGATCGAAATCGGCGTTCGCGTGCGCGTCGCGTTGTTCGGCCTGCCCTACGGCGATCAGGCGATTTTCGTGCGGCGCGAGACCTTCGACGCGATCGGCGGCTATTCGGCGCTGCCGATTATGGAAGATGTGGACCTGGTGAGGCGCCTCGGTGCAACCGGGCGGCTGTGGCCGGCATCCTACGTAGCGGTCATTTCAGCGCGGCGCTGGGAGCGTCTCGGCTGGTTCCGGGTTACCGCTCAGCATCTGCGTCTGATCGTCTTGTATTTCCTCGGCGTCGCGCCCGAACGGTTAAAATGTTCCCATGCTGATTAAGCCCGCGTCGGACATCCGGAGCTCGGAAATCACCGACAAAAAGCTCTATCTGAACCGGCGCGAGTTCATCCGTGCCGGCGCAATCACGGGCGCCACCGCCGCGGCTGCTGCGAGCGGGATTCTCGGAGCGGGAGCGTTGCTCGAGGCCAAGGGCGCGCCGCACGGGCGCAAGGTGCCGAACATCAAGAAGGGCTTCGCGCTCAACGCGACCGACAAGCTGAACGCGTGGGAAGACATCACCAGCTACAACAACTACTACGAGTTCGGCATCGACAAATCCGACCCCGCCGAGTACGCGAAAAACTTCAAGACCGAGCCGTGGAAAGTGACGGTCGAGGGAGAGTGCGCGAAGAAAGGCGTGATGGACCTCGAGGACGTGCTCAAGGGGGAAACGCTCGAGGAGCGCGTCTACCGTCACCGCTGCGTCGAAGCGTGGTCGATGATCATTCCGTGGGTCGGCTTCCCGCTGGCCAACTTCATCACGCGCTGCGAGCCGACGTCGAAGGCGAAATACGTCGAGTTCTACACGTTGTACGACCCGAAGCAGATGCCGGGCACGCGCTCGCCAGTGCTGCGCTGGCCGTACGTCGAAGGGCTGCGGATGGACGAAGCGATGCATCCGCTGACGATCCTCGTCGCGGGTCTCTATGACGAGGTGCTGCCGAACCAGGACGGCGCGCCGCTGCGGCTCGCGGTCCCCTGGAAGTACGGGTTCAAGCACATCAAGTCGATCGTCAAGGTGCGGTTCGTCGAGAAGCAGCCGCTGAACTCCTGGCAGTTGCAGGCGCCGGACGAATACGGCTTTTACGCGAATGTGAACCCCGGCGTCGATCATCCGCGCTGGAGTCAGAGCACCGAGCGACGCATCGGCGAGTTCCTCCGCCGCAGGACGCTGATGTTCAACGGCTACGGCGATCAGGTCGCCTCACTTTACACTGGACTCGATCTTCGGCGGAATTACTGACATTGAGGATTGCGGATTGCGGATTGCGGATTTATTGACGATTGCGCGATTGTTGATTGTCGATTCGATCGGGGTTTTGCGGTGCGTTTGGTCGGGGATGACCTCGGCGACGTCGTCAATCAACAATGAGCAATCGCAATCATCAATGACAAATCGACAATAAATCCGCAATCCGCAATCCTCAATCCGCAATGACGATTCGTTTTCTCAAGGTTGTCGTCTTTGTAGCAGCCCTCGGTCCCGTCGCGTGGCTCGTGTGGGCCGCGCTCACGAATAATCTCAGCGCGAACCCGCTCGAAGACATCACCCACGAAACCGGCGTCTGGGCGCTGCGCCTCCTCTGCGCCACGCTCGCGATGACGCCGCTGCGGCGGCTCACCGGCTGGAATGCGATCATCAGGTTCCGGCGTATGAGCGGGTTATTCGCGTTCTTCTACGGCGTGGTGCACTTCCTCATCTACGTCATCGCCGACCGCTTCGCCGGCCTCGACTTTCCCGGCGGCGAAGTCACGTGGTCGACCGTCGTCACGTGGCAGACACTTCGCAACCTGATGCACGCGATTGGCGACGACATCTATAAGCGGCCGTACATCACCGTCGGCTTCACCGCATTGATGCTGATGGTGCCGCTCGCGCTGACGTCGACGGCCGGGATGATCCGCCGGCTCGGCGGCAAGCGCTGGAATCAACTGCATCGGCTCATCTATGTGTCGGCGACATTGGGCGTCATCCACTACTGGTGGCTCGTGAAGGCCGACATCCGCCGCCCGCTCGCCTACGCTATCGTCGTCGGATCGCTGCTGCTGTTTCGGATCTGGTGGTCCCGCATGCGCGCGCCGGTCACGTGGAAGAAGACGCCCGATCCCGTGCGGCCGTCGGTGTGATGGCGCGGGCGCTCTCGGCGCCCGGCAAGACGCGACTCGCGCCCTACATTTCTGACGCGCGCCTTCGAACGCTGCGCCGCGCACTCCTGACCGACACGCTCCTTCTCGTCGCGTCGGTCGGCGGCGTCGATCGTTTCATCTGTTTTACGCCGGCTGAGGCGCAGGCAGAGATGGCGTCGCTCGCGGCGGGCGGGTTCGCTCTCCTGCCTCAGCGCGGCGACGATCTCGGTCAGCGCATGCGGTTCGCATTCGAGGACCTGTTGATCGATCGCGGGTACGCATCAGCGATCCTCGTCGGGTCCGATCTCCCGCTGCTGACCACGGCACATTTCACGGCAGCGCTCGCGTCGCTGCAATCGAACGCCGACCTCGTGATCGGACCGGCCGATGACGGCGGGTACTACTTGATCGGGCTGCGAGCCGCAAACGCCCGCTTGTTCGAGGGCATTGCGTGGAGCACACCTCACGTGTTGGCCGATACGATGCGCGCCGCACGGCGCGCCGGCCTCGAGCCGACACTCATCCAGGCCGCGTACGACATCGACACGATGGAAGATCTTCAGCGCCTCGAACGCGATCTCGCCGCATTGCCGCCGGGTGCGGCAGTGAACATTCGGGCGTGGCTCGATTCCCGTTGAGTTCAGCGAACGATCGCGATACGGCCGTCGATCTGCGGCGCGATCTCCTTCTTCGCGGCGACGTACGCCTCGAGCGCGGACAAGACGGTGGCGCCCGACGCCGGATCGATGAGGACGCGCTGGCCCGCAAACATCGTGTACCCGTCGCCGCCGTTGAAGATGAAATCGGGGATCGCGACCGTGTAGCCCCGGGCTGGATCGAGCGGCTGTCCAGTGACCCGCACATCTCTCACGCGATCGCCGGCAGGCCGATTGACGTCGACCTTCATCGTCAAACCTGACACCTGCGGAAACCGGCCGGCGCTCGCCGGCAGTTGAGCCACGCCGTGGTTCAGCGCGTCGAGGACGATCCGGCCCGGGACCGCGACCTTGCAGATCACGTTGCCGAAGGGCTGCATCTCCAGCAGCGCCCGGCGCGTGAGCGGCCCGGGATTGTGCACCCGGTCGCCGCGCACACCGCCCGAATTCACGACGGCGATCTCGGCGTCTGTGTTCGCGCGCATCGCGTCGGCCACGAGGTTGCCGAGGTTGGTCTCGGACGTCCGGATGCGTGCGGCGACGCCGTCAAGCGGCACGCGCGTGGAGGCGACGACGACATCGAGCTCCGGGCCCATCCGCGCTTCGTACGAGTTGACGACGTCGGCCGTGCGCGGATCGTCGGGCAGCGCGGCGGTGATCGGCACGAGCTCGAAATGTCTTTCCACCGATCCGGCACGGCGCCGGTTGACGTCAATGCGCGCGACGAACCTGGCATCCGATCCCGCCTTGCTGATCAGCGTCCGGTTCTCGGTGACCGTGATGGGGAAGTGCTCGTGGCCGCCGACGATCACGTCGATTTGCGGAAACCGCTGTGCCAGCGCCTGGTCCTCGGCGAAGGTGAGATGGGTCAGCGCCACGATCACGTCGACCCTTTCCTTCTTGAGAACGGGCAGATATCTGGCCGCGGCGACCAGCGGATTGATCAGCTGGATCCGTCTCAGTGTGTCGCGGCCGGTCGCCTCCGTGGTCAAGCACAGCCCGATGAAACCGACTTTGAGCGGGCCGAACGTCCGCACGACGTAAGGCGCCGCGCCGCCAATGGGCTTTCCCGTGGAGATGTCGACCACGTTGGACACCACCCACTGCCATCGGGCTTCGCCCATCCGCTGGACCAGGAGATCGACGCCGAAGTCGAACTCGTGATTGCCAAGCGTCGCGAGATCGAGACCGGCGGCGTTGAGGGCCGCGATCATCTGCTCGCCCTTGAAGACGGTCGACGCGACCGAGGACGAGAGAAAGTCACCGGCCAAAACGAGGAACGGCGTCCGCCCTGCGGCGGCCAGATTTCGTTTGAGCGTGGCGACACGCGCGAGCCCACCGGCGCCGTCAACCGGCACCGTCGAATACACGTCGTTGAGTTGAAGCAGGGTGAGCGGCGCGGTTGCGCGAGGAGAGCCGAGCTCGTCTGGCTGTTGCGCCGCAACGATCGCAACGAGCGCAAGCGCCGCACAGGCGACGGCAACGACCCGTCTCATTTCAGCAGCGGCGGAGCGCCGGGCCACGACAGAACGCCCGGCGCAGGTGTATTACCGTTGGCCGAGCCAGGTGAACGACACGCCTCCGCCGCTCGCAACGGCCATGGGCGTCACCGCGAACTGGCGTTCGCCGTGGCCGATGGTGACCGTTCGACCGGCGATGATGCCGATCGCCGCGCCGAACGCCACGTCGCTCAGAAAGTGACGCTTCTCCTGAATCCGTGAGGCGGCGACGTACGTCGCGACGGCGTAGGCGGGAACGCCGGCCTTCCACCCGAGATCGCGCTGGAGCACGGTTGCCGACGCGAACGTCACCGATGTGTGTCCTGACGGAAAGGAGTACTGCGTCCCATCGGGACGCGTCCGCCTCGCAGACATCTTCACACCCGCCGTCAGCGCTTGCGCGATGATCTGGGCCCGCAGCAAATCGCCGCCGACGAGCGCCACCTTCGGCGAGTTCGTGATGCGACCGATTGTGTACGTCGTCAAGGCGCCGGCAAGTTGAAGACGAGCGCCGCCGACTGTCGCTCCCGACTCGAACACGCCATCGAGCAACGGCGATGTCGAGAGGCGGCGGCTCACCGGACGATCGACGGAATGACCGACGGTCGCCACCGCGGCGCCGATGCTCAGCCACGTGAGCGTGTCCTTCGACGGCAGGCGCCGGAAGTCATCGAGAGTTTTCCCGAACAGGTCATTGAATGCGTTGTTCGAGAAGTGACCGGACGGCGCGTCGTTTGACGGGGCAGACGCGACGACCGCCGGATCTTCGCGCGGCACGTTCGAGGACGCCACGGTCTGCGCGCCAGCGGGCGCGGTGACGCCGAGCAGACAGACGCACGTCAGCGACGTGCAGACTAGCGATGACGGTTTACGGATTTGCACGATAGAGCATCCTGGCAGGAGAGCAAGGACAGGTGAGCAGTATAACGTGTCGGCAATTCGGGCGTAGTCTTTTCATGTCTTTCGGCACGGTGCGCGTCCGACCTTCAGGACCGCATGTGGTGCGACGTGGCTTGCTACCCGCGCTCGACGCCCACTAATGTCCAGCCGGCGGGTCCGCGTCGGAAAAAGAATGCCGCCGGTTTTGCCCAGCCCGGGTACTGCGAGTGCCGCGCTGTTACCTCGACGCCCACGTACTCGCCCGAATTGAGAAGGCCGGCGGGGGCGCGGCCGGTCGGTGTCGACACCGTCTCGCCATCCGCAACCGGCGTGCGCGTCGCAGTGGCGTTGTCGAAGCGGAACCATTGCAGTTGGTAACTCTCGGCCGGGGTAGCGGCGCGCGCGGTCACCGCGGCGTTGGTGAACGTGAGAGCGCCGTCGGAGGCGAGCACCGGATCCACGGCCGGGCACACTTGATTGAGCCAGGCTGCCAGAACCTTGTCACGGCGTGTGATCAGCGCTTGCGTCATGAACTGCGTCGCGCGCGGATCGGAGTACTGAGCTTTCTGCACTACGGCGCCGATCATCGCGTCCGTGAAACGGGCGACGATTCGCGCCGCCCAGAACGCATCGTCGGGGCGCATATTGTCGAACGCCGGGTTCGGATACTCGGGCTTCCACTTCAGCGGATCGAACGCGTCCGCCTCGAACTTGCCGACCGACCGGGGAACGTCGGGATAGTCGACGAGCATCCACGGCCGGACGTAGAGACCGAGCGTCGCCAGCGTGAGCCATCCCGCGCGGTGCTCGAAGATGTATTCGTATCCCGCGCGATCGCGCTGGCCGAATATCGTGGCGCTGCCGAGGATCGAGCCGAAGTCGAACATGTAGTGTTTGATCCAGCCGCGCCCGTTGCTCGTCTCCAGCATGTCCAGGCTGTTGATGCCGCGCGAGTCGTCGTGATTGAGCCACGCGCCAAACACACGCGCGCCGCGGAGCTCCCGGCGGTGTTCGTGCAACACGATGTCATTCGGATCGTCCGGGCGTGTGCCGTAGTAGCGGAAATTGCCGAGGGGCTTGCCGGATGCAAACCGGCTGACGAGAACCCTGTAGCGGCCGTCAGGACGGCGCGCGGCTCGCTCGAACACGGCGTCCAGATCGAGTGTCTTCAGCGGGCGACGCTTGCCGTTCAGCGGATCGCGAATGGTGGCGCGCTCCGAGATGACCAGCGCGGCACGGTCGATATCCGCAAGGTGGACCTCGACCGTGTTGTACCCGATGGCGTGATAGAACGCGGTCCCGATGATCTCCGCGCTGCTCGCCAGTTCGGGGTTCGGCGGTGGATCGACCTCAATCTGATGAAGCTGTCCTCCCGGATCCGTCATTCGGAACCCAGGCTGCACGCCCGTGCTCTTGCCGGCCGACACGACCCAGCCGTCGAGCGATACGCGCTCCACACGGTCGGGACCCTTGACCACGTCGGCGACCGTCATGTCGCGGCGGCCGATGCGGTTGGTGAACCAGCTCGAATCCGGCACCTCGTCGACCGTGTTGACGTTCAGCGCGCGCACGTCGCGCCGCTCGCCCGTGTCGCTGAACGTATTCACCACGAAGTCGTACCCGTTCGTGTCTTCGATCGCGACCACTTTGGACGCGTCGAACGCGCGGTCGTCGTCGGTCCAGATCGGATCGTCAGGATAGAAACCTGGCGCGGCGGACCACAGCGGCGGTCCGGCCAAGAGACCAAAGGCGCAGACAGCCGCCGCGGCTGGACGTTTAAAAAATGCCGCCAAAGACGATGTAGAGATGTTTGCCATCGCGACTCCCGAAGCCGGCGTCGACGCGAAACACGATTGCGTTGTCGGTGTTGAAACGGAACCCGAAGCCATAATCGCTTTCGAGGTCCTTGAAATTCAGGTCGGAGCGAGCGTCGGCCACTTTGCCCGCGTCGTAGAACAGCGCCCCGTCGAGCCCGCTCCAGATCTCGTAGCGATATTCCGTCTGCGTCAGAATGGCGTGCGGTCCACGGAAGCGATACTCGCGGAAGCCGCGGAGCGAGTCGTTTCCGCCGAGCGTCGGCATCGCGTAGAACGGCATCACCTGGCCCGCGCCGGTATCCGACGTCGACACGAAGAGCCGCGCTGCGATGACGCGGCGTCCGGCGAGGAATCCGACGAATTGACGAAGGTCCGTGTCCACGCGATTGAACGTGTAGCGGCCGGTCGTTCGATCGTCGTACCGCGAGAAGTCGACGCGATACCATCCGCCGCGGCGCGGGTTCTTCGGCTGCCGGTAGTCAACTTCGAAAAAGGCCATCGAGCGGAGGTAGTCCACCGATTCACCGAGGCCCGGCGCGGTGGAAGGAGTGAACAGCGTCCCGATGGAGGGCACGCGGCTGTCCTTTCCCTCGCCGAGTCTCGGGTTCAGATACTCGAGTCCACCGCCGGCCATCACGAGTGGAAGCGGGCGCACGCCGGCGCGCGCGCCGAAGAGGTCCGATCGGATGGCGTAGCTGGTCTGGTTGGCGCGAGCCGAGTCGGGACCGAGGCCGAAGAAGTCCTCCTGGGGGTAGTCGCGGTGCGCGGCCCACGTCTCGACCATCAGGCGCTTGTTCGCCAGCTTCGGAAACGTGAGTCGCGCCTCGGTGGCCCAGTACAACCGTGTGCTCGTGGCGGCCCAGACGTCGAGTATGCCCGTGTTGTCGAAGAGATCGCGATCCCGGTAGCCGGCGCCGTACGCGAAACCGCTTCCCGTGGCGAGCGATCCGAGTTTCGGATACAAGCCTTCGCGGCCGCCGATGAACATTCCCCGCTCTTCGACGAAATGCATGGCGCGCTCGAAGCCGTTCGGCTCGTACGGCTTCGCGTTGCGGTTCTTTTCTTCGCGGCGCTGTCGATCGGCCTGCGCGCGGGTGCCAGGCTCCTGCGGAAACGCAACCGATGCGGCGGCCAGCCACATCAGCAGCATCACGGTGATCTCGATACGGCGCCGTGTCATTGCTCGTCTGCCTTTCGCGTGTGTGTTGAGCGCGACCCAGAATATCGCTGATGGCGGCTGCCGGTGTATCGTTTGCGTGGTTTTCTTGTGACCTTGCCGAAGCACCGGATCCTCCCGACGCTGATCGTCGTCGCGGCCGCGGCGTCCGCGAGCCTCCTCGCGCAGCCCACGACGCTGCCCAACCGATCCGATTCGGTGAAGTTTGCGGCGATTGGGGACAACGGCACCGGCGAGCGACCGCAGTACGAGGTGGCGGAGCAGATGGCCAGGGTGCACGCCGCGTTCCGGTTCGACCTCGTCATCATGCTGGGCGACAACATGTACGGAGGCCAGACTCCGGCCGATTTCGTCAGGAAATTCGAACAGCCGTATGCGCCGCTGCTCGCGGCCGGCGTGAAATTCCAGGCCTCGATCGGCAACCACGATCGGCCGGACCAGGTCTCCTACAAGCCGTACAACATGAACGGCCAGCGCTACTACACGTATGCCCGCGGCAACGTCCGTTTCTTCGCGCTCGACAGCAACCTGATGGATCGAAAACAGCTCGCTTGGATCGATGCCGCCTTGAGGGACGCGCGCGAGGACTGGAAGATCTGTTACTTCCATCACCCGTTGTATTCGAATGCCTCGCGCCACGGATCGTCGCTCGACCTGCGCGTCCTCCTCGAGCCGATCTTTCTCAAGTACGGCGTCAACGTGGTGTTTTCGGGTCACGACCACGTCTACGAGCGCATCAAGCCGCAGAAGGGCATCTACTACTTCGTGTCGGGTGCGGCCGGCCAGTTGAGGAAAGGCAATATGGAGCCTTCGGATCAGACCGCCGCGGCGTTCGATCAGGACCAGAGCTTCGTCGTGGTCGAAGTCGCCGGACCCGAGTTGTTCTTCCAGGCAGTCTCGCGCACCGGCCGAACCGTCGATTCCGGCGTGATCCGCCGGCAGTCCAGGCTCAGTGACTGAGGCGCCGCGCCGCATCCGCCGGTGGCGGGCGGCCTTTCCACGTCTTTCCCAATTCGCGCTGGAGCACCTGCTCCTGCTGCCGCTCGGGGCCTCGATCGCCATGGTCTGGGTCAATGCGGATCCCGAGAGCTACTACCGCGTCACCTACACGATGGCGTTCGCGGTCAACGACGTCGCGATGATGTTCTTCTTTGCGCTGATGACCAAAGAAGTGGTCGAAGCGACGGCGCCCGGCGGGGTGCTCCATCCGTGGCGGCGCGCGCTGCTGCCGGTGATTGCCTCGATCGGCGCCACGATCGTTCCTGCGCTGATCTACCTCCGCGTCGTCAACGCGCTCGAAGAGCCGATGCTCGAAGTCGGCTGGCCGGTTTCATTCGCGACCGATATCGCCGTCAGCTATTTCGTCGCGAGACTCATCTTCCGGGTGCATCCGGTGATCCCGTTTCTGCTGCTCCTCGCGATCGCGTCCGATGCGCTGGGGTTCGGGGCGCTCGCCCTGTTCGATCCGACTCGAGAGCTTCATCTCGTCCGCGGCATCCTGATCATGGCCGTCGCAATTGGCGTGGCCGTCGCGCTGCGGCGCGCACAGGTCGCGAGCTTCTGGCCATATCTCGTCGCCGCAGGCGGCGTCTCATGGGTCGCATTCTTCTTGAGCGGCTTCCATCCCGCGCTCGCCCTCGTGCCGATCATGCCGTTCCTGCCCCACGCCGCGCGGGATCCCGGATTCTTCGTCGACGCCCGGCCTACGGCGCGAGATGCGCTCAGTCAATTCGAGGTCTGGTGGAGATATCCCGCCCAGGCGACGCTGTTCTTCTTCGGGCTCGTGAACGCCGGCGTGCCGCTGCACGCGTTGGAGCCGGGAACGTGGGGACTGCCGATTGCGGTCATCGTCGGCAAGCCGCTCGGCATCCTCATCGCCGTCGGGGCCGCTCTCGCCGCTGGCCTGCACCTGCCCCACAAGGTTGGCTGGCGAGAGCTGATGGTCGTGGGATTCACGACGGCGATCGGTTTCAGCATCGGGCTGTTTTTCAGCGCCGCGCTGCTGCCGCCGGGTCAGTTGCACACGGAAACGAGCATGGGCGTGCTTCTGAGCCTTGCCGGAGCGCCGCTGGCAATCTTCACCGCCATGCTGCTGCGCATCGGCAGATTCGCGCGTTGAGCTGACCGACTATGCCGCCTTCTCGGCCGTCTCCGTCCCGGTCAGCTTCCTGTGCTCGCGAGCGATGCCGAACACGAGTCCCAGCCAGACGACGACGAGAATCAGGTTGATGGTCGCGTAGCCGCGGATGCCGAACGCGAGTTGGACCCCGACGTACACGACGAGCGCCTGCAGCAGATCGCCGGCACGCCAGAAGAACGAGTCGATCGTCTGTTGCGCGTTGTACTTCGCTTCGCGGCTCGTCGGCAGGAACAGCGCATGACGCGCCGTGTTCTGGATCGAATACTCAGTGCTGTTCTCGAGAATCTTGGCCACGCGGACGATTGCGAGAATCGGCAGCGCCGCCAGCAGGCTGTAGCTGAACATCGCGATGATCGGCAGGATGAAGAGCGCTCCTCGCACGCCGATGTGCTTGAAGATTCTCGACACCAGCAGGAGTTGGAACAGGAAGCCGAGCAGGTTCACCCACCCGAAGTAGCTGCCGTAGAACTGACCGATGATCGCGCCCTGGTTCAAGCCGCCGGCGGCGCCCGTGGCGATGACTTCCGCCGCATGCGCGACGACGAGCTTGCCCAGGATGAACTCGCCGACCGTGTTGACGATGTTGAGCACGACGACGAGCAGCGCGATCAGGAGCAGATAGCGGTCGGAGAGCACCAGTTGAAATCCGCCCTTGCGTCCGATGGGCGCATCGGGTTGCGCGGCCGTCGATCGCGTGCGCTCGCGTCGATCGACCCACAGGGTCAGCGGCACGCAGGCGGCGAGCCCCGCGGCCGAAAAGATCAGCAACCGATACGGGCCGAGTCCGGCGAAGAGCGCGGAGGCCATCACCGCACCGACCCAGGCGCCCAGCGAGGCGCCGAGGCCGACCAGCGGAAACAAGCGCTTTCCACGCTCGTTGTTGTAGATGTCGTTGGCGAACGACCAGAACTGGGCGACGATGACCAGGTTGAACACGCCGATCCAGAGGTAGAAGGCCACGCCAATCTTCACGCCGGCGAGGCCGAGCAGGTAGAAGATGACCAGGTGTGAGGCGAAAAACAGCGAGACGCCGCTGATCAGGCGCACCCGATTGACGCGCGCGGCGATGGCTCCGTAGGCCGGGATGACCAGCACCAGGAGCAGCGCCTGGCCTGCCGCCGAGTAGCTCTTCACCTCGGCGCCGCCTTCGCTCAGAATCAGCGACTCGCGGACGGTCTTCAGGATGTAGTAGAACGCGAGCAGCCAGAACACGTTGGCCGCGAGCAGCAGCGCGCTGGCGCCCTCGCCGGCGCGCACCTCGGTGAACAGCGACAGCGCACGATCGAGCCAGGTCTTGTCCCCGGCAGCGGGCGCGGCGTGAGCGGCTTGCGGCATGATGACTCCCGTCGTTGTCTATCGTGACCCGCCGGCGAGAATCGCGGCGTCGGGTTCCGGCTCCCCGAGCATCAGCGGACCGGTCATCTCCGGCAGATGTCGCTCCCACCAGGTCCTGGCGGCGCTCTGCGTCCATCCCTCGCACGCGTTGCAGCGAGTCGCGAGGTGAAACAGTTCCTCGGCGTCCTGCGGCCGCTTGTTGGGATCCTTTTCCAGGCACGCCATCACGATGTCGTCCAGCTCGCGGGGAATCGGCAGCTCCGAGCGTTGCGACGGCGGGATCGGCTGGGCCTGCACGTGCTGCAACATCATCTTCATCGGCGTCTCGCCCTCGAACACGAGCTGCCCGGTGAGCAGATAGTACGCCACGCACCCGACGGCGTAGACGTCGGCACGGCGATCGACAGTGGCTTCCCCGAGAATGATTTCGGGGGCCATGTACGCCGGCGTTCCGGTCGTCGTGTGATCGAGGGTCATCAGCGTCTGTCCCATCGCGCGTCCGTTCAACTTGACGAGCCCGAAATCGAGCACCTTGACGAAGTCGTACTCGAGCCCCATGCGGCAGACGAAAATGTTCGCGGGCTTGATGTCCCGGTGCACCATGCCCCGCGCGTGCGCGTCGGCCAGCGAGTGGCACACCTGGCGGAGGAGAAACAGCGCACGACTGGCCGGCACCGGTCCGAATTCCTTGACGAGCGACTCCAGGTCGCGGCCCGAGAGCAACTCCATCACGTAGTAGAACGTTCCCTCGTCGGTCATGCCGTAGTCGAAGACGCGAATCGTGTGCGGCGAGCTGAGCGCCGCCGTGGCCTGCGCCTCGCGTTCGAACCGGCGAAGAATCAGCCTGCCGTCGGCCGCATTGCCCGAGCCGAGCACTTCGGGACGCACGAGTTTGATGGCGGCGTTGCGCGCGAGCAGGCGATGTCGCGCGCGCCAGACTTCGCCCATGCCGCCCTGGCCCAGTAGCTCGATCAGTTGATAGCTGCCCAGCTCCTGCGCCTCGCGCAGGCGGCGGCCGATGCGTTGCAGGATTTTGCCCGGCACGACGGCGACGAGCGCGGCGATGTAGTTCGGCAGAAACAGGAGGACGGTCGGGATGAACGGCGGCGTTGGCAGTCCGCGCAGGTGCACGATCCAGACCGCGAGGGGATCCATCGATGCGGCGACAAGCGACGCGGAGAGCGTTCGGCGCGGCGTGGTCGGCGCAATCATCGAGAAGACGAGAATGAGGTTCGTGATCCACGAGAGGTGAACGCCCGGCACGGCCGTCGACGGAACGATCCAGTTGTTGAGCATGGCGATGCCGATTGCGTTGGCGATCATGTACCCGAGGCCGACAGTCGCCTTGGTGTCTGCCGAATGCGGCGCGAAGCGCATGTAGAGAACCATCAGGGCCGACAGCACGATGCCGCCCACTTCGATCGGAATTCCCGCTCCGTGGATCTCCAGGGCGGCGACCTGCGGCATCAGCAGCGGGACGATCACCACGTCTACGACGAGGCCGTAGGTCCAGAGAGCTCCCATGACCGCACTGAAGATGGCCAGGCGCCGGACCTGTTCGGAGATCAGCTCGTCGGGAAGCCGTCCGGTCGTTTTGCCCGTTCCTGAATCGCCGGGCGCCGGTGTCGCCGCACAACGCGCGATGAGCTTCATGTCGTCGGCCATGGCTTGGGCGTGCCGTCCTGCGCGCGCCGCTGCAGTTCTTCGAGGTTGATCATGATCGAGTTGTGCGATCGCAGCAGCTCGGCCAGGATCTCATCGCGCGGCCGCGTCGGGCGGCTCGCCGACGGGCGGCGGTCTTCGAGGAACGGCCACAACTGTTTGCGAATCGCCAACGGGAGCACGCCTTCCAGATACTCCAGCGCCGTGCCCTGGAGATTGGGATCGTCGGTGTGCAGCCCGCGGAACGCGATGCGGAGCGGTTCGGGCGGCAGAACCAGCGACAGCAGGGTGAACACGTGCGCGAGGCTGCGGCTGGCGCGGTCTTTCACGAAGTCGTCGACGAAGACGTGTTCGTCCCGATCGTCCAGCAGGTTCAGTAACCGATGGCTTTCCCAGACCGGCCGGCCGACAGCCGTCTCCCGCAGCACGACGCTGAAGATCCGCATATCGTCGATGCGCACGCGAGGATTCTTCTCCAGGATGGCCACCAGCGACCGGGCGCATTGGAAGCGCACCTCGAAGCGTTGATCGTCGAGACCCAGCATCAAGCCATCGACCGCGCGTTGAGAGACGCAGACCGAAAACACGCGCGCGAGCCGGCGCCGGACCGCGAATTCCTGATTGGGATCGAGCAGGGCGTCGATGAGCTGGCCGATGTGTTCTTCGGCGCCTCGCCGGAGCGCGTCCGCGGCGTCGGCGGCGACGGGATCCCACGCCAGCAGGGGAATGATGTGCGGCACCGTGGATGCGGGCAGCCCCTCGTCGAAGCGAAGCACCTGCAGGACGCGTTCGCGATCGCGCGATCGAAGCGCCAGGATCTGGAGCATGTCGGGATCGAGCTTGTCGAGCGCACCCGATGCCGGCAGCGTGCGAGTTGGCGTATCGTCTCCCGCGAGCGAAGCGATGCCATGCCGCGCCGTCACGGGCAGCCGGAGCGACGTCATCGATCGCATCATCACCGTTCGCGTGGTCATGTCTTCCACGTCCGGGAGGTCGATCTCGAGCGCCCGGTCCAGGAGACTGCGTTCGAGCGTCTGAATGTATCCGCGGTTCAACCGGCTCGCGACGATGAGCGCGGCCGCCGAACACGCGATGGCCAGCAGCAGAATCGCCGTGATCTGGTAGGCCGGCGCGAGCATCAGCGCGAGCCGCACGAGCCCGCCGCCCACCGCATCCCCCAATCGATCGAAGCCGACGTCGATCACCGATTTGGCCGCACGTTTTTCACGGGGAGGGATCGGCGTATAGAAGATTTCGTAGCCGGATCGGAAGAGCGATCCGCGGAAAACCGATTCGCTGCCGCGCGCCACAATCGCGCCGGCCAGCCCGGGGACGGCCAGGGCGCCGAGTCCTCCACCGAGCAGCGCCATCGACGGCGTGCCGGCGCTCACGGCCAGGCCGAGCTTCTCCAGAACGGGCCGGCTCAATGAGGCCTGGACGACGAACGTGATCACGCTGATCCCTGCGTAGTAAATCGCAAAGAAGCGCAATAGCGCATCGCCGCGTCCGAACGTCTCGAAGGCCTGCACCTTGATCACATAGTCCATCAGCGCGGCGCCGGCGGTGCCCAGCAGGACGAGCGCCGCGAGGTTCCTCAGATACCGGGCCTCAGCGAGGACGCGCAGGCCTGAGCGCGGCGCCGCCGACGACAATTCGGGCGCGATGTCGACCGGTCGCAGCCGCCGTCGCGGGTCGTCAGAGGCGGCGAGCCGCCAAACCAGCGCGGCGCAGAACACGTTCAGCAGCGCGAGAATCGGAAGCATCGCGGAAATGTCGAAGCCCGCGGCCACGCGTTCCGACAGCAGACCGCCGGCGAGACCGCCGAGCGTGCCTGCGCCCGTGATCCGGCCGAAATGCCTCTTCGCGGTGCGCGGGTCGAACCGCTCGCTCGCGATCAGCCAGAACCCCGAGCCGAGCATCGGACCGACGCCGGAGATCTGGAGGTAGACCGCGGCGGCGGCGGTTTTCGGAGCAGCCTGGAGGAGCGCCCACTCCGCCATCAACAGTACGGCGCTCGCCGCAAAGGCGAGCGCGACGAATGCGCCCGGCTTCAGCCGCGTGAGCGCCTTCGAGCTCCCGACGACGAGCAGGATGGAGACCGCCGAGGTCACGATCACCATGGCCGGCAACGTCGTGACGTCGTGGTTCGCCAGGTACAGCGCGTCGCGAGTCGCCTTGCCCGCGATGAATTGCGCGGTGACGACGCCGGAGCACACCATAGCCGTAGCGACGGCGCTCGAACGCACTCCGGACGGATTCATAGATTGGCGTAACTACACACGCACTTCGCGGCGTGAAGGGGTGAGGCTCTCTCGGTATCGAGTGAGCAGAACCTCGGTGATTCTAACACTTCGTTTATGCCGTCCTGCAGACTCGATGGAGCCTCGGTCGTTGGTCGCAGCGGGCAGTCGTCCAATGGACCGAGGATCGATCAGCAGGCGAGGGTGAGCCAGTGCGGGACTTGCGTGAGGTCGACGTTTCCGCCGCTCAGAATGATGCCGACGCGCTTGCCGCGAATCGCGTGCGTGCCTTCGAGCGCCGCCGCCGCCCCCAGCGCGCCTGTCGGTTCGACCAGGAGCTTCAGGCGCTCCCAGAGATAGAACATCGTCCGCACGAGCGCCGGGTCGTCGACTGCGGCCATGTCGCTCACGTATTCCAGCACGAGCGGAAACGTCAGCGACCCGAGCGAAGGCGTCCGCGCGCCGTCGGCGATCGTCTTTGGATTGTGAACGGTCTGCAGCTGCTTCGATCGAAACGATCGGTTCGCATCGTCGCCCGCGGCCGGCTCGACGCCGACGACCTTGCACTCAGGCGACAGCGCGCGCGCGGCGATGGCCGTTCCCGAGAGCAGTCCGCCGCCGCCGCACGGCGTGAAGAGGAAGTCGAGCGGCCCCACGTCTTCGAACAGCTCGCGCGCCGCCGTGCCCTGACCGGCGATGATGTGCGGGTGGTCGTACGGCGGAATCAGCGTCAGCCCGCGCTCGCCGGCGAGGCGGCGGCCAATCGCTTCGCGATCCTCGCGGTCGCGATCGTAGAGGACCACTTCACCGCCGTACGCCTCGGTCGCCGCACGCTTCACGGCCGGCGCGTCGGACGGCATCACGATGACGCGGGGGATGTCGAGCACCTGACCCGCGAGCGCGACCGCCTGCGCGTGGTTCCCCGACGAGAACGTGACGACGCCGCGCGTCCCTTCGGCCTGCGAGAGGCGCGACAGCGCGTTGTAGGCGCCGCGAAACTTGAACGCGCCGCCGCGCTGCAGGTTCTCGCACTTGAAGAACACATGCGCGCCGGCGCGATCGTCGACGAGGCGGGAGGTGGCCACCGGCGTGCGATGCGCGATGCCGGCGATCTGTTGCGCGGCGTCTTCCACGTCGGCGAACGTGGGAAGCGTCACTTCAGCGTTCCGTCGAGCTCTTCGTACACCTTCCGGATCGCGATGGGCCCCTGGGACTTCGCGAGCGTCCACGATCCGTACTCGCCCCAGTCTGCCTGCCTGATCGCATCGTCGACCGGCACGCCGGCTTTGTGGAGGCGCGTCGCTTCGGCAATCACCGCTGCCAGCGCTTTGTGGTAGGCGCGCAGCTCTTCCTTCGAGACGTCGGCCTTTTCCGTGAAGCCGTGCCCGGGGATGTAGACGTTGACGTCCATCCGCTCGGCGTTCGTCAGCGCGCCGAGCCAGTCTTTGGGATAGGCAGAGCGCATCGCCGGGAACACGCGGTTCAGGAAGGTCTCGCTCATGAAGAGGATCCTCTGCCGCGGCAGGTAGACGCTCAAGTCGCCGCCGGTGTGCGCGCGGCCGAGAAACAGAATCTGGATCTCGTCGCGGCCGAGCCTGATCGTCTTCTTGTCGGGCACGAGCTCCGCACCGTCTGGCAGCTTCCAGCCGGCGCCGCCACTGCCCGCTCGCCTGGCGGCCTGACGATCGAGGATGGCCTTCGAGGCCGGGTGGACGATGTACGTCACGCCGGCGGGGAAGGAGATGTTGCCTCCCGTGTGATCGCCATGATCCGAGCAGATGACGACGTACTTGATTGGTTTCGCCGTGACCTTGGCAATCGCGTCGACCAGACCCGTGGTCGCGCGTGGATCGCCCTGTCCGTCGGCGACCAGGACGCCTTCGTCGGTGACGACGAACATGTTGGTGGTCGTAAATTTTTCGTCGCCGGCGTGGAAATCTTCGTACGTATAGATGTTGTCGGCGACGTTGATTGTGCGAGGGAAATCGGTCTCCCTGAGCCCACGCTTCGCCGGATCGACGTTCGCACGACGTCCTGCGACGCGAGGAGCGCCGGGATCGCGCAGAGAAAAACGGTCGTAATGAGTTGGCACATGAGGGTGCCTATGCTAACATCATGGTTCTTCTCGAGTGACGCGGGGTGGAGCAGTCCGGTAGCTCGTTGGGCTCATAACCCAAAGGTCGCGGGTTCAAATCCCGCCCCCGCAACCATTTTTTCACCACTCGGCTGACAATTGGCTGACAATCGGTAGAACCTCGAGGGGTTCTGCGGCGACGTGTACGGATGATTCCCGTCGCGATCTCGATCGCCTCCGCTATTCCGAATACGGCGCCAACCGCGTCACGCCCGCCACTACCAGTGCATCAACAACACGCTGCCAGGCGGGCAGGAGTCCCTGATCGGTTGCGGCAGCGCGCGTCTCGATGAGCCAAGCGGATAGGAGGAATGAACGTCCTGCGACGGAATCGGGGTCGGGCAGGACGAGTGCACTCACCCACGGCAGACCCAATCGAACCTGCTGATCACGCGCGAGCGGGCTCAGAAAGCTGATGAGGTGGTCAACGCAACTCGGGTTGCCAACAGCAACCGGCAGCCAACCCTCCACAGCGTCTCGCCATGCGAGTGGCTCCCACCACACGATCGGATCACCGTCCAACTCCGGGTACAGATATGAGACCTCGCCAGCAGCGTTCGGTAGGAGCGCCGCAAGCGTCATTCCGCCAAAGTAGCCGTCGTCGACCAGAGTGTGCCCCGCCGCATTCAACTGGAGGACTCGCGCAACAATCCCCGGCCACACACGTCGCGCCGTTTCTGCCCGCGACATCGACTCCTCTGCCGCACTTGAAAGTGCGCGCAGGAAGCTGCCCAGCAGCGTCGCGTTGTCTGCGAATGCGTTGATATGGTTGAAGATGGCGACGTCATCGCCATTGGCGGCCAGCGTGAGGATAGCGCGCGCGCTGACGAGTGCGTGTGTGCCTCGGTTGTCCATGTCCTGCTCGTACGCCAGCAACGATCTTCGCTGTGCGGCCAAGGCAACATCGAGCACTGTGCGTGCACGTGCTGAAACGCAGACGTGGGCGACTGACGCTGGAGCGAGAGCTCGTATGGCCGCGTCCAGTCGCGAAAAGTAGATCGCCTTGTCGGAAGTGTTCGCGAGCGAAGCTTCGATCGGCTCGTCTAGCAGCACCGTGCGTCGCTCGCTGGTAGCCGGATCCCAGTCGCCGAACGCGCAGTCACGCATCGACTCGAGTACGACCTCGAGCGCGACCTCGTGATGGCAACGACCGACATCCGTGCAAGGCGCCGCCCATACTCGATCCAGGCCGCGGGCAAGGTGAAGCCGCACTTCATGGGCGACGGCACGGGCGAGCGTGATCCCTGCGGCCGTGACACGCTCGTACGCGGACGAACCATCATTGCCATCGACGAGCTTCAGCAATGGCTTTGCTGACGGCAGCAGCAGCAGCGGAAGAGTGCGCGCCGCACTGCGGTCGGCACCTTGCTCGTAGTAGCTGTCCTCGCTATCGAACTTGCGTGGCCACGCTGCACCGCCACCCACTCGAAGGACGGTATCGGCAGCGAAGACAAGGAGCTCGTTGGTGAATGGAACTCCACGAAGGAGGTGAGCTGAAATAGCTGTCGCCGCGACAGCCGTTGGCGCATCCCAACGACCTCCGACGGATCTGGCAGGCGGATTGTCGAGCAGATTACGGGCGGCTGACAAGTCCTCTGCTAGGTCAGCTGCCGACAGGTCCAGTGCCATGCCTTTCTTCGGCTCGATGTGGTACCGAACGAACAGACGCGTCGCTTCTTGCGCGCGCTGAAGATCCTCATTGCCGCGCTGGAGCGCCTGCACGACGTCATCGGGCGGGTGACTCTGGACGTAAAAGCCAGCGTCTGTGCGATGTGCCTGGTAAGTGTCACGGTCAAGTCCGCTCGCCCACGCGCGTACGGGTGCGAGCTGTTCCTCGACCGCTGCATCGTCAGCGGCCGTAGCCTCTACGGTCGCGGCACCGTCAGAAGCGTCGCCAATGAGCCGACGGGCCGTTGTTGACGAGCTGCTCACCGATGGCTTGCAATTCAGCAACTCGCGCGTCGTCCGCTCGCATCACGAGATGCGCGGCCGACTCGCGCATGGACCATGTTCGTCGCTCAGCCGCCACAATGCCATCTGATCTAGCCCCAAAATAAGCGCGTTTGCGGCTCGGCCGACGACATGACGGACACGCATATCGAGAGGCAGACCTCACCCGCGAGGTTGATTTGCGCTTCGGTTGTCATCGTCGGCTGATCCTCCACACGCGTTGACAAGTGTTC
>DASYQZ010000047.1:0-11405 GCA_036004865.1 Vicinamibacterales bacterium
CCCGAGCGCGCCGAAGAGTTCGCGCACGCGTTCGGCGTGCCGCGCTGGTACTCGCACTGGCGGGACCTGATCGCGGATCGCGACGTCGGCGCCGTCTACATCGCGACGCCGGTCCGCGTCCACGCCGAGCAGGCGATCGCCGCCGCCGACGCCGGCAAGCACGTGCTCTGCGAGAAACCGATGGCGATGACGGTTGCCGAGTGCGATCGCATCATCGCCGCGTGCCGCGCGAACCGCGTCGCGCTCGGCGTCGCCTACTACCGCCGCTTCTATCCCGCCATCGCGCGCATCAAAGAGATCCTCGCATCGGGCGACCTCGGCGAGCCGGTGCTCGCACAGATTGACGCGTTCGAGTTTTTCAACCCGCAGCCCGATCACCCGCGCGCGTGGCTCATCACGAAAAATGAAGCTGGCGGCGGCCCCATGATGGATTTTGGCTGCCATCGGCTCGAAGTGCTGCTGAACCTCTTTGGTCCCGTCCGGCGCGTCACCAGTCTCGTCTCGAACGTCGTCTTCACACGGGAGGTCGAAGACACCGCGGTCGCGCTGCTGCAGTTCGAGCGCGGCACATGCGCGACGGTGTCGGTCACGCACGCCGTGCAGGAGCCGCGCGATACGCTGAGCATCTTCGGCACACGCGGATCGATTCACGTGAACGCGTTGAACAAGGGGGACGTTCGGGTGACAACCGGCAGCGGGGAGAATCGCGAATCGCATCCGCCGGCCGCGAACATTCACCAGCCGCTCGTCGAGGATTTCGTCGAGGCGGTGTTGACCGGCCGCGAACCGGCCGTCGGCGGCGGTGTCGGCCGGGCGGTCGCTCACATAGAGGAGCAGATTTACGCCTGCGCTCATCTTCGATCTTGACGGCACCCTCGTCGACACCGTGTACGCGCACGTCTTCTCATGGCAGCGCGCGCTGGCGGAAGCGGGCATGGCCATCGACGGCTGGAAGATTCACCGCCGCATCGGGATGAGCGGTGGCCTCTTCACGCGCGCGGTCGCGCGCGAGCTCGGTCGCGAGCTCTCACACGCCGAGGCCGAAGCGCTGCAGCGGCGGCACGGACAGCTGTTTCAGGAGATTCTGCCGGAGCGCCGCCCGCTGCCCGGCGCAACGGAGCTGCTCCTCACGCTCCGCGGCGCCGGCCTGCAGTACGGCATCGCGACGTCGGGCCGGCGGCCCGAAATCGATCGGTCGCTGGCCAGCCTCGGCGTCGGCGAGGGCACGGTCGTCGTCGAACGGCGCGACGTCGAGCGCGCGAAACCGGCTCCCGATCTGTTTCTGCTCTGCCAGCAGCGGCTTGGCGTCGCCGCAGACGAGTGCTATGTCGTCGGCGACGCGGTCTGGGATCTGCTCGCCGCACGCAGGGCGAAGATGCTCGGCATCGGCGTGCTCAGTGGTGGATACGGCGAAGACGAGCTGACGAAGGCCGGCGCGTTTCGCGTATACCGCGACACGCAGGAGCTGCACGCCTCGCTCGACGAGCTCGGCGTGCTGCCCTGATCGCGATCGGTCGAAGCCGGTGCGTGGTTACCGCGTCGTCGCCGACGACGATTTCCTGGAGAACTTGGCCGGGAACTGCTTGACGATTCCGTCCGACAGCGTGTCCGACATCTTCAGGATGTGGTCGTACACCGCGTCGAACGCCCTCACGTCGCCCTCCCAGTCCTTGTTCAATCGTGCGACGACTTCGTTGGTGGTCGTCGAGAGGTGCGTGTTCATCATGTCGACGAGCATGGCGCGTGGCCAGTGAGGATTGGCCTTGCTCAGGAAGTCGGCAATCTCTTCAGCGTTCTGGTGCCACTTCATGTCGGCCTTCTGCTGCGCGGCCTTGTCGCCGCCCTTTGCGGCCTTGATGAGATCGACGGCAATCATGATGTGCTGCTCGAGCAGCCCGGTCGCTCCGAACACTGACATTCACACCTCGGCCTTATGATCGTGGGCGTGCGTGATTCGTGGCAGCGCCGCATCGATCGCGCCGCTCAGCTCGCCGCGCAGCATGAGGCAACGCGTCCTCTTCTTGTCTTCTACGGAGAGCTCCTCGGCCTGCAGCGCGACACCTATGAGACGGTGAGCAAGGCGCAGCTCTCCGGATCGCTCGAACGCGATCTCGATGTGGTCCGTCCTTGTGCGTCGGCGATTCTGAGCGCGGTCTCTACGATTGGTCCGGCGCTGCTCGCTGACGAAATCCAGGAGATTGTCGGTGCCGGCGACTCGGCGATCGATCAACTGCTGCTCGAGTGGTGGCGCACACTGGCCGCCAATCAGTTTTTCCCGAAGGTCATCCTGCAGCCGTACGCGCAGCGGCTGGCCGAGCTCTCACAGCGTCCCGTCGATCGCGAGCTGTATACGAACGAGTATCGGTGTCCTTTTTGCGCGGGACCGCCGCAGTTGTCGATCCTGCAGGGCGGCGCGGAACTCGAGGGCGGCGGCCGGGCGCTGCTCTGCGCGACGTGCTTCACAAGCTGGCCGTTCCGCCGAGTGCGCTGCGCATCTTGCGGGGAGGAGGACGAGCACCGGCTCGCGTACTTTCATTCGCCCGCGCTCGACCATCTGCGCATCGACGCATGCGAGACGTGCAGGCGCTACGTGAAGACGATCGATCTGACACGGCTCGGCATCGCGGTGCCGCTGGTCGACGAGGTGGCCGGCGCGCCGCTCGACGTCTGGGCGCGCGAGCGCGGCTACGAGAAGATCGAATTGAATCTCGTGGGTCTCTAGGGGAAGAAAATGCAACCACGAAAACACGAAACCACGAAAAGGTTGACCTTCTTCTTCGTGTTTTCGTGTTTTCGTGGTTGCGTTTGACCACAGCTTGTAGCGGGAGACGTGTTCTTACCCGACCTCGCCGTCCGCAGCCGCCGCGTCGTCACGCGACGAGGGACGCGGCCTGCGGCGATTCACATTCGCAGCGAAAAGGTCATCGGCATCGTCGACGTCGACGAGGTGCCCGCGGGCTGTCAGGTCGATGACGCGACGGACGCAGTGGTCCTGCCGGGCCTCATCGACGTGTCCGCAGGCCTCGCTCACGGACTCGAGCAGGCGGCCGCGGCGGCCGCGGCCGGCGGAATCACCACGATGATCGCGATGCCGGTGGCCCCGGGCGGGCCCGGCGAGCATGCCGCGCCTGATGCGACAAGCGCGATCGACGTCGGATTCTGGGCGAGCATCACGCTCGATAACGTGGGCGAGCTCGCGACGATCGCGCAAACCGGCGTGTTCGGCTTCGCATGCGGCCCGGTCTCGGAATCCGATCTGCGGGCGATCATGCCGGCCGTCCGGTGGCTCGACGCGACTTTGCTGGTGTCAGACGTGTCAGACGTGTCAGACAGGTCTGACACCGTCATTCGGCTCCGGGCGATCATACCGGCCGTCCGGTGGCTCGACGCCACGCTCCTGGTGTCAGAGGTGTCAGAGGTGTCAGACACGTCTGAGGCCTCTTATCAATCTCTCCTCGACGGACGTGCTGGCGCCGCTCTTTCACGCGCGAGCCGCGCGCGCACCGATCACCGCGCAGACCTCTCCTTGCGATCTTCATATGGCCGCCAGCGACGACCGCCGCGAGGCTCGCGAACTGCTTTGGGCAGCTCTCGCCGGCGGTGTCATTCAGATGATCGGATCCGATCGTTCACCGGTTCAACTCAACCTCCCGATGACGTGGACCGAAGCGCGTGCGCGCGGATACACGCTCGATCAACTGGCGCAATGGATGTGCCTCGCGCCCGCGCGCCTCGCCGGCCTCGACCGCAAAGGCGCCATCGACGTCGGCTTTGACGCCGATCTCGTCGTCTTCCACCCAGACGCCGGGCTGACGGTCCGGCGGCCGCCATTTGCCGGGCGACGTCTGAAGGGCGTCATCGAACGCACGTACTTGCGCGGCCGCCTCATTTATCAGAATGGCGTGCCGATCGCGTCGCCCTGTGGCAAACTCCTGTTGCGCCTGCGTGCCATGCTGAGCCGAGGACATGGAAATCCGAGGCGAGGCATCAGCGTTAGTTCGCGCCGACCTGGCGGGGTCCCCAACGCGGCTGCCGCGTTGGGGTGCCTGTGGGGCCCCGGCGCCATCGCAGAGAAGAGGCATTGATGGCGATTTCCCGACGCGCCTTCCTTCAGCGTTCGCTGATCGGCGGCGCGACGCTCTCCGCATTCGGGTTCGACGTCGCCCCCATCGCCGCGCAGGCGCGGACGCTCAAGATCTCGCGCACGAGCGAGACGCGCAGCACCTGTCCGTACTGCTCGGTGAGCTGCGGCGTCATCATCCACACGCTCGGCGACAAGGCGAAGAACGTGGTGCCGCAGGTCGTGCACGTCGAAGGCGATCCCGATCATCCAATCAACCGCGGCACGCTCTGCCCGAAGGGCGCTTCGCTCGAGCAGGACATCCTCAACGAGCGGCGTCTGCTGAAGCCGCAGGTCCGCCGCCCCGGATCGGATCGGTGGGAAGACATCGGCTGGGATCAGGCGATCGACGAGATCGGCCGGCGGGTGAAGCAGACGCGCGACGCGACGTTCGTGGAGAAGGACCCGCGCGGCCGCACCGTCAACCGCTGCGAGGGCATCGCGTTCACCGGCGGCTGCACCGACACCAACGAATTCAACTATCTCGTCGTGAAGACGATGCGCAGCCTGGGGGTCTGCTACCTGGAAAACCAGGCCCGCGTTTGACACGGGCCCACGGTCTCCAGTTCGGGGCCCACATTCGGACGCGGCGCGATGACCAACGGGTGGATCGACATCAAGAACACCGACGTGATGTTGATCATGGGCGGCAATCCGGCGGAGAACCATCCGTGCGGGTTCAAGTGGCCGATCGAAGCCAAGCTGCAGCGCAACGCGAAGATGATCGTCGTCGATCCGCGGTTCACGCGGACGGCGGCCACGGCCGATCTGTTCCTCCAGATTCGCGCCGGCGCCGACATCGCGTTCCTCGGCGGCGTGATCAACTACGCGATCCAGAACGGCCGGATCGCGCACGACTACCTCGTCCACTTCACGAACGCCGCGTTCATCGTCAAGGACGGATTCAAGCTGCCCGAGGACGGCTTGTACTCCGGCTTCGACGCCGAAAGCCAACGCTACGATCAGTCGTCGTGGAACTATGAAGGGGCGGGTGGGGCGGATAGGTCTGGTGGGGCGGGCTTGCCCGCCGAAGCGCGAAGCGCGAAGGCGAGTGGGTTGCCGGCCAACGTCGCGCACGATCTCACGCTTCAGCATCCTCGCTCGGTGTTCCAACTGCTGAAGCAGCAGTACTCACGCTACACGCCGGAGATGGTCGAGCGGATCACCGGCATTCCGAAGGATCAGTTCGTCAAGGCCGCGGACCTGTTCACCTCGGTTCGCAAGGATGGCGACCTCAAGAAAGTCTCGACGATCGTCTATGCCGTCGGCTGGACGCAGCACACCTTCGGCACGCAGATCATCCGGACCGCCGCGATGCTGCAGCTGTTGCTCGGCAACGTTGGCCGTGCCGGGGGCGGCGTCAACGCGTTGCGCGGGCACTCCAACATTCAAGGCGCGACTGACATGGCGGGCGTCTTCGACATCCTGCCCGGCTATCTGAAGACGCCGAACCCGGACGACGTCGATTTCGCGACGTATCTGAAGCGGATCACGCCCACGGCATCGAAGCCGTCCGGCTGGGACTCGTACAACTACTGGTCGAACACGCCGAAGTTCGCGGTCTCTCTTCTCAAGGCGATGTACGGCGACGCCGCGAAAAAGGAGAACGACTGGGCGTTCCACTATCTGCCGAAGATCGATCGCAACTACGCGTGGACGCAGATCTGGGACGACATGTACAACGGCACGGTGAAGAGAATCTTCGCGTTCGGGATGAACGGCGTCCAGATCGGTCCGAACTCGCGCAAGAACATCGAGGCGCTGAAGAAGGCCGACTGGCTGGTGGTCGGCGAAATCTATCCCGACGAGACCAGCGAATTCTGGCGCGCGCCGGGGACGACGCCGGAGGAAATGAAGAAGATTCAGACGACCGTCTACCGTCTGCCGTGCGCCGGCTTTGCGGAGAAGGACGGCACGTTCGTCAACTCCGCGCGCTGGCTGCAGTGGAAGAACGTCGCGCTGCCGCCGCCCGGCGACGCGCGGCTGGACCAGGACATCCTCGCGCAGATCCTTCTGAACGTGCGCGAGCTCTATCAAAAGGAGCGCGGCAAGTTTCCCGATCCGATCCTGAACGCGCGCTGGCCGTACGCGCAGCCGCGAAACCCGTCGCTCGCCGAGGTCGCGCGCGAGATCAACGGTCAGGCGCTGGCCGATGTCACCGACGCGACCGGGCAATCGGTCAAAGCCGGTCAACAGCTGCCCGGCTTCGCGTTCCTGAAAGACGACGGCACGACGCTGTGCGGCAACTGGTTGTACAGCGGATCGTGGACCGAAGCCGGCAATCAGATGGCGCGCCGCGGCACCGACGATCCGTCAGGCCTTGGCATCTATCCGAACTGGGCGTGGTCGTGGCCGGCGAACCGGCGCGTGCTCTACAACCGCGCGTCGTGCGATGTGTCGGGCAACCCGTGGGACGCGGAGCGGCGGCAGGTCTGGTGGAACGAATCGGCCGGCCGGTGGGTCGGCAACGACGTGCCCGACTTCAAGGTGGACTCGAAGCCGTCGGATCACATGGGCCCGTTCATCATGAATCCCGAAGGCGTCGGCCGCATCTTCGCGCCGCTCGCCGCGTTTGCCGACGGTCCGTTCCCCGAGCACTACGAGCCGATCGAGAGTCCGATCGGCAATCCGCTGCATCCGTCGCAGTCGAGCAACCCGGTCGTGAAGAAGTTGAAGACGCCGCTCGACACGTTCGGCGACCCGGCCCAGGGCTTCAACGTCGTCTGCACGACGCACCGGTTGACCGAGCACGATCACTACTGGACGAAGAACAATCCGATGAACGTCGAGCTCGTGCCCGAGCCCTTCATCGAGATTCCCGTGGAGCTCGCCGACGAGATGGGACTCAAAGGCGGCGAGCAGGTGAAGGTCACGAGCGCGCGCGCCGCGTACGTCGCGAAGGCGATGGTCACGCGGAGAATCAAGCCGATGCTCATCGACGGCAAGAAGACGTATCAGATCGGCATCCCGATCCACTGGGGATTCCGCGGCATCGCGGAAGACGAGGGACGCACGTCGCTGACGTCGGCGAACCTGCTGTCGCCGACGGTCATCCATCCGAACGCGTACACGCCGGAGTTCAAGGGGTTTTGGTGAAGGTGGAAAAAGCGTAACGAAGAAAACTATGAACCATTGAGGGCACGGAGGACACAGAGGATAAAACCTCGCGTCCTCGGTGTCCTCCGTGGTGGAGAGCTTCATTGGCGTCAGGGATCCTGCAAATCAAAGCCATCTCCGGCCACACGGGCAGCGTTCCGGGCCGCGGCGTCCAGCGCGAAGAAGAGGTGTGCAAATACATCGACGTGACGACGTGCATCGGCTGCAAGGCGTGCGAGGTCGCCTGCGTCGAATGGAACGACATGCCGTTCCAGCAGACGACGTTCGACAACACGTACCAGACGATGCCGTCCACGGCGTGGAACTACTGGAACCTGATCAAGTTCAACGAGCAGCCGAACGATGACGGGTCCTTGATGTGGCTGATGCGCAAGGACCAATGCATGCACTGCGAAGATCCCGGGTGTCTGCGCGCGTGCCCCGCCGACGGCGCGATCGTTCAATACACGAACGGCATCGTCGATTTTCAGCAGGAGAACTGCATCGGCTGCCAGTACTGCGTGTCGGGATGCCCGTTCGACATCCCGAAGTTCAACGGCACGACCAAGAAGGTGTACAAGTGCACGCTCTGCTCCGATCGTGTCGGGCAGGGGCTCGAGCCGGCGTGCATCAAGTCGTGTCCGACCGGCTGCCTGAAGTTCGGGACCAAGAGCGACATGCGCGCGCTGGCCGAGAAGCGGGCGCAGCAGCTTCGCGAGCATTCCGGCTTTCCAAACGCGGGCGTGTACGATCCGTCGTCCATCGGCGGCACGCACGTGATTTACGTGCTGCACGACATCACGCATCCGGAGCGGTACGGCGGGCTGCCGGCGAACCCGCAGATCCCCGTCACCTACACATTGTGGAAGCGCGTCGCGAAACCGATCGGTCTGCTGATGGCGCTGCTGGCGGCGCCGGTCGCCTTCTTCCACTACGTCACGGAGGGGCCGAAAGAGCCGCAGCCGCCTTCGCGCGGCTTCGGCGAGCCGGGGCCTCCTGACCGTGAGCTGCGACCATGAGCGTCGTCGTCCACTCCGACGAGCTGTTGCGGCATCCGGTGCACACCCGCGTGCTGCATTGGGGCGTCGCGATCTTCTTCGTCCTGTCGCTCCTCTCGGGGCTCGCGATCTACAGCTCGTGGCTGTTTCATCCATTGACCGCGCTGTTTGGCGGCGGTCCGATGACGCGGCTCCTGCATCCCTGGTTCAGCCTCGGGTTCGTCGTCTTCTTCGCGCTGCAGCTTCTGAACTGGCTCGGGCCGATGACCTGGACCGCGAACGATCGGCGGTGGCTGAAGCGGCTGAAGGAATACGTGACGAACCGCGAGCAGCTCGAGCCCGAGTACGTCGACTTCTTCAACGCCGGACAGAAGCTGTACTTCTGGGCGATTGTCGTCAGCGCGATCCTGTTTCTCGTGTCAGGCATACCGATGTGGTTTCCGCGGACGTTCGGCCGCACGATCGTCGCCGTCTCGTACGTGCTTCACGATCTCGCGGCGCTCGTGATGCTGGCCGGATTCATCGTCCACGTGTACGAGGGGACGCTCCAGCAGCCGGGAACCTTTCAGTCGATGACGCGCGGCACCGTGGAGAAACGGTGGGCATGGACGCATCACCCGGCGTGGTACGCCAGGGTCACCGGACGCGATCCGCGCGCCGACTACGAGCAGGCGCGCCAGCGCCTCGCCGAGCGGCGCCGCGAAGCATGATTCAGCGTCTGGTGGCGTGCTCGGTGTTCGTGGGCGCCGTCACTGTGGCGCAGGGCTTCAGCCCGGCGAGCTGTTTCCTTCTCCACGAGATCGGGGTCGGACAGGTGCGCCGAAATCCCGCTTCGGCGTGCAGCACGCGGCTGTCGCCGGCATCGACGTTCAAGATCCCGCACGCGCTGGCTGCGCTCGACGCTGGCGTCGTGTCGGGTCCCGACGAGAAATTCACGTGGGACGGCACGCCGCGCGCGTACGAATCGTGGCGCCGCGATCACACGCTCGCATCAGCGATGCGCTATTCCGTGCTCTGGATATTCGTCAGCGCCGTGACCGGCGCCGACGATCTGCCGGCGCTCGCCGCGGTCGATCTGGCGGCGAAATCTCTTCGCGAGGAAGGAGTGCTCCCCTGGGAGCTCTGGGAGCGCTGATGCGCGTGACGCTCGAGCCGGCGACACCCGAAGACGCGGTGGCCATCGCGTCGCTGCGAAACATGGTCGCCGACCGCCTGACCGAGCAGTACGGCAAGGGTCACTGGTCGTTCGCGTCGAGCGAACGGGGCGTGCTCTTCGCGATGAAGGGATCGCGCATCTACGTCGCCAGGAACGGCGGCCGCGTGATTGCGACGCTGACGCTGCAGACGAAACGACCCTGGGCCATCGACCGCAGCTATTTCGCCGGCGTCAAGCGGCCGTTGTACCTGCTGTCGATGGCGGTCGATGCCGACCTGCACCGCCGCGGCATCGGCCGGCAATGCGTCGATCAGGCGCGGCTCATCGCCGAGCGGTGGCCGGCGGACGCGATCTTTCTCGACGCGTACGATTCGGCGGCCGGCGCCGGCGGGTTCTATCGCAAGTGCGGCTTCGAGGAAGTCGGACGCGTCACGTACCGCGGGACGCCGCTCATCTACTATCAACTGCTCTTGTGAGACTCCGGCGCGGGACGCTGGTCGATCCATCCGTGGCGATCGCCATCGCGGGCGCCGGGCTGCTGGTCGTGCAGTGGGCTGCCGCGCGCCCGCTGTGGCTCGACGAGGAGCTTCTCGCGATCAACCTGCGCGATCGCGGCATCCCCACCTACTTCGAGCCCCTCTGGCTGGGACAATTCGCGCCGTTCGGCTGGCTCGTGCTCGAGCGCCTCGTCGTGATCGCATTCGGCACGAGCGAGCGCGCGCTGCGATGCCTTCCGGTCCTCTTCGGCATCGCCACGCTCGCGACCGCCGTCTGGATTGGCCGCCGATGGATGACCGCGGCCGGCGCGGCAACGCTCGTGATCCTGTGCGCAGGCTCGCAGTGGCTGACGTTCTACTTTCTCGAGCTGAAGTCGTATTCGGCCGATGCGTTCTTTGCGCTCCTGCTGCCGGCGGTCGCCGCGTGGTCGGTCGACGAAATCACGGTAGCGCGGCCGTCACATCGGCCCGCGATCTTCTGGATCATGGCCAGCATCGCTCAATGGTTCGCCAACGGCGCGCTGTTCGTGACGCCGCTGTGCGCGCTGATGCTGGCCGCGATGCTCGCGCGCCGCGACGGATGGCGATCGGCGCTCCGCTTTTCATGCGTCGGAATCGTGTGGCTCGGTTCGTTCGCCCTGAATGGCATGTTCGTGCTGCGCCATGCGCAGGCGTCCGCGTACTTACAGAGTTTCTGGGCGTTCGCGTTTCCGCCGCCGTCGGCCGGCGCGGTGGGCACGCTACAGTGGGTCGGCACGCAACTGGCGGCATTCGGGGGGAAGCCAGGCAGCACGCGCTTCGGCGTCCTGCTCTGGATCGCGGCGATTGCCGGTTTCTTTGTTCACGGCCGCTTCGCCGCCGGCGCGATGACACGACGGACGGTGGCGTTGTTCTATGCGACCGTCCCGCTGTCGGCCGTGCTGCTGGCGACGCTGCGCCTCGTGCCGTTCTACGAGCGCCTCACGTTGTGGATGCTGCCGGCGCTCTACGTCGGCGTCGCGCTTCTCGCCGACGCGGCGTGGATTGTTTTGCATCCGAAACCTGTAGGGGCGGACCCGCGTGTCCCGCCTTCGCTGCGCTACGGCGAGGCTCGCCAAAGCGCGAAGCGCGACGGCGGCCGCCCTGGGGCCGACACATGGGTCGGCCCCTACGGCCGTCCCGCCAGAGCCGCGGCCGCGATCGGACTCTGCGTCGCGATAATGATCTGCGCCGATGTCGTCATCCGCGGCGTGCCGGCGGCGCTCGTCCGCGCCCGCGCGCGCCACGAGAATCGCGGGCACGACGATCGGGCGGCGGTGCGATGGTTGATGTCACACAAGCAACCCGGCGACGTCTGGATGACGACGCACTACGGCGCGCCCGCCATCTGGTGGTACGCCGGCATCGACGATCATCGCATCGTCGAAGTCTCGCACCAGCCGGACGGTTCGGAGTGCCGGCATGACGAGTTGGCCGCCGCCGTCTCGGACGTTCCGCACGTCCTGCTGTATCTTGGATTCCGATTCGACGATGTGCCGGATGGATTCGACGATCTGCTC
>DASYQZ010000048.1:0-15683 GCA_036004865.1 Vicinamibacterales bacterium
ACGCGGCATCACGACCGACGCGCTGAAGGGCGTGACCGAGTACGCGATCGCGACGTACCGCCTCACGCGCATCTACGCGCTCCCGTTCGCCTGGAACACGGCGTCGTGCCGCGTGCTCGAGAAAGCGGGATACGTGCTCGAGGCGCGGCTGCGGTGCAGCGCGATCAAGGACGGCCGGCTCACCGATCAATTGCAGTACGCGTTTATTTCCGATCCGCGGCCAGTCGAAACCCGAGACTGAACCCGCGGTCCTCGGGCGCGTGCGTGTAGCGCAGCGCGCATCGCGCGCTGTTGGCGTCGAAGTACCAGCTTCCGCCGCGAATGACGCGCTTCTCGCCCGAGTTGGGCCCGCCTGCGCTCGCTCGTTGTTCCGGCGAGCTGCGGCGAGGCGCGCCGAAGCCTGGCGAAGGCGGCCCGTGCGGATCGATGTTCGCCGAAGCGTCCTCGGCGTACGCGCCGTACCAGTCGGCGGTCCACTCCCACACGTTGCCGTGCATGTCGGCGAGTCCCCATCGATTCGGGGGAAACGATCCGACCGGCGTTGGACGCTGCCGGAACTCGCCCATCGGACTGGCAGGCCCCGGAGACGAGGTCGGGTACGGAAACCGGCCGTTGTAATTCGCCTGATCCGTCGTGAGGTTCTCGCCCGTGAAGAACGGACCGGTCGTGCCCGCACGGCACGCGTACTCCCACTCGGCCTCCGTCGGCAACCGATAACGCAACGTCGCGGACGGATTGGCGTTCAACTTCGCCAGGAACTGCTGGACGTCCGCGAACGTGACGTTCTCGACCGGACATCGCGGGCGGCACGCCGCGAATTGACTTGGCGACGTGCCCATCACCGCGCGCCATTCCTCCTGTGTCACTTCGTAGCGGCCGAGGAAGAACGGCTGCGTGATCTCGACGTCGTGCAGCGTCTCGTCGGCGTTGCGCCCGATCTCTGACGACCCGCTGCCCATGGTGTAGCGGCCGGCCGGCAGCTCGATGAGCGTCATCCCGGTCACGGCCTCCGTCACCGTGCGCAGCGGGACGCGGACGTCCTCGTCGGCGCTCACGGTGAACCGGCGGAACCGTCCGTAGGTCGCGACGGTGTTGACGCGATTGCCGGTGCCAATCGTGTACCGCTCCCGCATTTCCATCGGCACGGCAATGCCGAAGCGATCGTCGTATCGGAACGTCGTCGTCACGATCGCGCGCACGGAGGGCTGCTCGACCTGCAGCTCCGTCTTCATCACGCGGCCGGTCGCGAGCTCCACCCAGAGCCGGCCGTGCGAGAAGAGATCGCCGCCGGCTTCGCCGCGAATCATCGCGGGCGGCGCGTCCTCTTTGTATTCCACGATCCAGACGCCGGCGCCGACGCTCTTGTCCTCTTTGCCGAGCGAGAAATGAAAGCGCGGTTGATAGGTGACCTGCAGGATGCCGAGCGCCAGCATCGGATTCCCGATCGTGCTGCGCATGTTGCCGAGGTTGTAGCGCGCGCCTTCATCGCGAACGCGCTCCGCGTGCGCCATCGCATCGGTCGACGGCTTGATGAACAGGTTCGCGAGCCGCTGCTCGCGATCGCGGACCGGACGGCCGTCCACTTCGAGGACGTCGCGGAACGGCACGAGGTCGGGAGTCGTCGCCGACTTCACGAGCAGGAAGTCGGATTTGAGATCGCGATGCCGCGCGCGCGACATGTCCGCCGCCGTCGACTGCGCGGCAGTGCCGCGTCCGCCGCCGACGGGATTGAAGATCGGCATCAGCGCGCTGGCATCCTGGATGTACGTTTCCTCGGCCACGACGTTCTCGAACTGATCGACGAAGTAGTCGAGGTACCAGGCCGCGCGCGTGAGCAGCGTCTCGAGCGGCGCACGCTCCGGCGCCCGCGATTGCGCGAACGCGGCCGCCGTGCACGCCGCGGCCAGCGCAACCAGTGTGAGTCGCGAACTCATCGCCATGCACTATACTGCCGCAGCTCCACAGCTGGCGCCTGCGGCTATGCCGCGCGGTCCGCCGCGCGGCATCAGCGTCAGTTCGCGGCGGGGGTGCCCGCCTCCGCCAAGGCTACGGCGGGTCCACCGTAGCTCGCGCGAATTGGATGCGAGCGGAGGTGGAGGGCCCCAGCGCCAGTGAAAAAAGAAGGCACGTTATGAAACGAATGGCGTTTTTCGTTGTCCTTTTCGCGCTGGTCATTACAGCGCGCGGTCCCGTGGCTGCGCAGCGGCCAGCGTCCGCGCCTGCGGCGACGTCGACATATTTCCCCGAGCGGTTCGACTGGCAGCACAAAAAGCCTGAAGACGTCGGGATGAATGCGGCACGGATTGCCGAAGCGATCAAGGTGTCGATCGATCGCGAGAATCCGGCGAACAAGGATCTCAACATCGCGCTGGCGACGTCGTTCGGACGCAACGAGCCGTTTGACACGCCGATCGGTCCCGTCAAGCCGCGCGGGCCCGCCAGCGGCCTCATCACTCGGCACGGCTACGTCGTTGCCGAATGGGGCGAGCCGAACCGCGTCGACATGACGTTCAGCGTGACGAAAACGTTTCTGACGACAGTGATCGGATTGGCGTGGCAGCGCGGCCTGATTCGCGACGTGAACGATTACGCGCGCGACTACATGCCGCCGAACGTCGACCTGTTCGAGGCGCCGCACAACCAGAAGATCAAATGGGATCACCTGCTGCGGCAGACGAGCGACTGGCAGGGGACGCTGTGGGGCAAGCCGGACTGGGCGGATCGTCCGGAAGGACAGCCCGCCGAGTGGGCGAATCGGCAGCTGCACGAGCCGGGCACGCACTACAAATACAACGACGTCCGCGTGAACGTGATGGCGCTCGCGGCGCTCAACGTCTGGCGGCGCCCGCTGCCGGATGTGCTGCGCTCGGAAATCATGGAACCGATCGGCGCCTCGTCGACGTGGCGCTGGCTCGGCTACGACAACGCCTGGGTCGACATCGACGGACAGAAGATGCAGGCGGTCGGCGGCGGCGGTCACTGGGGCGGCGGCATGTTCATCAACGCGTACGACATGGCGCGCTTCGGCTACCTGTTCCTCCGCAACGGCACATGGAAGGATCGCCAGCTCGTGTCGGAGAAATGGATCCAGATGGCGCGGACGCCCGGGCCCGCGAACGCGAACTACGGCTATGCGAACTGGTTCCTGAACACGGGCAAGAAATCGCTGCCGTCGGCGCCCGAATCGTCGGTGTACTTCGAAGGCAACGGCGCCAACATCATCTACATCGACTGGGAGAACGACGTCGTCGCCGTCGTCCGCTGGATCAGCGGTCAGGGCGCGCTGAACGAGTTCGTAGGTAAAATCGTCGCGGCCACGAAGACCACGTCGACGTCGCAGCAGTAACCCACACCGACTGACGCGACCAATGGGGCGACGGCTGCCGCGCTTGGGAAGCCGTCCTCCTCGAAAGTGGTTCGGACCTGCTGAAGATAATCATCGCTGCAGTGGCAAAATCAAGATACCTCGCGCGCGCGCCGATTACCGAAGCGTTGATCGACATCCGTGTTCAAGCTGGCGATAACGTGACGACCGAAACCTTCGAGCCGCTGCGAAGTCAGCTCTCGGATGCATACCCGACCGCGGTCGTGATCAAATCTGGACTTGCCGAGTTCCGTTTTGACAACGGGATGCTTCAGCCTGTATCCGCTCAGACGGACCAAGGTCTGATGTTCAAAAGCCCTGACGAAAGGACCTTGGCCCAGTTCCGGTTGAACGGATTCACGCTGAATCGTCTGGCACCCTACACCCAATGGGAATCGATCTTTCCTGAAGCCCTGCGGTTGTGGGCACTGTACGCGAGCATCGCTCGGCCGATTGCGGCGGTCCGTCTTGCCGCGCGGTACATAAACCGACTACAGTTTCCCTTACCAGTGTCGGACTTGACGACTTATCTCACTGCGCCGCCTCGAGTGCCGGAAGGAGTACCCCAGTTCCTGCGCGGCTTTCTTACGCGTCTGATCATTCACGATCCGAATCACGATCACTCCGCGATCGTGACTCAAGCGCTGGAACCGTCTCCGGCGGATCTCGAGCACTTAGTCGTATTGCTGGATATAGATGCTTACCGTGAAGTGGAATTGCAACCGGATGACGATCGTATTCAAATGGTCTTGAACGCATTGCGTCAATTCAAGAACGACATCTTTTTCAGCAGCATTACGGATTCTGCCGCGGAGTTATTTGGATGACGGCTATCGCAGTTGCACTCAAACGTGGCGGCCTTCTTGCGCCGCTTGTACCATCCCGAGGTGTGGGCCGCGACGCAGCCGCTGTTGAAAGCCAAATCGATCAGGCGTCCCGTCATCTTTTCCAGTGCGTCAGCCTGCGTTCCGTCATAGACAATGCAATGGCTGCATTGGACGGCGCGGCGCAATTGGCGAGTGGGGAGAATTGGGACGGATATGGAGCGCGATGCGTCGACCTGGGCGCGTATTCACACGCGCGACAGTTTCTGGCTCTTCTGCCCACGACGACGCCTGTGCCTGATGTAGCAGTAGACCCGGACGGAGAAATCTCGATTACATGGCAGGTGGAGCCGAGGCTGGTGTTCTCTGTCAGCGTCGGCCGCAATGGACGGCTCAGTTACGCCGGACTCTTCGGCGCCAGCAAAACGTATGGGACCGAATGGCTCCGTGCAGAACTGCCTGAACCGGTGCTGGACGGTATTGCGCGCGTTTTTGCGCTGGAGAGAACCTAGCGAGTCAAAGCTCACCGAGCCATCGGACAAGCTCGCGCGTTTCATCCTGCAAGAAGGACACTTCAGACGATCGGGCGATCAAAGGAAAGGAGGCGCGAGGCCACAAGCCTTCATGCCGCCACCCGATCGGCAGTTATCTACGTTCCAAATCACCCATCTCGCCGAATTGGTCATCTGGGACATTGGCCGCGATGTGCTCAGAGAGAGTCCGCAGCCGAGGCTGTACGGCCGTGCCGACATCGAAGTCGGCTCAGTGATTGCCGCCGGCCTCATCGTGTTGCGGGACGATTCTCCTCGATACCATGTGAATATCACCGGCTGGCCTGCCATGCGTGATGACGATGCAGAAAAAAGTGCGATCAAGAGTAGCGCAGCTTCGTCGATGAACTGTGCGCCCGGGCTTTGTCGGTCGATGGCGATGTGCTGCAAAAGCTCGACGTACAATTGACTCGTGTCCCGCCACACCGGTTACGCCTCTCTCCCTCTGCATGGCGGGTAAGGCGCCCGCGTGGCTCTTCGGCCGCATGGTGCGGCTGTCGCGCGAGATTGTCATCTACCTCGCCTCGGAGTACGGGACGCGCGAAGTGTTGCGGCGTCTCTCCGATCCCTTCTGGTTTCAAGCCTTCGGCTGCGTGCTCGGCTTCGACTGGCACTCGAGCGGCGTGACGGCGACGGTGTGCGGCGCGGTGAAGGAAGGCTTGAAGGACATCGATCGGTCGGAGAAGGTGAACGCCTTCAAGCGCCTCGCGAACTTCACCCAGCCTCTCTAGCTGCTAAACGCAACCACGAAACCACGAAACCACGAAACGGAGAATCATCGGAACGATACGGCCGCGGCGTTCGCGGCGCGGCGGGCGGGAATGGCCGCGGCGCCGGCGCAGACGAGCGTCAGCAGCGCCGCGACGGCGGCGAGCGTCGCCGGATGAGATCGATCGAGGCCGACGATCCACCCGCGAGCGAGGGCGATCGCGACGGGCGCCGCAACGATTCCGATCGCGGCGCCCGCAAGTGCCAGCCGCATTGCGTCTCCAACGACCATCCGCATCACATCGCCGCGCGACGCGCCGAGCGCCAGGCGGATGCCGATCTCTCGGCTGCGCGCCGTGGTCAGATACGCCATCACGCCGTACACGCCAATCGCCGAAAGGACGAGCGCGAGCACGGCGAACGCGCCGATGAGCCACGCGATCTCGCGCGATCGCGCGAACGTCTCCTGACGAATGTCGTCGAGCGTTTTCTCGTCGAACGTCGGCTGATCGGGATCCGCCTCGCGCACCGCTTCGCGAAGCAGCGGCGCGGCGGCATATGGAGAGCCGACGGTGCGCGCGACCAGCGTCATGATGCGCGTCGGACTCTGGCCGTACGGCAGATAGAGTTGCGGATCGGCGGCGCCCGAATCCCCGATGCCGTCTTCACGCACATCTCCGGCGACGCCGACGATCGTGAGCGGCCGAAGGGTCGCGCGCGGGATCCAGAACGCATCGCTCTGCGGAAAGAGCACGGTGAGGCGTTTGCCGATGACGCCGGTATGCCCGGCCCCGGGCCAGAACCGCTGCGCCAGTCGGCGGCTGACGATGACGACGCCGGCGCGATCGCGAGTATCGCCCGGCGTGAAATCGCGTCCGGCGACGATCGGGATGCCGACGGTGGCGAAATAGCGGGGCGCGACAATCCAGCACAGCGCGCGCGGCTCGTGTCCCTGAATCTCGGCGCGTCCCTCGATCGCGATCGGAAACGACGTGCCGACGATCGATAGCGGCGGATAGTTCACGAGCGACGCCGCTTCGATGCCGGGCGCGGCCGTCAACCGCGCGAGGACGGCATCGGCGAACTGCGTCAGTCGCGTGGTGTCGTCGTAGCGCGGCGCGTTGAGCGACAGTTGTGCGGTCATGACGCGATCCGCATCGACGCCGCGATCCATCGCGTTCAACGACAGCGCGCTGCCCGTCAGCTCCAGCGCGGACGCGAGCAGCACAATCGACAGCGCCAGCTCGCCGACGACGAGCGCTCCACGCACGCGCTGATGCCTGACCCCGGCGGTTGCGCCAGACGACTCTTTCAGCGCGTCGACGACGTCGGCGTCCACTGCCGTCCGCGCGGGCAGCAGCGCGAAGACGATCGCGTTCGCGAGGCCGAGACCCATCGTGAACGCGACGACCCAGCCGTCCACGCGAAACGGCTCGACGCGATTGATGTCCTGATAGCTGACCGAGGTATTCAGGAAATCGACGATCCAGACGGCGAGCAGCACACCGGTCACGGCGCCCGCACCCGCGAGGATGAGCGGTTCGCGCGCGAGCTCCTTCGTCAGGCGCCAGGGCGTGGCGCCGAGCGCGATGCGGACGGCGACGTCCTTGCGGCGACCGGCCGCAACCGCGAGCACGAGGTTCGCGATGTTCGCCGCGGCGATGCACATCACGAGGGCGACCGCGATCTGGAGCGCCTGAAGGATCGGCCGCTGGCCGGCGGTGAAGCGCGTCGACAGACTCGCCACGTCGGTCGTCCACCCGTCGCGAAAGGCTTCGGCAGGCAGCGAGGCATACGCGGCGGCGAGCTCCGCTCGCGCCGCGTCGAGCGTCACGCCCGGCCGCAGCTTCGCGTACAGATTGATCGAGTGCTCGCGGTCGGTTGGATCGAACACGAACGGCCGCCACACGTCGAGCTCGCGATTGAGCACGCGGAAGAATCTGAAGCTCTCCGGGAGCACGCCGACGACGGTGCACGGTGTGCCGTCGACCGTCAGCGATCGGCCGACGATCCAGGGATCGCCGCCGAACTGCCGGCGCCAGAAGCCGTCGCTGAGCAGCACGACCCGATCGTTTCCCGTACGGCCGTCTTCAGCGGAGAACGGCCGTCCAAGCGCGGGCGTGATCCCGAGCAGCGGAAAAAACGACGGCGAGGCGATGACACCTTGAACGCGGGCCGGTGGATCGATTGGACCGGACAGCGTGAAGTACACGAACCGCCACGGAGCGGTGGCTTCGAGCGAGGTGACGCGCTCGCGCCAGGCGAAGTAGTTCGCAGGAACAGCCGCCGAGTACGAAACACCGCGCGACCGATTGGCTTCTCCGATCAGGACCAGTCGCTCAGCGTCCCTGAACGGCAGCGGACGCAGCAGCACGGTCCGGGTCAGACTGAAGATCGCCGCGTTGACGGCGAAGCCAATCGCGAGGGTCGCCACGGCGACCGCGCTAAAACCCGGTCTCGAGACGAGTGCGCGAAGAGCGCGTGTCATCTTTCTTCACTGGCGGCGGGGCCCCACGGGCACCCCAACGCGGCTGCCGCGTTGGGGACCCCGCCAGTTCGCCGCGAGCTGTCGCTGATGCCTCGCCTCGGATTCCCATGTCCTCGGCTCGGCATGGCCGCAGGCGCTCATTGTCCATTGACGTGAGGCTTCAAGACGGTTGCGATGAAGTCGTGCGTTGGGGTCGGGACGCCGACCTCGCGGCCGATGCGGACGACCGCGCCGCTCAGCCACGGGAGCTCGAGCCGCCGCCCGCGCTCGAGATCCTCGAGCATCGACGACTTCATGTGTGCCGGCAGCACACGATATGAGCGCTCCACGTCGTCGACGACAGTGTCGGGGACCGCGATGCCTTTCGCGCGCGCGACCGCCATCGTTTCGCGCGTCGCCGACTTCAGCATCTCGAACAGCTCGGGGTCGGCGACGATCGGACCGATCGGACAGCGGGTCACGGTCGTCATGCCGCTGAAGACCGACAGGCGGACGAACTTGGTCCAGATGTCGACCGTGATGCTCGGGCTGAGCGTCACCTGAAATCCCGCGGGCGTGCAGACGTCGAGGAGCCGCTCGAGCCGCGCGGAGCGCGTGCCATCCAGCTCGCCGAAGATCAAATGATCGAGCGCCGAGTGCCGGATGACCCCGGGCTCGGCGATCACCGCCGCGACGTAGACCGTTCCGCCTGCGGTATGTCGCGATCCGACCGCGCGCGAGACGATATCGACGCCGTCGACGCCGTTCTGCAGCGGGATGACGGCCGTGTCGGCTCCGACGAGCGGCGGCAGCAGCGCGGTGGCCGCCTCGGCGTCGTACAGCTTGACGGTGAAGAAGACGATGTCGACGGGTCCGATCGGGCGGGGGTCGTCCACGGCATTGACGCGCGGCAGATGAAAATCGCCGCGAAAGCTGTGAACGGTGAGCCCCCGCGAGCGGAGGGCCTCGAGCTGGGCGCCGCGCGCGAGAAACGTCACGTCGGCGCCCGCCGCCGCTAATCGGCCTCCGAAATAACCGCCGACGCTGCCTGCGCCAACAACGGCGACTTTCATAGCGGCATCATCTTAGCTTGCAGCACTTGATCTACTTTTTTTCACTGGCGCTGGGGCCCCACCCCCAGCGCGAGCTGTCGCTGACACCGCGCCGCTCCCGCGGCGCGGTGTGGCCGCGGGCGCTGCTGTCCGATATACGTCACCGAATCGGCCGCGCCTTGCACGCCTTCAACCTTTTTCTCCCCTCTGGCATCTAAAACGCTACATAGGTAAGAATGCTACATATGTCCCGACTGCCCCTGCGCCCCACCCTGTTCGCCGTCCTGCAGGCGCTCGTCGCCGGCGCGCGCCACGGGTTCGACGTCATCACCGCCACGGGGCTGCCGAGCGGCACCGTGTATCCCGCGCTGGCGCGGCTCGAGCACGAGGGCTTCGTGGAGTCGCGCTGGGAAGATCACAAGGTCGCGCAAAAAGAAAAACGGCCGCCGCGCCGCTACTACGAGGTGACGACGGCCGGCGAGAAGATCCTGGCAACCGCCGCCGCGGCGCTGAAGGAGCGCGAGCGTGCCGCGCGCGCGCGTCTCCGCGCGTTCCGGCCGGCGCGAGCGAAAGCATGACGCGTATGAAACCGTCCCTCCTTTCCGGCCTCGCCCGCGCGATCGTCGGCGCGGCGAGCGTGTTCGTCCCGAAATGGCGCCGCGACGACTGGCGCCGCGAATGGGACGCGGAGCTCTGGTACGCGCCGCGCAATGCGGTGCGGCTCAGCGCCGGCGCCGTCCCTCACGCGCTGCAACTGCTGCATCAGCACTGGAGCCTCGACATGGTCGTGCAGGACATCCGCTACGGCTGCCGCATGCTGCGGCGCAATCCCGGATTCGCGCTGGTGGCGTCGCTGACGCTCGCCATCGGCATCGGCGCCACCACCGCGATCTTCAGCATCGTCAACGCCGTCCTGTGGCGCGACCTGCCGTATCGCGAGCCCGAACAGCTGGTGCAGCTCTGGGAGACGAATCCCGATCGCCATTGGACCGAAGCCGAGTGCGCGCCGGCCAACTTCGCCGACTGGCGGCGCGAGAACCGGTCGTTCGCGGACATGGCCGCGTACTGGGGGGCGGCGCGCGACGCGTGGGTCATGACCTACGCGCTGACCGGCGCCGGCGAGCCGGAGCGGTTGAAGGGCATGACGGTCACGGCGAACTTCTTCTCGATCCTCGGCGTGCAGACGGCGTTCGGCCGCGCGTTCGTCGCCGATGAAGATTGGCGAGGGAAGGACGGCGTCGTCGTCATCAGCGCGGGTCTGTGGCAGCGGCGGTTCGGCGGCGACCCGGCGATTGTCGGCCGCACGATCTCGCTCGACGGGCGCGCGCGTACGGTCGTCGGCGTCCTGCCGGCGGATTTCCGATTCAACAACATCGTCATGGACGTGTGGGTGCCGATGGGATGGACGCCGGAGAGCATCGCGAACACGCGCCGGGCCCACAACCTCCGCGTGATCGCGCGGTTGAAACCGGGCGTCGGCGTCGCGCAGGCGCAAGAGGACATCGACCGCATCGCGAAGGATCTGGAACGGCGCTATCCCGAGACGAACACGCACATGGGTGCCGGCGTCGGTCCGCTGCAGGAATGGATCGTCGGTCCGTCGCGCACGGCACTGCAGCTGTTCCTCGGCGCCGTCGCGTTCGTCCTGCTCGTCGCGTGCGCGAACGTCGCGAACCTGATGCTGGCGCGCGGCGCCGCCCGGGCGCGCGAGCTGGCGATTCGCTCGGCGCTCGGCGCCAGCTCCACGCGCCTCGTCCGCCAGATGCTCACCGAGAGCGTGCTGCTCGCCTCTCTCGGCGGCGCGCTCGGCCTCCTGCTGGCCTACACAGCGGTGCGCGCCGTCGTGGCGTATGGTCCGACGTCACTGCCGCGCCTGCACGAGATTCACCTCGACCGTGCTGCGCTCGCCTTCACGATGATCGTGGTCGCCGTCACCGGCATCGTCTTCGGCGTGGTGCCTGCCCGGCTGGGCCGCGTGCGCGACGTGACGAGCTCGCTGCGCGGCGGCGTCCGCGACGGCGGTGGTTCCGGCGGCGGCCGATTGCGTCACGCGCTCGTCGTCGCCGAGCTTGCGATGTCGCTCGCGCTGCTCGTCGGCGCCACGCTGCTCGCCCGAAGTTTCGTCAAGCTCAATTACGTGGATCTCGGGTTCGTGCCGGACCAGGCCGCCAGCGTTCAGATCATCCTCTCGCGATCCACGTACGACACGCCGGAGCGTCAGTCGGCGTTCGTCGATCGCGTGCTCGAGCGCGTCCGTGCGACGCCGGGTGTCGTCGCGGCGGGCGCGGCCCAGCGTGCGCTCCTCGACGGGTTTCTCTGGTCGTCCGATTTCACCGTCGAGCATCGCGCGCCGAACGAGTTCGGCATCGAGGTGCGGCACAACGAGCTGTCGCCCGGATACATCGAGGCGATTGGGGGTCGAATCATCCGCGGCCGTGACTTCAACGAGAGCGATCGCGCCGGGGCGCCGCGGACCGTGCTGGTCAACGACGCGCTGGTGCGGCGTTATTTCAGGAACGAGGATCCGATCGGGCAGCGGCTGAACTTCGATCGACCGGGCGGCACCTCGCCGTGGCGGACCATCGTCGGCGTCGTGCGGGATTATCGGGAGGAGCAGGTCGGCATCGAGCCGCGCCCGACGATCTACGAATCGCTCGCGGTGAACACCGACCTGATGTTCACGGTCGTGCTGCGGACGTCGATCGACGCCGCCGCGATCGCGCCGGCGGTACGTGGCATCATCCACGAGATCGATCCCAATCTGCCGGTCGCCGCCGTGACGCCGCTCGCCGCGCGCGTCGGCGAGGCGCTCGCGCCGTACCGATTCTCGACGACGCTCATGGCGGCGTTCGCGATCGCGGGAGTCGTGCTCGCGACCGTCGGACTCTACGGCGTGTTGTCCTATCTCGCGTCGCAGCGGACGCACGAGATCGGCGTACGAATGGCGCTCGGCGCCACCGGCGGCGACGTCGTCCGGCTCGTCGCGCGTCAGGCGCTCGTGCTGACCGCGATCGGCATGACGGCGGGTCTGGTGATCGCGTTGCTCTCGGGACGTCTGATGTCAGGCTTGTTGTTCGGGGTGGATGCGTACGACCCGACGACCTACGTTGTCGTTGTCGCGCTGCTGTCGATCGTCGCGATGGGCGCGGTCCTCGCGCCGGTCCGCCGCGCGCTGCGCGTGAGCCCGTTGGTGGCACTTCGCGCGGAATAGGGCGGGTGGGGCAGGTAGGTCGGATGGGTATGTGTTCGACCTACCAGCCCTACCCGCCCCACCTAACCCACCTGACTTATTCATACCGCAGCGCCAACATCGGATCGACGCGTGTGGCTCGCCGCGCGGGCAGATAGCCGGCGAGCAGCGCGACGGCGCCGAGCACGACGGCGGCGCCGGCGAGAGCGAGCGGATCGTTGGCCGACAGCGCGAACAACTGCGATTGCACGAAGCGACTGAGCGCGAACGCGAGCGGCAATCCGATGGCCACGCCCGCGGCGACCATCAGTGTCACCTCGCGAAGCACGAGCCACAGAACCGATCCGCGCTCGGCGCCGAGCGCCATGCGGATGCCGATTTCACGCGTGCGCCGCGCGACCGAGTACGACATCACGCCGTAGAGCCCGATGGCTGCGAGCAGCGTTGCCAGCGCACCGAACGCCGCCGACAGTCCCGCCACCATTCGCTCGATGAACAATGAATCGTCCAGCGTCGTTTCCATCGACTTCATGTCGAAGATCGGAAGATTCGCATCGAACCGCTGCGCGGCCGCGCGTACCGAGCCTGCGATCGCCATCGCGTCGCGGCGCGCGCGGACATAGAACGTGATCTGGCCGATCTCGTCCTCCTGCATGTAGGGGACATAGACGAACCGGTGGATCTCCTGTCGCATCGTGGCCGTCTTCGAGTCCTTCGCCACGCCGACGATCTCGATGTCGGTGCCGCTCGTGCGGCCCCAGCCGATGTGACGTCCGAGCGGATTGTCCGCGCCGAAGAAATACTTCGCCATCGTCTCGTTGATGATGGCGACCTTCGGCGCGCCTGCGACATCCTTGACGGTGAACTCGCGGCCTTTGATGAGCGCCTGACCGAGCGTCGCGAAATATCCCGGCCCGACGCCGTTGACGTCGGGGTTCATGTTCTCGCCTTCCTTCGCCTGATAGCCTTCGACCTTGACGGTGCTGCTCCAGGTGCTGTCGGTCATCAGCGGAACGATCAGCAGCACCACACCGACCATGCCCATCAGAACGAGGATCGGCGTCGAGAACTGAACGCGCAGATCCGATCGTCCTTTCTGCCCTTCGTTCAGAAACAGGTGCTTCGACACGAACCGTTCGCGGAACGACTTGGACGCGCTCGGGATCTCCTTGAGCTCCTGCTCGTTGATTTGGCGATAGATCACGTTCATCGCTGCTTCGGCCTGCGCGCGCGACACGCCGGGCTTCACGCGGCCCATCACCGTCAGCCAGCGGCTCCGTCGATTTTCCAGATCGTTCCACGTCGGCGTCATCTGCGCTTTCATCATCACCGGGACCATGACGTCCGGGTTTTCCCCGACGACGATGCCGTAGAAGCCGGGCGGCGTGACGCCGACGATCGTCATCGGCGTGCCGTTGAGCGTGATCGAGCGATTGAGGATCGCCGGATCGGCGGCGAAGCGGCGCGACCAATAGTGATGGCTCAGGACGACGACCGGATGTCCGCCCGGCGAGACGTCGTCATCCGGCTTGAGCGTGCGGCCGATCTGCGCGCGGACGCCGAGGACGTCGAAGTAGTTGCCGGTGACGAGCTCGCCGCTGACGCGCTCGGCCTGGCCGTTCGTCATCAACGTCAACGGCGCGGGGACGCGCGCGATCGTTCCGCTGAACACCGTGGTCTGATCGCGGAAGTCGCGGTACATCGGGTACGAGAACGTGCCGTTGTTGAACGTGCGCCCCTGGAACGCGCCCGGGCCGTCGAGGATGACGAGTTGCTGCGGATCCTTGACTGGGAGCCGCCGCAGCAGCAGTTGATCGGTCAGCGAGAAAATGGCGGTGTTCGCACCGATGCCGAGCGCGAGCGTGAGAATGACGATGATGGTGAACGCCGGCGTCTTCAGCAGCGTGCGAATGGCGTAGCGGACGTCTTGCGCCAGTGAAATCATATGGTTTCCGAATATGGCCGAAGGCAGGAAGCCTTGTCAACGAAGCGCTTCGTAGTCCGGCGCAAATGCAACCACGAAAACACGAAAGCACGAAAGAGACCTGTTTTCCGCAGCCCTCGATTCGATCGCAAGCTGCGGATAGCTGCGTCGCAGCTTTCTTGCGACACTGACACCTGCGCGCGCGACAGCGCGCAGGTGAAGGTTATGCTCGAGCGCTACGGCGCGAGAGCATCAGGCGTGGGGTGGGGCCCCACGCGAAAGAGAATGCCCACATGACTGCAATGGCTGCCGTTCAACCGACAGAGAAACTCAACGACACCGCGCGATGGGCCGCGGTCGTCGCGCGCAATCGCGACGCCGACGGCATGTTCGTCTACGCGGTCCACTCCACCGGCGTCTATTGCCGGCCGTCGTGCCCGAGCCGCCGCCCGCGGCGCGAGCGCGTCTCGTTCTTCGACGGCACCTCCGAGGCGCGGCGCGCCGGCTTTCGCGCATGCCGCCGCTGCCGTCCCGACGCGACCGGCGCCGCCGATCCGTGGGTCGACAAAATCCGCCGCGCGTGCGTCTATCTCGCGAACGTCGACGGGCATCCGTCGCTCGCGACGCTCGCCGCGCGCCTGGGCGGCAGCCCGTATCACCTGCAGCGCAACTTCAAGCGGCTGGTCGGGGTCACGCCGCGGGAGTACGCCGAGGCGGTCCGGCTCCGCAAAGTGAAGCGGCGGCTGCGCGACGGCGAGGACGTGACGGGCGCGATGCACGACGCCGGTTACGGATCGAGCAGCCGGTTCTACGAACGAGCGGCGCCGAAGCTCGGGATGTCGCCGTCAACCTATCGACGCGGAGGTGCGGGGATGAGCATTCAGTACGCAATTGTCGATTCGCCGCTCGGGCGGCTGCTGGTGGCGGCGACGTCGCGCGGCGTGTGCGCGGTTGCCATGGGATCGTCGGACGCGGAGCTCGAGCGCGCGCTCGCACGCGAGTACCCGGCCGCGACGATCGCGGGCGACAGCAGCGCGCTGGCGACGTGGACGACCGAGATCCTCGCGCACCTCTCGGGCCGCCGACCGCGGCTCGACCTGCCGCTCGACGTGCAGGCGACGGCGTTTCAGTGGCAGGTCTGGCAGGCGCTCGCCGCGATTCCATACGGCGAAACGCGCACCTATCGCGAGATCGCCAAGACGATCGGCCGGCCAGGCGCCGTCCGAGCCGTCGCGCGCGCGTGCGCAACGAATCCGGTCGCGCTGGCAATCCCGTGTCACCGAGTGGTCTCGGCTGATGGCTCGACCGGTGGTTATCGATGGGGAGCGGCAAGAAAGCAGACGCTGCTGGAAAGCGAACAGAGTCGTGATCGAGCGCGGGCGCGTGAATGAACGGCAGCGCCTGCGGCCATGCCGCGCGGTCTGCCGCGCGGCATCAGCGACAGCTCGCGGCGGGGGTGGGGCCCCGCCAGTGAAAAAAAGTAAGTGCCTAGCACTCGCCGATCTGGACTGGCCGGCCATCGAAGGCTCGCTCGACGCGCAGGGTTTCGCAAAGCTCCCGCCCCTGCTCGCGGCGAGCGAATGCGAGTCGATTGCGGCGCTCT